>NZ_JBFBBK010000021.1:0-150015 GCF_040682635.1 Streptomyces sp. NPDC051133
CGAGTCCACCGTGGACGGCCATGGTGTCGTGGGTCCCCGGGATCGACATCCGTCCCAGACCCGTGGAGTCGGGCAGCCGCCCCATCCAGTCGGGGTTGCTCGCGCTGGTGAGGCTGTTGAACGCCGGTGTCGACGGCCCCGGCCACCAGGGCAGGTCGAAGGCCGACGCCTGCGGGGAGGCGGTGAACAGGTCCAGCGTCAGCACGAGTGCGCCGAGCACGGAGATCGTGCCCGCGGAACGCCGGCGGGCGCGGGGGGCGGGCCGGCTACGCCGTGGCAGGAAGAACATGTCTGGGGACCCCCCATTGACTGTCAGGTACATGCCAATTGCCGCGCCGGTCGGTCGCGGCCGACAAAGCATTCCCTACGCCTCATCCAGAGGCAAGACACACGCGGGCGCCCGCTCGTTCCGGCCGTCAGTCGTAGAAGAACAGCTCGAGATCCTCGATGGACCCCGGTCCGGTCAGGAAACCCTCGGCCTGGGCGATCTCCTTCTCCGGTGGCGACTTGCCCTCTCGGAGCCGCGTCATCCACATCTCGCCCTGCTCTCCGATCGCATAGATTCCGGACAGCAGCTCGGCCATGCCCGCGGGGTGCGTCGGACTGTGCCCGACGACGGGTCGGAGTTCCCACCCGCCTGCCCGGGCGGCCAGCCGGAGCACACCGGCCCAGTTGGCGATCCTCCCGATCCGCACGTGCCACGAGTCCTCGGTGAACGGTGCGGGCCGGCCGCCATGCAGGGCGTTGGTGGCCGCCCTGATGTCCGTCATCACCTGCCGCTCCACGGCACTACGGACCCAGCGCCCCTCCTGGGCCTCCTCGATGGCGGCGGACCACCACTCGCCCGCACCCTCCAGCCTGGCCCTGAACGTTTCCATGCCGACAGGTTTCCATGCCCGCCGGCGCCGGCCCGCGGAGGGATGCCGATGATCCCCCTAACCGGCTGACGGCGCCGGTTCGTACGCGCTGATGACGTAGAGGGCCTCATCGTCGATGGCGTTCTTGTCCCCGTCGAGTGAGATCCGCAGGGGGTGCCCGTCGGCCGCCACCTGCGCCTCGGCCGTGTCCGCGCCGTCGCTGCGAGCCTTCTCCAGCCTCTTCAGCAGCTCACCGATCGTGGGTACGGGGACGCGTGCATCGCGCACCTGACGCCGGCTGTCCTCGTCCAGCCCGACCGCGTTCGTCACCTTGCCGCCGTGGACCTCGACCCGGAACGTCCCCGCCAGGACGTCCGAGGTGGACGTGAGTGTGTAGGTGTACGAGGCAGGCTCCTTCCACCGGGTGGTGTGCTGTGCCCCGGCGTGCCCGCGTTCACGTCCCCCGGCGATCTCGGAGGGCGGCGACGTACCGGCTTCACATGCGGTGGTGAGGCATGTCAGGGTCGCCGCCACCGCGGCAGCGGACAGAAAGCGGGCAACGGAATGTCCGTCGAGCATGATGGCCCCCATCGGTCGGTCACCGCTGTGACGCCGGAGGCTTCGAAAACGTTCAGGCGCCGGCGACGTCCGTCCGTTGACGGGGATCGACGCCGCCGGCGCTGGGGTGCCGTCGTGCTGTGGGCGAGTCCAGGGCACCCCCGTGGCCCTGGCTCGCTTCGGGCACGCGGCCTGTTGAGCGACCGGGGTCAATGATGTTCGTGTGCGTCGGGGGGTGTCATTCGCACAGCGTCCACGTCGATGTGCGCACCGTCCACGGCGGTTCGGTCCAGCGCCTGATCCCGTAGCTCGCTGGGTGTGATGCCGTGCGCGGCGCGGAAGGCCCGGGTGAAGTCGCCCGGGCGGGGGTAGCCCCAGCGTGCGGCGATGGCGTGGATGGGGAGTCGGCGCAGACCGGGGGCGATGAGGTCCTGTCGGGCGTTGGCCAGTCGCTGTTCGCGTACGTACGAGGCCACGGTCAGCCCCTCGTTCTGGAAGAGCCGATAGAGGTAGCTGCGTGAGATGTGGTGGGCCGCGGCTATCTTCGCGGGGGTCAGGTCCGGATCGCCCAGATGCCGCCGGACGAACGACTTGACGCGCAGGACCAGGGCGCGGGCGTGCGTCTCGGGTGCCAACTGCGGTTCCGCGTCCAGGGCGTGGGCGAAGACGGCGGTGACGAGATCGGTGACGACCCGGCCCAGCCGTGCGGCGTCGGCCGCCTGATAGGAGGAGGTGTCCGAGGTCAGCTGCACGAGCATCCCCGCGAGCAGCGCGCCCATGCCCTCGCGTCCGGAGATCCGCCGCCCGACCACCCCGCACGCCCGGCCCGCGGGGAGATCCACCGCGGCGCGCGGGATCTCCACGCCGATGATGGTGACCGGGTCGGGCCCGGTGGATATCTCGTAGGACCGGGACGAGTAATTCACGTGAAAGTCGTCGATCCGGTACCCCACCTGCTCCTGCCCCCAGCTCGCCGCGCCGTCGCCGCGCCGCAGCAGGGACAGGTGGAACACCTCGGGGTCGGACTGGCGCACGAGCCTCGGCGTCCGGCGGAAGACCAGATGGTCGAAGGTCGCGGGCCACACCGTCACGTCGCCCAGTCCGATCACGCGCTGGTACCCCCGGTAGTCGGCGGTGTGCTCGCTGCTCAGGTGCATCGGCGCGTGCGTACGCCCCAGTTGCTCCGTCCACGCCTCGAAACGGTCGCTCGCCGGCAGCTCTTGGGTCGTGAAGACGGATTCAGGCAACACGACGGTAGTCAACCACAGGGCCGAGAACCGTTAAGAGAATGTTCAACGGTCTAATAGGTTCCAACTCGGTGCAGTCGTATGGCCGGTGATGCGTCATCAGGCGAAGCTGATCGCGTCACCGTTCGCGCGGTGAGGGGTCCAGATCCGCCCGCGCCCAGCCGGCCGAGACCAGCGCGTTCACGGCGGTGGCGTCGCCCAGCGCCAGCGCGGCCGCGGCGGAGACCTCCGGATCGGGATCACCGGCGGCAAGCGCCCGCAGCAGCGCGTCGGCCCTCTCGCCCCGTTCCCGCAGCGTCGCGACGAGCAGTGCGCCGGCCGTACGCGTGGCGGGATCGTCCTCCTCCATCATGTCGAAGAGGACGGGCGGGAGTTCCCCGAGCATCTGGCGGGCGACGGCGTGCCAGTGCCCCTCGCCCGCCTCCATCGCCCGTACGACGCGCAGGGTCAGGCCGAGCACCCGGCGCCGGACGTGACAGGGGGGTGCGCCTACTCCGACGGCCGAGCCGATCTGCGTCAGGTAGACGAAGGCCAGCACCGCGGCCGAGCACAGCCCTCTCTCGGGGGCCAGGAGCAGGTCCAGCCCGGCGATCGCGCGCCGCGCGTCGTCGACGCGATGGGACAGCAGCTCGGCGAGGTGCCGGGGTATGACCTCCGGGTCGCTGTCCCTCGCGCAGGCGGCGTCCTCGAAGGAGACCACCCGCAGCATGAGTTCGCGAGCCGGCCAGAGGGCGCCCGCGTCGAGCTGGACGACGGCGTGCCCGCTCGGGCCACCGACCGTCAGACGCAGATCCGCGTCGAGGCGGACCCCGGTGATGCCGGGGCCGAGGTCGAGGTCGGCGCGTTCGCCCGACGCCATGTCCCACAGCGCCACCACGTCATCGGGCCAGCACGCCGCGAGGACCGTCCCGGTGGCCGTGATGGTCAGCGCGAGCCCGGTGAGCTCCGGGCGCTGACGCGCCACCTGGAGCGGGCCTTCGCCGGATTCCGGCGTCCACAGGTACAGCGTCCCGTCACGGTGCCCGCTCGCGATCAGCGGCCCCTCGCCCGGAAGTTCGATACAGGCCAGGGCCGTTGCGGGGCCGGCCTGCGGGTCGGTGAGGAGGGGGGCGGCGTCACCGTCGAGCCGGCGCACGCGGAGGGTACCGTCCTCGTCGCTGCTGACGGCCAGTGTTCCGGACGCGGTCCGGGAGCAGGCCCCGTCGCTCGCCGGGGATGTCCCGGCGCCGGGTTCCATGGGCTCCGGCGTACTCGACAGCACCGTCCAGCGGCCGCTGTCGTCCGTGTCACCGGCCTGCAACGCGATCGGCTTCGGGGCCTCCTCCACCGCACTGGGGGTCATGATCCGGTCGGACCAGTCGAGGCCCATGCGGGCGCCCAGCGCCTCCAGCGCCTCGGCGGTGCGGCCGTGCACCGTCAACGCGAAGTCGCCGTTCCCCGTGTCATGGAACACGAGCGCGTCGGGTGCGCCGTACACGGTGATGTGCTGGCCGAGTTCACGCCACGGCTGGAGGCCCAGCGTGGGCAGTTCGCCCCTGACCCAGGTCACGATCCGGTCGGTGTCGTCGTCGCCGTACACCGTCCAGCCGAAGTGGGAGGGCAGCCGCTGCACGGCGAGTTGCAGGAAGAACTCCGAGAGGGACCCGGCCTGGAGCACCCACCCCTCCTCGTGGACGCTGACCAGCACCCGCGGATCCGGCAGACCTGCCTCGGCCGCCGCATACCCCCACTCGTTGCAGTACTGGTACTCGGCCTTGAACACGCACATCCGGCGGTCGGCACCGGCAGGCACGAGGGGCGAGTCGTCGGGCAGCGCGCCCGCGGCGCCGTATCCGCCCGGGTCGGGGCGCAGCGTCGGCGGGTACTCGGGGTTCGTCCAGTACAGGCGTGGGCTGTGCGTGAAGGAGTTGAACGGCAGCTCCCACCACTCGTCCAGCGCGGCCGGGACCGGCAGGCTCAGGTCCACGCTCTCGAACGGGTCCTCGGCTCCCTCGCCCGCCTCCTCGCCCTCGAGGCGACGCAGGTACTCCTGGTGTTCGTTCTCGGACCAGCGTCGCCACGGAACGGCGTCCCCGGGGACCTCGTAGCCCCACTCCTCCTGGAAGCGCCGCAGGAGTTCCCACCGCGGTGCCGTGTCGGCGAGGTGCGCGGTGAACTCGTCCGGAGACATCCGGTCGCGCTCGCCCCAGCGTGGCATCACGCTCCTGAGGCGCTCTGCGAACCTGCCGTAGTCGATCACGCCGCTCATCAGGGCAGCTTATGGCATGTTCCTGCCGACTCAATGCGCGGCGGTGGCCGGGGTGGTCGCCCGCGTGCGCCCTTCCTGGCGGACTTCCTCACCCGCTCCTGAAGCACGCTGCTGAAGCACCCGCACCGCCGGCCTCCCGGTACCCGCCGGAGCGGCGCACGCGCCTCACGGCACGGGGTCGGAGGCCGTCACGACCCCATAGGTCACCAGGCCGTACATCAGGTGCGGCACGACGTCCGAGGTCCAGTCCTTCGCCGACCAGGTCGTCGGGTCGCTCACGCCCAGTCCCGCCATCGGCACGTCGCTCGCGGCCATGGCCAGGGCCCCGGTGGCCATGCCGCCCAGCCACCAGGGCATGCGGATGCCGGCCCGGCGCAGCAGCGCCACCGCCACCCCGGTGCCGCAGCCGACCGCGATGCCCGACAGCGCACCCAGGCCGGAGAGCCGGTTTTCCCGGGTCTCCTCCGATCCCGGGACCGGATGGCCGGCCCGTCGGCTGATCCTGTCCACGGTTTCGGACGGCGCCTGGCTCGAGGGTCTGCCGCGCAAGGCCATGTCGGCGTAGGTCACGGCGTTCAGTACGGTCGTCCCGGCGGCGCCTGCCACGCCGCCGCGCACAATGCTCTGCATCATGCGGGGCCGAGTTCCCCCGGTGCTCACTCCGGAATCGGTCCAGAGGCCACCGGGGCCCAACCGGTCGGCAACGAGCGTCAATTACAAGTTGACGGCAACTGGTCGTCAATTTAAAGTTGACGCATGAGTCCACTCGACATCAGCCTCGCCGACCTGATCGCCCGGCTCGACGAGGAACTCCCCGACGCCGGCGAGCTGGCCCGCATCAGCGAGGCGCGACTTCGCGCCCAGACCCTGTCCGACCTCGGCGACCAGCTCATCGACCACTACGTCAGCAAGGCCAAGCGGAGCGGCGCGTCCTGGACCCAGATCGGCGACGCCATCGGAGTCTCCAAACAGGCCGCTCAGCAACGCCACGCGCCCGCCCCCTTCGAGCGGTTCACCAACCTGAACCGGCACAGCATCGTGCTGGCGCAGGAGGCCGCCCGCACCCACAAGCACGACTCCATCGGCACCGAACACATGCTGCTCGGCCTGCTCGGCGAACCGCAGGGCCTCGCGTACGAGATGCTGCTCGCGAAAGCCGGGTCGGAGCAACGCGTCCGCGACGCGATCGAGGAGGCGATGCCGCCGGCCGGTGAGAAGGCACTGCGGGGTCACATCGCGTTCCGGCCGGAGAGCAAGGAGGCCATCGAGCAGGCACGCCGTGCATCGGCCGACCTCGGCCACGACCGGGTCGGCACGGAACACACGCTGCTGGGCCTGATCCGCACCGAGGGGAGCCCGGCCGCGCGCATCCTGCGCGATCTCGGCTTCACATCGGTCGAACTGCACGAGACGGTCAAGACCGAGACCGCCGAACGGCTCGCCGCACGGGACGATCGGTAGGGTCCGGCGTCATCCCCAGGTCTGACACGGTTTCGCGCGGTCCGACCGAAGTCGCCCCTCGGAACGGGAGCTGCGGCTGACTTCACGGCCTGCCGACGCCAGGACGATGGAACGGTCCTGACAAGGCAGTACCGCTACGGACGAGCGAGCGTCGTGAGCGTCGCCGGCCCCGGCACGGCGGTGTCCGGCCTCGGTGCCGTGGGACAACCGACAGCGAGAGGAAGTGCCGAAGATGGCCAAGCTGCAGAGCCTGGACCCGAATACGCCGATGTTCGCGCAGTTCAAGGAGAAGACCGGACCCATCGTCCTGGCCAACACCTTCCTCGTCCCGAAGGAGAGGACGGAGGCATTCCTGGCTCTCTTCCGAAGGCAGGCGGATTTCATGAAGGCTCAGCCGGGATTCGTCTCCCTGCAGATGCACAAGGGAACGGCGGACAGCCGGCTCCTGATGAACGTCGCGGTCTGGGAGTCGACCGAGGCGCTCGCCACGGCGTTCGGCAGCCCGGAGTTCCAGCGCATGGCGGCCGAGTTCCCCGACGACATCGTGTCGTACCCGCACATCTTCGAGCGGATCGACGTGTGACACGGCGGCTGTGGCCGGTGAGGGCAAGCGGTGAAGTCCCACCCTCACCCGGCGACCGCCGCCCCCGCCCCACTGCGGGATCGACGCGGCATACTCGTCGAACGTTTCCACCAGGAGGCACCGTGATCACTGTCAGGCCGGAACCCATCCACACCGCCCGGCTGACCTTGCTTCCCCTGCGGGGCGAGCACGCCGACGAGATGGCCGAGGTGCTGTCCGACCCCGGCCTGCACACCTTCATCGGAGGCGCTCCGGAGAGTGCCGAGGCCCTGCGCGCCCGCTACGACCGCTGGGCGGCCGGCTCGCCCGACCCTGCCCAAGCCTGGTGCAACTGGGTGATCCGGCTTCGCGACCCGGCCTGTCCGACCGGCACGCTACAGGCGACGATCACCGCCGACGACCGCGGAGCCACCGCGGAGATCGCCTGGGTCGTGGGAACTCCCTGGCAACGGCGGGGCATCGCCACCGAGGCCGCCCGGGGCCTGGTCGCCTGGCTCCGCGGGCACCCGGTGCACACGGTCGTCGCCCACATCCACCCGGACCACGAGGCATCCGCCGCCGTGGCCACCGCATCGGGACTCAGCCCCACCGACGAGTGGCACGACGGAGAGGCCAGATGGCAGCTCACGATCGGCTGACCAGGTGCCGCCCCGGGCCGGGGGCGAGGACGCCAGGCCGGTGGCAGCGCCGGCCTGCCGAGGCGAAGGGCCGTACGCTGCGAGGGCGCCGGCCCTCACCGTCTACCTCGGCAGGGCGTCCTTGACGAACACGATTCCGTCATGGCCCGTCATGTGGGCCGGGTCCAGCGGGGCGTAGCCGAACCACGGGGACACGCGGGGAACGGGCGTCGCGCCGCCGAGAGCGGCGTCCAGCCGGCGGGTGTCGACGACGTACCGGTCCTCCGGGAGCGCGTACAGAAGCCCTTCGACGGTGTCCGGGGGCGGGGTGTCCACCCCCCGGTGCCGGATCGTGCCGAGAGCCGTGGCCAAGAAGGCGTACTCCTCGCCCAGTTGAGCGCCGACGATCGCCCCCGCACTCCACCATTGCAACGGCAGGCCGCTCATCTCCATCCCGCTCCTGTTCCGCTGGAGATGGCCGTTGTGGGCGTACACAAGCGCCGGGCCCCGCTCGGCGGCGGCGAGCAGGTTGGCGGCCATCATCGACGCCCGCACGCCCAGCAGCTGAGCGAGGCGGCCCGGTGACGTGTCGGCCAGCCAGAAGTGGTACCGCAGCAGTCCGGTGGCGGTACGGCCGTACATGCGTGCCCGGTCCCAGTCGTCCGGCGAGGAGACCGCGACCAGGTGGGGCAGCTGCGTGTCGAGCAGAGCAACCAAATCGCCGGCGAGCAGCCGCAGTCGCGTGGCCTCGGGCGTCCGCCCCACTGACCGGGACGGGTCCGTCATCGCCGCGGGATCGGTCCACCGCTCGTCGGCGCCGAGCAGAAGGTCCAGCGTTTCGGCGGTGCAGGGGAGCAAGCCGGAGTCCACCCGGGCGGTGAGGTAGGCGTGAAGCGCGGTGAGGGCGTCTCGGGGGCTCTCGGCACCGGAGATCTCCAGCGGCCCGTCGAAACCGGCGAAGCGCACCCGCTCCGACTCGGGCCGTCCGTCGTTGTACGCGCGCATCCAGCGCACCAGTTCGCGGTTGGCCGCGGACGTGCCGAGCCCGATCTCCGGGTGGCTGAAGCCGCGCTGCATGACCTCGTCGAGGGTGCCGGCTCCCGAGGTGACGTAGTCGTCCACGACCAGGCCCCTCATGCAGTCGCTCTCGATCGTGATCGTCCGGTAGCCCGCCTCCTCGACGAGTTGCCGGAAGACATCGTTTCGCACCTCGAGCAGAAGATCCTCGCCGTGGGTGGGCTCACCCAGGGCGAGCAGCCGCGGCCGCGTCGGCAGCAGTCCCATCACGGCGGCGGCGTCGACGACTTGGGCGGCGTCATTGATAGCAGCGGTCATGCATTCAACGGTATCGTTGAACCTTCGGTTGAAACTTTTCCCCGAAATCGGCAGGACAGTGAGGCAGAACCCTCAATCCGGTGGTCGGCTCAGGCCGGTCGATCTGGCGCGTGCGCACGGCCTGTCCACGCAGGCGGTCAGGAACTACGAGGCGGCCGGGATCCTGCCGGGCGCCGAACGCACTCCGCACGGCTACCGCACCTACGCGCCGCTGCACGCGCGGGCGCTGCGCGCCTTCCTCGCCCTCGTGCCCGGCCACGGCCACCAGACGGCCACCGCGATCATGCAGTCGATCAACCGGGGCTCGACGGAGGACGCTCTTCGGCTCATCGACGAAAGCCACGCCCAGCTCCTCGAGGACCGCCGCACCCTCCAGGCCGTCGAAGGCGCGCTGCGCGACCTCGGGCCCGTACCGCAGGAACGCGGTGACACGTTCGTGGGTCCGCTGGCGACAAGGCTCGGCATCCGCCCGGCCACCCTGCGCACATGGGAACGCGCCGGCTTGGTCCGACCGAGTCGCGACCCGCGCACGGGCTACCGGGTCTACAGCGCGGCCGACGTGCGGGACGCCCTGCTCGTCCACCAGCTCAGACGAGGCGGCTACCTGCTGGAGCAGATCGCCCCGGTGATCGTCCAGGTCCGCTCGGCCGGCGGCGTCGCACCCCTGGAATCGACGCTGCGCGACTGGCACGCCCGCCTCTCGGCCCGCGGCCGCGCCCTGCTCACCGGTGCCGCCGCGCTCGACGCCTACCTCGACCGCCGACCGGACGACCCCGAACGGGGGCAGGCCGAGTGACGACAGACCCGTGACCCGGGAGGAGCCGGATACGCCGAAGGGCCGGCCGTTTCCGGCCGGCCCGAAGGCGGTACGACGGTGACCTCGCCGCCGACGTCGTCGCGCGCCGACGTCATGGCGCGCCGATGGGCGCCGGCACCGCAGCGCGTCACAGCGCCGAGCTCGTCCCCTCCCCGGACGCGCTGCCCGCGAGCCACTGGTCCCATCCCAGGTTGAAGTCGGCGTAACCGTTGTCGGGCGAGGCCTTGGCGCGCGACGAGCCGGTGATGGTGACGGGGTCGCCCTGCTTGACCTGGCCGTAGAACCACTTGGCGTCCGACATGGACAGGTGGACGCAGCCGTGCGAACCGCGGGCGCTTCCGCTGCCCGGGTTGGGGTCACCGGTCGAGTAGTGCACGTAGGTGCCGGACTGGGTGAGGTGGACGTCCCAGGGCAGCGTCAGGTCGTAGTAGTTGGGGCTGCCCTTGTCGCAGCTGATGCCGACGCTGCAGGAGGTCATGTGGACCTTCTCCTGCTTGTCGATGACGGCCATCGTGCCGTTCCACGTCGGGTACTGCGGGCTGCCCGCATTGATGGACAGGGTGCGCACCAGCTTGCTGTTCCGGGTCACCTTCATGGTGTGGCCGGTCACCGAGACGTCCGCGCGCACGTCGTCGCCGACCTTGAAGGTGTGCGTGTAGTTGTGCACGCCGTAGCGGCCGTTGCCGTTGCCGACGCCCGTCAGATCGGCGTCGACCTTCACCGTCGTCCCGGAGGGCCAGTACGTCTTCGGCCGCCAGTCGGCGCGCTTGTCACCGAACCAGTGCCAGGCGCCGGCCACCGGCTGGGAGGTGCTCACCTTCATGTGCTTCTCGACCGTGGCCCGTGCCTTCGCCGCCACCGGGTTCGTGAAGACCACCGAGATCGGCATGGCCACGCCGACCGTGTTTCCGTTCTGCGGGGTGATCGTCTCCAGCAGCATCGGCGGGCCCGCGGGCTTCGTCGGTGAGGGAGAGGCGCTCGCACCCGGCTTGCCCGACGTCTTCGCGTCGCCGCCGCTCGCTTTGTCACTGCCGCCTCCGCCGCAGGCACTCGCGCCCACCAGCACCGCTCCCGTGACGAGTGCGATCCCTATGCTGCCCTTGCGCCGTCCCACGCTCTGCCCCGCTCTCTCGCGCTCCTCGGCCCCTGATGGGCCCGACTTTCTGTCAGACAGCGTAAGCCGGGTCGCAGTTGCACGTGTCGTGTAAAGCGTGTCCCAAAAACCGTGTGCGCATCCCTGGGCAGGTCGGACAGCGTGCGGGCCGTGTCCGGTCGGCGGTCTTCGCCACGGGCGGCGCGGAGTTCATGCACAGCGGGCATGCTCGATCCGCCCGGTCCGCAGCACGCCGGTCGACGGTCAGCCCACGGTCTGACCGTCACTTCACGGTCTACGGCTCCTGCACCGGGCCCGACCGGTCCCAGCCGGGGACCGTCTCCTCCCGGTGGACGTCCGCGGCGTGGACCTGCTCGCCGCAGGTCTCGCAGACGGTGTGGGTGACGAGTTCGTGGTCCCCGTGAAGGAATCGGACGGGTGGCGAGGTGACGGCCCAGCGGTCGCCCCAGCCGATGAGCTCGCGGGTGATGCCCGCCAGGTCGCGCCCCGCCTCCGTCAGGTGGTAACCGCTGTGGCGTGCGTCGTCCGGCAGCGGGCGCCGTTCGAGGACACCGTTCTCCACCAGCGCCTTCAGCCGCGCCGCCAGGCGGTCCGTGGGGGCGCCGGTGTTCCTGGCGATCTGCCGGAACCGGTGGTTGCCGAGCATGACCTCGCGGATCGCCGGCAGCGCCCATCGGTCGCCGACGACCTGCAGGGCGGCGGCGAGCGAGCAGGGGCGTCCGGTCATGTCCTGGGGATCGATGCGGCTGGTCACGCTCCCAGTATCGCCCCACCAAGGTTTGATTTTCAAACCATGTCGTGCTTGCCTTGTGCCATGCCCATGATGCTTCGATTTTCAAAGCACCCCCGCGCGGCCACTCTGGTCGTCCTGGTGGCCGTCTTCATGACCAACCTCGATCTGTGGATCGTCAACGTCGCGCTCCCTGCCATGGGGGAGACCTTCTCGGCAGGCGGCAGGGGCGCGACCCTCGGTTCGCTCTCATGGGTCCTCAACGCGTACGCGATCACCCTCGCCGCGCTGCTGGTGGTGGCCGGACGTGCCGGTGACCGCATAGGCCAGCGACCGGTCTTCCTCGCCGGGATCGCCGTCTTCACCCTCGCCTCGCTGGGCTGTGCCCTGGCCCCGGACCTGGGCACCCTCGTCGTGGCCCGGGTGCTGCAGGCGGTGGGGGCGTCCGCTCAGATCCCGACGTCCCTCGCCCTGCTGCTGGCGACCGTGCCGGCCGAGCGCCGTACCCACGCCACCCGGAGCTGGGCTGCCGTCGGCGGTCTCGCCGCGGCCGCCGGGCCCGTCGCCGGTGGCCTGCTGGTCGAGACCGACTGGAGGTGGGTCTTCGCCGTCAACTTGCCCATCGGCATCGCGGCGCTCCTCGTCGGCCGAGCGGTCCTGCCCAGGCCGGCCGCCCGTGAGGCCGGACCGCTGCCCGACCTCCTCGGTGCCCTGCTGGTCGTCTCCTCGGTCGCGGCACTGTCCGGCGCACTGGTGCAGGCGCCCGACTGGGGCTGGACGAGCGGCAGGACCGTACTGCTCCTCGCCGTCGCGGTGATCGGCGGCGCCGCGTTCGTCCTCAGGTCCCTGCGGCACCCCCACCCGCTGTTCGAGCTGCACCTGCTGCGGCTGCCCCGCTTCGGAGCGGCGAACGCGGGCTCCTTCGTGTTCGGCGTCGCCTTCGCGATCATGCTGCTGTCGAACGTGCTGTGGTGCCAGGAGGTCTGGCACTGGAGCGCGCTGCGCACCGGGCTCGCCCTGGTCCCCGGTCCCGCCCTCGTGCCGGTCGTCACCCTGCTGACCGCCCGTGCCGCGCAGCGCTTCGGGCACGGTCCGCTGGTCGCGGCGGGCGGTTTCCTGTTCACCGCCGGCATGGTCTGGCGCGCGTGCTTCGCGTCCGTCTCGCCGGACTATCTGCGTGACCTGCTGCCCAGCCAGCTCATGACCGGTACGGGTGTCGGTCTGGCCCTCGGCACCCTGGTGGCCGCCGGTGTGCACGCCCTGCCGGGGCACCGTGCGGCGACCGGCTCGGCGCTGGTCAACTCGGTCCGTCAGATCTCGGCCACGGTCGGCGTCGCCGTCCTGGTCGCGGTGGTCGGCTCCCACGTGGGTGCCGCCTCACGGCACGACTTCCGTGTCGCCTGGTGGGCGGCCGCCGTACTGGGCCTGGCGACGTCGGTGATCGGTCTGCACCTCAGCCGGGGCGCCGGCTCCGGCCGGACGGCCTCCACCGCGTCGGCCGAGCCCGAGGCGGATGCGCAGGCTCTGGCGGACGCGTCCTGACCGGCCGCTTCGGCCGATGCCCCGGGGCGGGCGCACGGTGAAGGGGGGCACGTCGACGAACCCGGGCGCACCCTCGGTCGGTTGACCTGCCCGCGTCGCCGGCCGGGCAAGCGCGCAATCCGGCTCAGGGTGCGGTGAACAGGGTCGGGAAGCGGGAGGCCAGCCACGGCCGGGGCCCCCAGGCGAGCACCCGCCCCTGAGCGATGGCGCGCCAGGGATTCAGCCGGCCGAGCGCGATGAGCAGGAAGGCGACGGGGTCGAGCAGGATGGTGCAGTCCGCACGCCGCGGCGGCGCCTCGGGTGTCACCCGCACGACGCCGTCGGCCAGGGACACGCCGAACGGCTCGCCCCCGCGCAGCCGGATCCGATAACGGGCCGTGAGCCCTGCCGTGGCCGCCGGGTCCGCGACACGCGGCATGACCGAGAACATGAACGGCATGCACAGGCCCACGCGCACCGGATCGAGCATGTGCGGACGCTGCAGAGCGCGAGCCAGGTCGTAACCATGGCCGAGCATGTGCGTGAGCAGGTACGACGCAAGAACCGCCCGGTCCATCGACCCCAGGGGCGTGGCCGGTGCCGGGCCGTCGGCCGCAGGGCGCGACAGAGCGGCCAGGAACGCCTCGGCCTGCTCCGTGATCATCGTCGCGAGAGGCTCCGCCCGGCGCTCCCCGAAGACGGCGAGAGACTCGGCGTTCGCCGCGGCAAGGCTCTGGGGCGTTCCGTCGCCGTAGGGGCGCTCGCGCCCGGCCGCCAGGTCGGCCATCAACTCGTTGGCCATGGCCAGATGGGCGGCGGCCTCGCCGACGGTCCACTCCGACCCCGGCACGGCGAGCGCCGTGTCGCTCGCGCTCCGCACCAGCGCGGCGATCTCCTCGGCGGTGCCCCGGATCGCCTGTCCCAGTCCGTCGGGCAAGGGCGACGAGCCGTCCTGCCGTACCGTCGTGTGCACGTCGCTCGCTCCACTCCCACCAGCTCGGCACACCCGACGTGCCTGAGGCGCTGGTACCCAACCAGACCCGAGGGGCGCGCGGCAAGCCCTCGCACGCCCCCCCGCTGCGGAGGCGGCGTCCGGTCAGCCGAGCTTGCGCAGCACTTGAGCGATGTTGTCCCGGTACGTCCGCAGCGCCTGGAGCCCGGCGGCGTAGCGGTCACGGTGCCGGGAGATGTCCACGGCCTGCTTCTCGGCCCGGATGCCGTGCCAGAGCTCGGCCGTACGGTGACGGCGCTTGCAGGTGACGTCCGCGACGGCGGTGGCGCGTTCCCGCCGGGTGTGCCGGGTGTTGCCGTCGCTGCCCCGGTGCCAGGCGTGGTCCGCGTACGCGGCGACGGGATCGGGGTAGCGGGTGAAGCCTTGGTCCGCCACACAGCGGGACCACGCGCCCCAGGCCGCGCGCAGGCGCCGGTCGCGCTTGACCGCCTTGTCGACCTCGACCGACCGTGTGGCCGCGTAGAGCCAGTCCCGCTTGACGTCGATGCCGCGCATCAGCCGCCGGCTCGCCTCGGCACCGCACGTGGGGTAGTCCGCGTACTCGGCCGAGGTCATCCGGCGCCCCTTCGGCTGGGGGACGAGGTCCTTCTCCGGATCCCAGCCGTAGCCCCAGCGGCGGGCGCTGTCGAGATCGAGGGCGCCGTAGTCGGTGCTGACGGCGGTGGCGACGATGGGGTCGGTGGGGTAGCGGGGGTCGAGCGGGAAGTCCCGGTGGCCGCGGCCCGCCATGCACTGCCTGACCAGCAGCGCCGACGCCCGCTCGGACCGCTGGTAGTCCTGTGGCGTGTAGTCGTAGCGGTCGGCCGGGAGGGGGCCGAGATCCGACGATGTGCGGATCATCTCCGCGTGTTCCGGGCCGGAGGCACAGAACGCCGCCAGCACCGTGACCCCCACCGCGGCACCCAGCCGCCACCCCCGCCTCGTCATGCGACGAGATGCTAACGGGGCGCGTGCACGGGGTGAGCCGCGGCCCCCAACTCCCCGCGCGCGCAAGCCGAACGGGTCATGACCGGCGTGGGCGGAGGCCTCCCCGGATTCCTCGCCGGGCGGCCCGGTGGTCCCTCTATGCTGCTCGGATGATCAAGCCGATCGAACTGGTGATATTCGACTGCGACGGGGTGCTGGTCGACAGCGAGCGCATCGCCGCCCGGGTCCAGGTGACCCTCGGCGCGGAACTGGGCTGGCCGCTCACCGAGGACGAGGTGGTGGCCCGGTTCATCGGGCGTTCGCACGCCGCCATCCGGGAGCAGGTCGCCGAACGGCTCGGTCAGGAGACCGCCGCGGTCTGGGCCGAGCGGTTCGAACAACTGCACCGCGAGGCTGTGGACGCCGGCCTGACTCCGGTCGAGGGGCTGCTCGAAGCGCTCGACGAGATCACGCTGCCGACCTGCGTGGCCTCCAGTGGCTCCCACGAGAAGATGCGTCACACCCTGGGCCGCACCGGCCTGTACGAACGCTTCGCGGGCCGTATCCACAGCTCCACGGAAGTGGCGCGAGGCAAGCCCGCTCCCGACTTGTTCCTCTACGCCGCCGAGCGGATGGGTGTCGCTCCGGCCGCGTGTGCGGTGGTCGAGGACAGCCGGCCCGGGGTCAGGGCCGCCCGCGCCGCCGGCATGCGTGCCCTCGGTTACGCCGGCGGTCTCACCCCGGCCGAGCACCTCGAAGGTCCCGGCACCGTCGTCTTCCACGACATGCGCAAGCTCCCCGCTCTGCTGAGGGAGATGTGACGCCGGTCAGCCGGTCCGTGACGTGACCGGCCGGCGCTCGCGGCGCATCCGGCCGACGCCCGGCTACGGCTGCCGGATCGTGCCGTCCGGCGAGATGCGGGCGGCGTGCGAGCCGAAGTCGTCCTCCGACACGCCGGAGACGAGGTCGATCCCGTCGCCGCCGGGCTCCGGCGTGCCCGGCTCGACGATCCGGGTCGGGTTCAGGCGCCCGGACACGTAGGTGCCGTCGGCGCGAAGGGTGACGTGCAGAACGCCGCTGGTGGAGAGGATGCCGCCGAGGCTGAGAACCTTGTAGCCGGAGAAGTTGCCCAGGCTGTACGCGATCAGGCGGCCCTTGTAGAACTCCATTCCCCGCATCACGTGCGGGCCGCTGCCCACGACGAGATCGGCGCCGGCGTCGATCACCGCGCGGCTGAAGCGGTAGCAGTCACCGCGGTCCTCGCCGAGGAAGTACTCGGTGCCGGGCCCCACATGGGTCTGGTCCGGGCCCTCCGCGCCGGCGTGCATCGTGACGATCACGATGTCCGCCGTCTTCGCCGCGCGGGCCGTGAGTCGCTTCGCGGCGGACAGGTCCGTGAGGTCGTTGGCGCCCCGGTCGGGCGCGAACCCGATCACCGCGACCCGGAGACCGTGCACCCGCTGGACGGTGATCTGGCCCAGGCGGCCGGTGTACGGCAGGTTCACGGAACGCAGGGCGGCGAACGTCTGGCGCCGCCCCTCCGCCCCGAAGTCGTCGATGTGATTGTTCGCCACGTTCATGACCGTGAACCCGGCCTTCTTGAGAAGGTGGCTGTAGGACGGCGGGACGTGGAACGCGAAGCAGTGCGGGCTGTCGCTGTCGTCGCACTTGCCGGCTCCGCCGTCGGTGAGCGTGCCCTCCAGGTTCCCGAGCACCACGTCGCCGGTGAGCAGGTCGCCGACCGGGTCGAAGAAGGAGGCGCCGTCGTCCGGCGGCAGGTCGTACGGCAGTGAGCCCATCACGACGTCCCCCACGGCGGCGATCCGCACGGTCCCCTCGGGGAGCGGGGGCACCGCGGCAGGCGCCCCGGGGGCAGGAGACCGCGTCGTCCGTGGGGGAGTGCGGGCGGAGCCGATGGCGCCCGGCTCTTCGGAGCCCTCGTGAAGGACGAACGCCGCGACGACCACGCTGATCCCGGCCAGGCCCAGGGCGAGCGGGCGGTGACGGCCCATCACCTTCTGCCGCCCGCGCCGCCTGGCACTCCGTTCGCCTGACCTGATCATCTGCTCATGTTACGAAGCGTGCACCCATCCTTCACGGAAGGTGAGCGATGGCGTGTTCCCGGCGCTGCGGCGGCACGCCGGGCGGAGTCCGCCGACGGCGCCGGCGGGCCGTCCGGCCGAGCGGGGCCACGGCCCCTCCGCCGCGTCGGCCGGCACCGGCCGCAAGGATGAAACAGGGCAGGTCACAAGGCGCGGCGCGCTGAGGGCCGATTCCGGACGCGCCACCAGCCGCAGCCAAATCCGGCCGACCCCCATATGGCGTGACCTCCGAAGCCGACGGGGCCCCGTGGACTGCGCGGCATCGGCACGGCAGGGCGCTGCCGGGTTCTTCCGCTCGCTTCCGCGCGCCCGCCCGGTGCGGTCGGCCTGCCGAACAGTGCTCCTGACCTCGGCCACCGCTGAACCGGGACGTCGTCCCACCGGTCCCGCGAGCCCCGAACGCCGCACGGGGCACAGGGGACTGTGGCCGGATTGGCCGTCTCACACATGCCCGCCCCCCAACATACTCAAAGCCTGCACATCCCATCCCCTTGTCACCTTCGGAGGTCGACCATGCCCCAGAGCAGTGTGCAGGCCCACGCGGTGCTCGACGCCTGGCTGACGGGCGCCGAGAGCGCGTTCGGCCAGATGAACCCCGCCGGCCCGCTCTACGTCGGCGGCTCCGCCGCCGAGGCCGCTCTCACCGACCCCAGCGACTCGCTGTACGGCTTCTGTTCCAGCCCGAGCGGGTCTCACGGCAGCTGGTGCTGCTGACCGCCCTGACGGACTGAGCCCCCTGTGCCCGGCGGGGCACCGGAGGCCGGCCACAGGACGGCGGCGCGGGGGACGGCTCTGCGTTCCCCGCGCCTCGAGGCACCTCGCAGGACGGCCTGAGGCGACGACGAGAGGGAGACCGAGGGTGAGCGCAGCGGCACCGCACGACCAGCACGACAAGGACGCGACCTCAGGGTTCGCCCAGCCCGTGCGGCGCATCGCCCGTCCGTGGCGGGACCAGCTGGCCCACCGGCTGGCAGGCGTGGAGGCCCTGGACCAGGCAGAGCGCGACGTGATCCTGGAGGCCGGACACGACGCCCTCCTGCAGTCGCTGCACGCGAAGCTGTCCCGGCTCTTCCTCATCGAACTGCACGCGCTGCGCCTGGCCGCAGGCAACGGCGCCGTCGAGGCCACGGCGGACACGGAGACCTGGGCGGCGTTCATCGAGGAGGCCGGCCAGGACGGCTACCTCGACCGGCTCGCACACCGGTACCCGGCCGCCGCCCCCCGGACCGCCGCCGTCGCGCGCCTGTGGATGACGGCCACGGCCGCGTTCGCGGAACGGCTCGCGTCGGACCGCGAACTGCTGCGGCCCCTGCTGGGACGACCCGCCGGCGAGGTACGCGCGCTCACGTTCGGCGCGGGCGACAGCCACCGGGGCGGACTCACCGTCACCCGGGTCGACTTCGACGGCGGCACCGTCATGTACAAACCCCGGCCGTCCGAGACGGACGTGGCGCTCGGCGCACTGCTGGAGGAACTGTTCGCCACCCTCCCCGGCCCCCCGCCACCGCACGAACGCATCCGTGTGCCGCGGACGCTCGCGCGCGCCGGTTACGGATGGGCCGAATTCGTGCGCCACCGCTACTGCGCCGACGACTGCGAACTCGCCACGTTCTACCGCAACGTCGGCCATTGGCTCGCCGTGCTCCGCTTCACCGGCGGAACCGACATGCACGCCGAGAACATGATCGCCGCCGGCCGCGTGCCGGTGATCGTGGACGCCGAGACGCTCTTCGATGCCCCCGCGCCCTTCCCGCCCAGCGGCCGCGGCGACGCGGTCGACGTGGCCGCGGCCGCCATCCGCCGTACGGTGCTGCGGACCGGGCTGCTCCCCGTGCGCGGCACCGGCTTCGCGCTCGGCGGGGTGGACATCTCCGGTGTCGGCTCGCTGCCCGGCCAGCAGCCGCTCATCCCCAACCCGGTGATCGCGGACGCCGGCACCGCGGCCGCCCGCTTCCAGGTGGACCTCGTGGCGATGCCCGTCGCCGGCAACCATCCCAGCCCGACACCGGTGCTCAGCACCTACTGGGACCGCGTCCTCGACGGATTCCGCGAGATGACCGCACACCTGCGCCGGCCCGGAGCGGATCCGTCCCGGCTGCTGCGCCGCTTCCAGGGAGCGTGGGCACGCCGCATCCCGCGGCCCACCCAGGCGTACGTCGACATCGGCCGGATGCTGTGGCATCCGGCGTCCCTGCACGACGAGCCGGCGGCCGTCGAGCGGGCGAGGGACATCCTGCGGCGCAACGCCGAAGTCCTGCCGGGCGCGCCGTCGGACCGGGCGACCATCGACGGTGAGACGGCCGACCTGCTGGCGGGCGACGTACCGATGTTCGGCTTCACCGTGGACGAGGGCGCGATCCGGAACACGGTCGAGGACTGGCGCACCGCCGACCTGGCACTGGAGGAGTCGACGATCCAGGACGCGCTCGTGGGCGCCTACCTCAACGAGCGGTCGCTGCCCGCGCGGGTGCAGGCCGGGGCCCGCGATCCGCATGCCCGCGACCGGGAGCGGCGCCGCCGTGCGCTGGCGGCCGAGATGGTAGGGCGGCTGTCGGAGGGGGCGGTGCGCGGGGACGACGGTACGGTCACGTGGATCAGCCCGGTCTTCACCCCCGCGGGCTGGTCCATCCGCGTCCTGCCCGCGGACCTGTACACCGGTCAGGGCGGCGTGGTGCTCGCCCTCGCCGAGTACCTGAACGAGGAACGGGCCGGGCGGGCGGACGAGGTTCCCGGTGCCGCCGGGCTCTTCGAAGGGGCGCTGCGCGTCCTCGTCAGCACCGAGGACCGGACCCCCACACCGTCTTCCGGCGCGTTCAGCGGAGCGGCCTCGCAGGTGTGGACCTGGATGGCGCTGCACCGGGTGACGGGGGAGGAGTGGATGCTGGAACGGGCCGCGGAACGCGCCTCGCTGCTCGTGCCGGGCGCCCGGCTCGTCGAGGACGACATAGAGGTGGATCTGCTGAACGGCGCGGCGGGTGCGGTCGTCCCCCTGCTGAATCTCGCGGGTGCGACCGGACAGGACCGCTGGCTGGACGCCGCCGCCCACATCGGACGCCGGCTCGCCGGGCAGGCCACGCTGGACGCGAGCGGTGCCCGCTGGACCACCCGCCTCAACCCCGAGGGCATCGGCGGCTTCGCCCACGGAGCCACTGGCATCGGCTGGGCGCTGGCCCGCCTGGCCCTCGGCGAGGCCGGTGGCTCCGCCGAGCGCGGCGGCTGGCACGACCTCGCACGACAGGCCTTCGCCTACCAGGAGTCGCTCTACCAGCCGGAGGCGGGCAACTGGCTCGACGCCCGTGTCGGCGCCGAGGAGGACTTCTTCACCAGCTGGTGCCACGGCAGCGCGGGGATCGGCGTCGGGATGCTCGACCTCCACCGACGGACCGGCGACCCGGCCCACCTCGACATGGCGGAGCGGGCCGCGCAGGCCTGCGCGGCGGAGGGCTTCGGCTGGAGCCACACCCTGTGCCACGGAGACCTCGGCCTCTGGCAGTTCCTGACCTCGCTGGGCCTCGGAAACCCTGCCGACCTCGACGGCGAGATCCTCACCGGCCTGGAACAACGCGGCCCGGTCGGCGGCCTGGCCCGCGAGGCGTTCTCCCCGAGCCTGATGTCGGGTCTCTCGGGAGTCCTCCACACCTTGCTGCGCATGCACCCCGAGTCCGGCCTGCCCGATCCTCTGGTCCTCGGCTGAGACCGTCGTTCCGGCGGTGCCGGCCGCTCGGAAACGAGCCTCCGGCCGGCGGTGACGCCGGCCGGAGGGGGCGGTTCAGGTGGCGGCGGTGAAGGTGTACTTGCCGGCCGGCAGGTGGTACGTGGCGGTGCCGGCCGGGACGGCCTGCGGGGGAGCGTCGACCGAACCGGGCTGGGAGGTAGGCACGACCACGGTCGCGGTGACGTTGGCGGGGACCGTGACGTCGAGCGTCACCCGGCCTCCCGAGACGGACCAGCTGCTCTCGGCCATGCCGAAGGGCGTGCGGTAGGTACCCGAAGCCGAGGTCAGCCCGCCGCCGGGCCGGGGAGCGACGAGGAGGGACCGGTAGCCCGGGGCCGCGGGGCCCAGCCCTGCCACGCGTCGGTACAGGAAGTCGCCGACCGAACCGAGGCCGTAGTGGTTGAAGGAGTTCATGCCCGGGTCCTGGAAGGAGCCGTCGGCGCGGATGCCGTCCCAGCGTTCCCAGATGGTGGTGGCGCCGTGGTCGATCATGTAGCCCCAGCCGGGGTAGCCGGGCTGGAGCAGGATCTTGTAGGCGAGGTCCGCGTGCCCGTTGTCCGCCAGGACGGTCAGGAGGTTCTCCACGCCGAGGAACCCCACGGTCAGATGGCTGCCGCTCGCTGTGACCCTGGTGGCGAGTTTGTCCGCGGCTCGCTGGACGAGGGCCTTGGGCACCAGGTCGAAGGCGAGCGCGAGCACGTACCCCGTCTGGGTGTTGGAGCCGATGGAGCCGTCCGCTCCTACATAGCGGCCGGCGAAAGCCGCCGCCACCTGATCGGCCAACTGCCCGTAGGAGGTGGCCTGTGCCGCCCGGCCGGTGGCATCGGCCATCCGCGCCACCAGCCGTGCGGCCCAGGCGAAGTACGCGGTGCAGATGAGGTCGTGAGGTGTTTCGTCGTTGACGTTGAGCCAGTCGCCGTACGTCTGCTGGTTGCGGATGAGGTTGCTGCCGGCCGTGTTGCGCAGGTAGTCGACCCAGCGAGTGAACGCGGTGAAATGCTGGTCGACGATACGCACGTCCCCGAAGCGCTGCCACAGGGTGTACGGGACGATCACGCCCGCGTCGCCCCAGCCGGCCGTGCCGGAGCCGTTGATCACGGCCGGTGCGACGTCCGTGAACGCCCCGTCGGACTGCTGACCGTCGACCAGGTCGTCGACGAACTTCGCCAGGAACCGGTGGACGTCCAGGTTGAAGGTGGAGGTGGCGCAGAAGGCGGCGATGTCGCCGGTCCAGCCGAGGCGCTCGTCCCGCTGCGGGCAGTCCGTGGGGATGGAGAGCATGTTGCTGCGCTGGCCCCATGTGATGTTGTGCTGGAGCTGGTTGAGCAGTGTGCTCGACGTGGTGAACGTGCCGAGCTGTTCCGCGGTGGTCCAGGCGGCCCGCCCGGTGAGCGTGCTCTTCGTCGGGGTGACGCCGGAGGGGAGCCCGGTCAGCTCGACGTAGCGATAGCCGTGGACGGTGAACCGGGGCTCGTAGGTCTCGGTGGAGCCGGTGCCGGCGAGGACGAAGCGGTCGGTCGCCTGGGCCTTGCGCAGGTTGGTGGTGTAGAGCGTGCCGTCGGGGTTGAGAACCTCGCCGTGTCGCATCGTGATCGTGGTGCCTGCCGGGCCGGTCAGGGAGAGTTTGTTCCAGCCCGTGAAGTTCTGCCCCAGGTCCAGGATCCAGACGCCGGGCTGCGGTTGGGTGATGGCCACGGGTGACAGCTCGGCCTGCACGGTGACGCCGTCGTCGACTTGGGACACCAGGGTGGGCAGGGAGGCCTGTGCGACGGTGACGGCCGCCCAGGTGGTGTCGTCGAAATCGGCGTCGTCCCAGTGGGGGACGTCCAGGCGCGCGTCGTAGGTCTCGCCGTCGTACAGGTCGTCGGACCGGATCGCTCCGGTGCCGGTCTTCCAGCCGCTGTCGGTGGCGATCGTCCGGCTGGAGCCGTCCGCGAAGGTGAGGAGCAGCTGGGCGGAGTACCAGGGCTGGGATCCGTACAGCCGGCTGCCCGCGAAGCCGACGCTGCCGCTGTACCACCCGTTGCCCAGGCACGCGGCGAGGGCGTTGGCGCCTTGCCGGATGTGCGAGGTGACGTCGAAGACCCGGTACTGCAGGCGCTTTTTGTAGTCGGTCCAGCCCGGGGCCAGCACCTCGGAGCCGATCCTCGCGCCGTTGAGGCGGGTCTCGTGCAGACCCAGCGCGGTCGTCAGGAGCCGGGCGGAGGCGACGGGTTGGGAGACGGTGAATCGTTTACGCAGCAGGGGTGCGGGTGTGGTCACCCGCACCCGGACGCCCCACGGGCCGCTCCCGGCCGCCGCCACGGCCATCGCGGCCGGCCAGCCGCTGTCGTCGAAGCCGGCGCTGTTCCAGCCGGCCGGCCCGGACTGGGAGGCCTTCCAGGAGGCGTCGCTGTCGACGACCTGACCGGCCGGCAGGAAGAGCTTGGCGAGCAGGCCGGCGGGGGAGACGCTGGAGTTGGTGCAGGACACCGCGACCGTGTTGGTGCCGGCCGTCAGGTGCGAGGTGAGGTCGACGAGGGCGGCGATCTGCCAGGAGTCGGTGACCCTCGGCGAGGAGCTGACCAGTACGCCGTTGACCCAGACGTCGGCCGTGTCGTCGCCGGTGACGATGAGCAGCGCGCTGGACGGGGCGCTGTCGAGCTTGAGGGTGCGACGGAAGTAGCGGGTGCCGGCCGGTGCCGAGGACGCCGGGTTGCCTTCCGGGTACCAGATCCAGCTCGCTCCCGCGAAGTTCGGCGCGGCGGCCTGGCCGATGAGGGCTCCGTGCCATTCCTCGGCCGAGTCGAGCAGGCCGGTCTCGAACCACTGCGGGTCGCTCCAGTCGCTCTGCCGGCCACGGGTGTCCCATACGCGGACCCGCCAGTAGTACCGGCTGAGGCTCTTCAGTGAGGATCCGTCGTGGGCGATGTCGGTCTGCTGGGCCGAATGGACGCGGCCGCTGTCCCAGATGTCCGCTGTGGAGGCGTCGGTCGAGGAGACCTGGAGCTGGTACGCCGCCTGGTGCTGCTGGGGCTCCTCGGAGTGCAGGGTCCAGCCGAACCGCGGGTGTGCCGCGTCCACCCCGAGGGGAGCGGTCCGGTGCTCGACGGTCAGGCCCGTCACGCTCAGGGGCGACGCGGCCGACAGGTCGGGGCCGGCGACGGCGGAGGACCACGGGGAGATGCCGTAGGCGCCCAGGTCCATGGCGGCCGCCCAGGCCGAGTCGTCGAAGGCCGCCTTCTCCCACCCCGAAGGGGCGCTCTGCGCGGACCGCCAGCCGCCGTCCGTGATCAGGTCGGTCGTGCCCCCGTCCGTCGTGATGTGCGCGTGGCCGATGAGCCCGGCAGGACCGCCGTTGTTCCTGGAAGCGACGGCGATCGTATTGGCTCCGGCGGTGAGGGCGGAACGCAGGTCCACGTACAGGGCGTTCTGCCACGAGTCCTTGGTGCGGGCGGAAGCGGCCAGGTGCTGTCCGTTCAGCCACACGTCCACGGTGTCGTCCGCGGTGACGACCAGTTGGGCGTCACTGACGTCGCCCGCCGGGACGCTGAACGTCTTGCGGAAGTACCGGTAGGCGGCGGGAGCCGAGACGCGGGGATTTCCCTCGGCATGCCAGATCCAGTGGGCGCTCGTCAGGCCGACGGGCGCGGTGGCGGCGGCACGGGGGGCCGCCGCTGCGGCAGCGTGGGCCGACAGCACGCCGGCCGCCAGGGCGCCGACCGCGACGCCCGAGCCGGTGCTCAGGAAGTGCCGTCTGCTGAGCCCACTCTGGTCGCCATCAGGCTGAGTCGAATCTCTGTGAGGCGTCGCGTCACTGTTCAAGGCCGTGCTCCTTCTCTCTGGCCGCTGGAGTGCGGAGGGGTGGGGGGTGAGCCGGTGCCGTGTCGCTGGTGCTCGATGTGATGCCGTGATTGAAACGTTTCATTCCGAAGGGTGCGACCGCAATGTAGAGGCGCGCGTGAGAGTCGTCAACACTTGGGACGGCTGGACGGAACGGCCGGGCGGTGGGCGCTGACCGGACCCGCGTCGCGCAGAGGTGAGGGCCGCCGGAGCGGCCCCCACGTGAGCAAGCCTTCAGGCGCGCGAACCCGCTCGATCCAGCCGGTACCGGCCATGAGCCTTCTCAGGCCGGAGAAACGCGAGCGGATCAGCGCAGTCCGGCGAAGAGGTCGTTCTCGGGGACGGTAGCGCCGGTGGTGTCCTGGACGCGTACGAAGGTCTCGGTCCCCATCAGTTCGGTGAACCTCTTCTGGCCCATCTTGAGGAAGAAGATGTTCTCGCCCTGGCTGGCGTGCGCGGCGAGGGCATCGAACTTCTGGCCGCCGAACGCGGAGGTGTCCACCCAGGTGGTGATCTCCTCGTCCGGGAGTCCGATCTCGGCCATCGCGGCGGTGTCGGCGGGATCCGGCTCCTGGAAGTCCGCACCGAACTCGCGCATGACCTCGCCGAACCGCTGCATCATCGACCGGGGCGCCGTCGTCCAGTACACCTTCGGTGTCTGCTCGGTCATCGCCAGCGCCGCCATCGTGATGCGGTTGGCTTGGATGTGGTCGGGGTGGCCGTAGAACCCGTTCTCGTCGTAGGTGACGACCACGTCGGGCCGGTAGTGGCGCAGGAGTTCCGCGAGTCGGGCGGCACCCTCCTCCACGGGTGTCCGCCAGAAGGATCCAGGGGCGTCGTTGGTCGGCCAGCCCATCATCCCGGAATCGGCGTAGTCCAGCGTCTCCAGATGGCTGACCTTCAGGATGTCGCAGCTGGCCTCGAGCTCTTGACGCCGCATCCGGGCCACGGCCGCCGGATCGTGCCCGGGGTCGTCCGGCTTGACACCGCCCGGTCCGTCTCCGCAACGGCCGTCGGTACACGTCACGAGGACGGTGCGGATGCCCTCCGCCGCGTACCGCGCGAGGACACCTCCCGTTCCGGTGGCCTCGTCGTCGGGATGGGCGTGCACCGCCATGAGGGTCAAGGGCCGGTCATTCATGAAACAGTCCTCCTGGTGAAAAAGCCTGGGTTCGAGTCTGCGGTGGACATAAAAGGGGTCGCCGGTGCAACAGTGCCGACCGGTCAGGCTGTTCCCGCCGCGCACGGGAGGACCTCCGGGCCTTGGCGCCGGCGCCCGTGCACCGCGCTTCCGGCCCCCAGCACGACGGTCAAGGCCTCGCCGTCACTTGGTGAGGACGAGACTGACGTTGTGTCCGCCGAACCCGAACGAGTTGGCCAGCGCCGCGGACCACTGACCGGTGCGTCGCTCACCGCGTACCACGTCCAGCTCCACGCGCGGGTCGAGTTCGTCGAGGTTGCGTGTGGCCGGGACCGTGCCGTCCTTGAGGGCGAACAGAGCGGCCATGGCGCCGATCGTTCCGGACGCGCCGATCATGTGGCCTGTCATCGACTTCGTCGCCGTCACCGCGGCGTGGCCGCCGATCACCCGGCCGATCGCCTCGGCCTCCGCCAGGTCACCGGACTCCGTCGAGGTGGCGTGGGCGTGCACGACCCCGATGTCCGCGGGGGTCAGGCCGGCGTCGCGCAGCGCCAGTTCGATGGCGAAGGCCTGGCCTTCCGCGTCGGAGGCCGTGATGTGGTTCGCGCTCGAACTCACCGCACTTCCGGCGAGCGTGCCGTAGGCGCGTGCTCCACGGGCCCGGGCGAACTCGGCGCGTTCGAGGACCATCATCCCCGCGCCCTCGCCCATGACGAACCCGGACCGCTCGACGTCGAACGGGCGGGACACGGTCTCCGGGTCCGCGGACCGCGTCGACAGGGCCTTCATCTGGGCGAATGCCGCGATGGTGAAGGGGTGCAGGCACGCCTCCACCCCACCTGCGACGACCACGTCCGCCCGCCCTCCGCGGATCAGATCCTGTCCCACGGCGAGTGCCTCCGCCCCGGACGCACAGGCGCTCACCGGAGTCCTGGCGCCTCCCTTCGCGCCCAGGTCCATGCTCACCCAGGCGGCCGGCCCGTTGGGCATCAGCATGGGAACCGCGAACGGTGACAGCCGGCGAATCCCGGCGCGTTCGAAGACGTCGTCCTGCCCCAGCGTGGTGAGGACACCGCCGGTGCCCGTGCCGATGACGACGGCGAGTCGTTCCGGCTCGATCCGCGGAGCACCGGCGTCCCGCCAGGCTTCGCGCGCACTGAGGATGGCGACCTGCTCACCGCGGTCCAGCTTCCTGGCCTCGGTCCTCGGAAGCAGGGAGGCGGGGTCCACCGGGAGTCCGGCCGCAACGTGCACGGGCAGGTCCGCGGCCCACTCCTCGTCCAGGAAACGCACCCCCGACTTACCGTCCAGCAGCGCCGACCACGTCGACGGCGCATCGGCTCCCAAGGGCGTCATCGCGCCGACGCCCGTCACCAGCACATGACCGTTACGGGTCACACGAGCCTCCTTGACTTGTGTGGATGCTACAGAAACCTGACGTGCTCCCATGTGGATCATGTCAGCGTCCAGAAGGGAAATCAGGGCAGGAGTCGACCGATTCACAAGTCAGAGATTGTGCCGTTCCGACAACCCCGGGGCATGGGAGGGTTCCCGGGACACGGTCATGCCGGCATGAACGGACGGCGGCCGAGGCCCGGCCGGGCCGGGCGAACGAAGACCGTCGCCGTGCCTCGACGGATCATGTCGTGCAGCGGACGGCTGGGTACGACACCGATCGCGCGACGCCGGCCACGCCGGAGGCCTCGGCAGCCGCCGTCACAGAGACCGGCGGCCCGCGATGGTCCCGTCCGTGTCGTCCATGAGGGCGATGCGGGCACTGATGCGTTTACCCACCGGCTCCCGCTGCACCTCGAAACCCTGTGCGACGGCCATCACGATCTCCAGACCGTGCTGGCCCACCCGCCCGGCGTCCGCGGCCCGGGCCATCGGCAGCACCGGCTCGGAATCCCACACCACCACCTCGACGGAACCGCCGACGATTCGCAGATCCATCAAGACCGGGCCGGGCGCGTACTTGCGGGCGTTGGTCACCAGCTCGCTGACCACCAACTGGGTGAGGTCCACGGACCGTTGCGAGACCGGCAGTCCGTGCTCGGCCTGCACACGGCTGAGGAACTCGGCCGCCCGATGGCGGGCCTGGGCGATGCACGTGCCGTCCCCCTCCAGGGCCACGGTGGTGTGCATGGCCTGGGCACGGTCGTCCGGCGTCGCGCCGTCCGCTCCGACGGGCACTGTTTCCATATCGGCTACCTTCACTTCCCCCGTTCACACTCTGCGCGTACCCGCTGAGCCTTCGGGTGACGCCTGCGGCCCATACCGGGCGAGGCCCGGGTGTGCCAGTATCTCCGGCATGGCCGAAGGACGAAGGGCGGATGCCGAATCCGCCGAGCATGCACCCCTCCAGGGCAGGCTGTCGGTCGTGGCCTCCGCCACCGACGGCATCCGCGTGCTGACCGTGGCCGGGGAAGTCGACCACGACACCGGCGGGCGGTTGCGGCAGGCCCTGGAGGTCCCCGAGACAGGCTGTCCCCGCATCGTCGTCGACCTGCGGCAGGTCACCTTCATGGACTCCAGCGGCATCAACATCCTGCTCATCGCCCACCGCGACGTTCTCGGGGCGGGAGGCTGGCTGCGGCTGGCGGCGCCCGACGAGACCGTGTTGCGGACTCTGCAGATCGTCGGCGTCGACGAGGTCATCCCCTGCCGCCCCACCCTGAGCGATGCGCTCAGGCCCTGAAAGGGCCCTTGTCGCCCGGCTTCCTGGCGCGCGTGCATCCGGCGGTCGTCGGTGACCGTGTTCGCCCGTACTCGTGCGCACGGTCCGGGCACGCGGTCGGTCACCTGGCCGGTCGCGGCTCAGTCGTCGTCCTGCGGAGCCGGCTGCCGCTCGGGCTTGGTGGTCTGTGCCGGCGGCTTCGGGTCGCGGTGTGGGGTGCGACGGGTGTGGCCGTCCGTGCCCCTGGAGTGGTGCGGAGTCGGCTTACGCGGGTCGGCACGGTGATGCCGGGCCGGTGCCTGACGCGTCTGCGTCGCCCGGTCGGACGAGCTGAGGTTCGACGAGCCGAGGTTCATGGAGACGGGCTCGGTACGGGATCCGGTCGCCGCGGCTGCCGGCCCGGAGGCGTCGGGCGAACGGGAGCCAGGCCGGGCGCTGCGTGATCCGGTCGGCGGGGCGGCACCGGGCCCGCGTTCCGGAACCGCCGTGCCCGCGGGCGGAGGCGCGGTGGTCGAGGTCGCGGCGGCACGGTCGTCACCGCTTCCGACGGCGCCCAGAGTGACGGTGAGCGTCGTCCCGAGGGCCACGGAGAATGCGGCCAGGGCGGTCCCCACCGCAAGGCGGCGGTTGTGCCGGACGCCGTCCGGACGGCCGGGCCGGGTGACCGCCAGCCCATCCGTCCGCATGGGCTCGTCCGTCTCCGGGCGCGCCGCACGGGCCGCCGGAAGGCCGCCCCCCACAGGTGCCGAGCGCGGCGGCAGGTAAGGATCGTTCCCGGCGCCGAGAAGGGAGAGAGCCTTCGCACACTGCTCGGCGTCCGGACGTGCCCCGGGCTCACGGGCGGTCATGGCCCGTATCAGGTCTGCCAGGTCCGGGTCGACCCAGTCGGGTACCGAGGGCGGGCGGTGGAGGCGGGCGACCGCGGCCTCCAACGGGGTTCCCTGGTACTCCAGTTCGCCCTTCAGGCACTCCAGCAGGACCAGGCCGAGCGCGTAGACGTCCGTGGCCGATCCGACGTGCCTTCCCTCGACCTGCTCGGGAGCCAGATAGGCGGCGGTGCCCGTCAGCACGTCGGGTGACGTATGACGCGTGGCGTCCGCCAGGCGTGCGATGCCGAAATCGGCCAGGTGAGGGACGCCCGCCGAGTCCAGCAGGACGTTCGAAGGCTTCACGTCACGGTGCACGATGCCGGCCCGGTGGACGTGGGCGAGCGCCCGCGCGAGGGTGGTGCCCAGGTCGGCCACGCGCCGCTGGGACAGCGTTCCGCGGGTCAGGAGGCTGCGCAATGTGGGGCCGTCGATCAGTTGCATCACCAGGTAGGCGCGGTCGTCGTGGCGGCCGGCGTCGTACACGGTGACCAGCCCGGGGTGCTGCAGACGCGCGAGGAGGACGGCCTCCGCGGTCAGGCGCTCCTCGTTCCGCGGGTCGGCGCCCGGCCGGAAGAACTTGACGGCCACGGACCGCCGAAGACGCGTGTCGACGCCTTCGTGGACGTCGGCCATGCCTCCCGACCCGATCTTCGCGCCCAACCGGTAGCGCCCGGACAGGACGTGAGCGGACTGCGCGTCCGCCGCGACCGGCGCGGGATCCGGCAGGGCTGCTGATCGGGGGGCCTTCATCTGGTTCTCCGTTGCTGTCACCGCGTACCGAACTCGGCCATCGGCCGCGCTGCGCGGCGAGTACCCGAGGCCGCCTCGGATATCCGGCCGGAGTCGGCGCCTCGATGACAGCCGGGACCGCCGGCCGCCCGGCGGAGTCCCACGGGGCTGCACTCTACTGCGCCTCGGACCGGCCGGCGGAGTCGGCCCGGGCGCACTCGACAGCCGTAAGGACATGCTTGGTGACGAGCCGTCAGGAACCGGACCGGGAAGCGTTGCCGCGGTCTCGCGCGGGTGTGCGGACGGCGAGCAGGGCGACGTCGTCGAGGCCGGGGGGCCGTACGCGGTGCAGGAGCAGGTCGGTGAAGGACGGCAGAGGACGGTGGGCGAGGGCGGCGGCGTGCTGGCGCAGTCGGTTCAAGCCGTCGTCGAGCGTGTGCCCGGGTGCCTCGACGAGGCCGTCGGTGTACAGCAGCAGGGTGCAGCCCGGTGGCAGGACGACGGTGGCGTCGGCGCGGGAGGTGCGGACTCCGGTGCCGAGCAGGAGGCCGTGGCCGTCGGTGAGGTAGTGGGCCAGGCCGTCCCGGGTGACGAGGAGGGGCGGGGGATGGCCCGCGTTGGTCCAGGACAGCAGCCAGTGGCCGTCACTCGTCTCCGTCACCCGGGCGAGGACGAGAGTGGCCATGGTGACGTCGGTGATGGGCATGATCGCCTCGTCGAGGCGTTCGACGATCCGGCTCGGAGGTCCCTGCTGGGACCAGGCGTAGGCCCGGAGCATGTTGCGCAGCTGCGCCATGCCGGCGGCGGCCTCCAGATCGTGTCCGACGACGTCCCCGACGGCGAGCGCGGTGGCACCGTCGGAGAGGGTGAAGGCGTCGTACCAGTCGCCGCCGACCTGTGAGGCGTCGGGCGCGGGCAGGTAGCGGACGGTCATCTGCAGACCGGGCACGCGTGGCATCTGCGGCAGCAGGTGGTTCTGCATGGTCTCGGCGACCTTGCGCTGGCGCTGGTAGAGACGGGCGTTGTCCAGGGCCAGACCGGCCCGGCGGGCGATGTCCTCGAGCAGGGGAAGGTCGGCGACCGTGAAGTTGCCCGGCTTCCCGGCGCGGCCCAGCGTGAGGGCTCCGAGAACGTCGCGCGTGCTGCGGATGGGGGCGATGGCCGCGGAGTGGATGCCGGTCGTCTCGAACAGGCGGCGCTGTTCGACGGCGATGCCGGAGTCCGGGGCGCCCCGGTAGGTCTCGGGGCCGGCCAGCGCGGAGGCGACGCCCCGCAGGGCCTGCGACAGAGGCATCGGGGATTCCTCCGGTACCGGCGGCATCGGCCCTTCGAGGTCCTCGTGGTGCGTCAGAGTGTCGCCGTCGGCGTGGACCACGGCGGCACGCCACACCTCGTCGCGCTCGGTGATCAGGTCGACGACGGCCCAGTCCGCCAGGCGCGGCAGGATCAGGGCCACGAGCCGGCGCAGGGCCTCGTCGACGTCGAGGGTGGACGTCAGCTGGGTGGTGGTCTCGGCGAGCAGGGCGAGTCGCTCGAAGTCCGTCAGCGATTCGGTGGCCTGCTGCGGGCGCAGCCCCGCGTCGTCGGGCGCCTGCTCCTGGGCGTGGAAGACGACGAGTGTGCCGGCGCCTCGGCCGCCGATGTCGTAGGGCGTGATCGTCCACAGGACGGGCAGCAAGGACCCCTCACCCCGTGCGAAGTACTCGTCGCCGCCTTGCGCCGGGTTCCCGGCGTGGAACGCCTTCCGCAGGCCGCACTCGGTCGTGGACAGCGGCTGGCCCTGAGGCCCGCGGTGCAGCAGGTCGTGGGCGTCCTGCCCCAAGAGGTCGCCGGCCCGGCGGCCCAGCAGGTGTTCGGCGTGGCTGTTGACCGCCAGGATGCGGCCCTGCTCGTCCACGACGTAGGCTCCCGCGCCGATGGCCTCCAGGGCCGCGCCGGGCTGAACAGGGGGCAGTGCCCGGGACTGTTCCTGCTCGGTCTTCGTGGGATCAGGCCCCACCATGGTCGCCTCCTTGAGCATCGGGCTGTCGCCCTCGACGCCGCTCAAGCGTACGTACGGGGATGTCCTGCGCGCCTTCCTCTCCGTGTTCCCCGCTGTCGTGCCGTTCGGCAGGGCCGGCCCGCGCGCGGTGTGCCCGCCCGGCCGGCCGCCGTGGGCCCGAGGTGGCCCCGTGGCGCACCGGCCGCCCTGGTCACGATCGCCGTACTGACGAGTCGACGCGGTGGCACGGTCGTCATCGCCGTGCCACCGCGTCGCTCACCCATGCCCCACCGTCGTGTGCCCCGCCTCGGCCGATCCACGCACCTCGCCCCGGTTTCCACGACGCGCGACTCCTCCAGGGACGCTCCGCCTTCCTCAGCCGGCCGCCGACGTGGCCACCCTGATCGTGTCCAGCCGCGCCGCGCCGGCGTCCGGCAGGTTCATGCCCGCTTCCCGGCCCGTGACCAGATAGCGCAGCACCGGCTCCGTGAGGCGTTCGCCGGGCGCGACGGCGGGGATACCGGGCGGGTACGGAGTGATCATCTCGGCTGCGACGCGGCCCGCCGCCTCGGTGATCGGTACGTGCTCCGCCGGCCCGAAGAAGGCGTCCCGGGGCAGCAGGGCCTGCTCCATGCGAAGATCGGCCGGGGCGGGCACGTCCACCTCAGGTCCGGACGGAAGCCCGGCAGCGGCCCGGACCAGGGCCTTCAATGCAGCCACGAGTTCTCCGGCCGTGTCCGGACCGTCTCCGTGCGTGATCTGGGCGCTGATACGGCGGTGATCCACCAGGTGGGCATCGAGCCCGTGGTGCTCGCGCAACCAGTCGGCGGCCCGGTACCCGGTGATTCCGAGAGCGGAAACGTCCATGATCACCGGGAGCGGGTCGAAATCGTCCGCGCGCCCCGGCCCGCAGAAGTCGTCGCGGTCGTTCACATGGAGGCCGGAGATGTCCTCGACGGCCGACCGGACCCCGGCCGCCAGGTCCAGCGCTCCGCCCATGAGCTCCCGGCCGCGCAGGGCCATCTGGCGACGCCAGCCGTCCAGGCCGGCGTAGATGAGGACGGAGGGGCTGGTGGTGCCCAGCAGATCGGAACGCATCTTCAGCAGCTCCGGCGGGACGAGATCACCCTGCAGATGGAAGACGGACCCCTGCTCCAGACCGCTGCCCATCTTGTGGATGCTGGTGACGCAGATGTCGGCGCCCGCGTCCATCGCCCACGACGGCAGGTCCGGATGGAAGGGCAGGTGGGCGCCCCAGGCCTCGTCGACGATCAGGGGCAGGCCACGACGATGACAGACCTCGGCGACCGACCGCAGGTCGGCGCACGCGCCGTACGGGGTGGGGCTGGTGATCAGCGCGCCCTTGGCGTCGGGGTGGGCCTGGAAGGCCGCCTCGAAGTCGCCGGCCGTCGGCGGATGGGCGATCGCCAACTCCGCGTCCCAACGGGGGTCCACCCAGACGGGTTCGATCCCGGCCAGCACCAGCCCGGACACGACCGACTTGTGCGCGTCCCGGCCGATCAAGAGCTTCTCGTGCGGCCCGGCGACCGCCAGCATCGCCGCCTTGACCGACAGCGAGCTGCCGCACGTCGTGAAAAAGGTGTGCTCGGCATGGACGGCATCCGCCATGAGCTGCTCGGCCCGCTGCAGCACCCGCCCCCGAGTGAGCCGGTCGTCCAGGCCGCCGGAGGCCAGGACGTCGCCGAGGAAGACGGCATCACCGAGGATCTCCCGCACCGCGGGATCGGCACCGCGGGCCTGCTTGTGACCGGGAGGGGTGAACGACAGCTGTTTCGTGCGGCGGTACTCGACCAGCGCTTCAAGAACGGGTGCTCGGGTGTGGTCAACGGCCATGTCGGCACGGATTCCCGCGACCGTCGGCTTCAATCGGCAACTCGTCCTCTATCGGGACTTGAGGGACTTGTCGGGTCAAGTCGACGAAACCATCAGGTGGCCAGGAGGGAGTCGTCTTCGGTACGGGCGCCGGGCAGGCGGTGCCGGGCCGCGATGAGCGCGGCGTCGATGTCGCTGGTTCCGGTCGCCACGCACAGCGTGTAAGCGATGTCGTTCATCCGTCCGCGCACCTCCTCATGGCCCTCGTCCGCGTGCAGGACACGCAGCGTCTCGTACTGCTCGATCAGGTTCTTCAGCACGGCGGGGTGCGCCATGAGCATCGCAAGTCTCCCTCGCGGTCGCCATTCACCTGGGTCGTACACCGGCCCGTGTGCCCCGCCTGCCGTGTCGTGAACCGGATTGGCAGCGGTGCGCGGGGTAGAACGATGTCGGCTCCTACTGCCAAGGGAGCTGGAGCAGGCCCGGACGAGGGTGGCTCCCGGCATGAACGAAGGATCGACTGATGGCCAGCGGCACCGTGAAGTGGTTCAACTCCGAGAAGGGATACGGCTTCATCGCCCAGGAGGGCGGAGGACCTGACGTCTTCGCACACTATTCCGAGATCCAGGGCGGCGGATTCCGCGAGCTCACCGAGGGCGAGCGCGTCACCTTCGAGATCGGGCAGGGCCACAAGGGGCCGCAGGCCCAGAGCATCGTCCGCGGCTGACCAGCCGTCCCCTGTCGTCCACCAAGGCGGCCGCCTTGGTGGACGGGCTGAGGCAGGAGCGATGCTCCTACTTCCACGTGTAGTCCTCGGCGGCGTCGACGATCAGATCCTTGACCGCCTGCGGGTGGGAGACGAGGGACACGTGCGAGGAGTTGATCTCCACCGTCTTGCGGGCGTTCGCCCGCTTCGCTTCGAAGCGCTCCAGGCTCGGGTTGATCGCCTGGTCCTGCTTGCCGACAAGGACGTAAACGGGTTTGGTCCGCCATGCCGCGCCGGTGAGCTTGTCGGTGAACGCCGACAGCGCGATGGGGCGCTGTGTGGCCGCCAGGATGCCGGCCTGGCTCGCGGGCAGGTCCGCGGCGAAGACGCGGCGCAAGCTGTCCGGCTGTACGTACACGTCCGTGCCGGTGGTGCCGTCACCGTTCCGGAACGGCACCTGCTTCAAAACCTTGGTGAGCGCGGCGGGAGCGAACTTCGACGACAGGCTGGAGAGCGATTCCCCCACATCGGGCATGATCGCGTTGATGTACACGAGAGCCTTGACGTTCGCGTTTCCTACGGCGGCTTGTGAGATCACCTCTCCGCCGTAGGAATGACCGGCCAGGACGATCGGTCCCTTGATGGACTTCAGAAAGCTCGCGAGGTAGGCCGAGTCCTGCGGAATACCGCGCAGGGGGTTGGCGGGTGCGGCCACCTTGTAGCCGTTCCTCTGGAGCCGTTCCACGACAGCGTTCCAGCTCGACGCGTCGGCGAAGGCACCGTGTACGAGGACGATGGTCGGTTTCTCCCTGCCGGGATCCCCGCTCGGACCGCCGGCCTGTGCCGTGATGGTCGTCAGGACGGAAGCGGTTCCCGACACCGCCAGAAACGCCGCACTCCAGCGGACGATGTTCGCGTTGCGACGCGGGTTGGAGGGTATTCGCATGTCACTTCCTACGGTGCGCGGGCGTCAGGCGACACCCGGACCTCCAGCGTCGAGGACACCTGCCGGCACGTCCTCCCGTAGGGGCTGTCCGGGTGAACGGATCAAGCGACGCTCTCGGGGCCGTATGCGCGGCCATGGACGCCTGGCGCCGGCTCGAGGAAGTGGCGACGATGTCAAGCCGTGTGCTTGTGCATGACTCTCAGGTAGGGCCGGCCGCGGTGCGGAACGTGGTCGTCGCGGCCCGGGAGGCTGAAGACCGCGCAGACGAGGGCGGGCTGGGTGAGGATGCTCGACTGCCGGCCGAAGGTGAGGCCGCTGTTGACCTCGTGCGGGCAGCCCGCGATGTCGAGGGCTGAGATGAGTTCCTCGCGCGGAATCGTGGCCCCGTAGGTCTCCGACTCGGGCAGGACGAGAGGCGGGAGCTTCGTGGTCGAGCCGGGCCAGAGGTCGATCCAGAGGCCGCTGACCCGCCGCTGGGCCACGACCAGCCTGAGTCCGTCCCAGGAGTAGGGGTAGCCGTCGATGTCGGGCCCCTTCATGAGGATGGCCGGGTGCGGACGCCCCGGGCCGAGAAGATCTTCGGCCTCGGTCAGGGGCATCCCGCAGTGAAGCGGTCCTATCCGGCCGGTGCGGGCGAAGTCGACAAGCACGTCCATCAGGGTCACGACAGCGACTGTGGCACTCACGGGCGCCCCTTCGCACTCCGATATCAGCGCCGTGCCGAGCCCGATCCGCTCCGGCGGCCGGAAGCCCTGCAAGTAGCCCTTTCCTTCAGGGATTTGGGCGTTGGCGGAGTTCTTCGAGGTGCAGAAGTCGTGATGACACGGTCAGGCGGGCTCCCACAGTTCGATCCGGTTGCCCTCAGGGTCGGTGACCCAGCCGAACCGGCCGACACCCGCCATTTCCTGGGTCTCCTGGGCCACGTCCGCGCCCTTGGCGCGCAGTTGCGCGAGCATCGCGTCCAGGTCACGGACCCGGAAGTTGAGCATGGTCTGCTGGGCGCGGGCCCCGAAGTAGTCCGTCTCGGACTCGAACGTCGCGAACACCGTCGCCCCGGCTTCCTGGCGCCACAGCCCGTTCTCGTCGGCGTCCAGGCCCAGGCAGTCGCGGTACCACGCGCTCAGGGCCACCGGGTCCGTGGCCCGCATGAAGTATCCGCCGATTCCCAGCACACGTTCCATGCCCCCATCCTGTCAGGACGGCGATCGGGCGGGCAGGCACCACACCGTCCGGCGCGAGGAGGACAGGGGCCGCCGCGTCGCCGCCCCGCTCAGCAGCGCGACCGCGTCGCTTCGCCCCTGCTTCGCCTGCCTCCAGACCCCGCACGGCACAGCCCCGGAGATCGCCGGCCGACTGGGCATCCACCCCCAGACCGCCCGACAGCGCCTGCACTACGTCAACAGTCTCTCGTCTTCGCCTTCACCACGGTGGCTCCTCTGCACCGGCTGATGGTGGACCGGGCCGTCGCCGGGCCGGGGACGGGAAGGCGGCTGCTGAACGCGGCGGAACACCGAGTGGCCGCGGTGGGCAGGACCTGTGTACGCCTGGACTGCTTGGCCGGTAACGCACGGCTCAACACCTATTACAGGAACGCCGGTTACCGAGTGGTCGGCAGCAAGGAGGGCAAACCCCAGCCGGGCGGGACGCCCAAATCCTTCACGCTGCTGGAGAAGGACCTTCGGCAGGCGGGGTAGGGCGGGGACCGGGGCGTCCGGGTTTTCGTGGGTCCCGTCGCGAGGCCGGGTTGAGTTGAGGCAGCGCTGCCGGGAGGACCATGCCGTGGCAATACGCATGCCCCTCGGTGACGCGGTGAGGCATTGGCCATGCGGTTGTGCAGCGGGAGGGGGGCGCCCTCGGGGCAAGCGTCAACTGGGCTGTTCTGCGGGTGTCATGGGGCGGGGGAAGGCTGCCGGTAGACGGCGGTCAGGGCGGCGGCGGTCCGTGCCATGCCTGCTCTGAGTTCGGCGGGGGCCATCACCTCGGCTTCGGTGCCGAGCCGCAGGAGCATGCCGATGGCGTGTTCGGTGGACTCGGTGGGGATGACGACCTGGACGCGGCCCTCGGGGTCCGGTGGCCCGGCACTGTCCTGGGCGGCGCGTGCGACGGCCGGTTCCATGAGGTCGGGCAGCTGTTTGAGGCCCCGCGCGGAGAGTCGTACCACCGCCTCTCCCGTGTGGCGGCGGGCGTCGAAGTCGGCCAGGTAGGACTGCCAGTGCGCAGCCAGGTCGAAGCCGGGAGGCCGCTCGAAGCGGTCCTCCAGCACCTGGATCCGGAGGATTTGGGAGACGCGGTAGGTGCCCACGTGCTCCGGCCGGCCGGCGACCAGGTACCAGCGGCCGGACTTGAGTACCAGCCCGTAGGGGTCAAGGGTGCGGGTGACTTCCTGGGGGGCCTTCCACCGCCGGTAGCGGAGCCGGATGCGCCGCCGGCGCCACACGGCGTCGGTCACGGCGGCAAGGTGCGGGGTGGGGTCTGCCTCGGCGTACCAGCCGGAGGTGTCCAGGTGGAACCGCTGCCGTATCCGCACGCTCTCCTCGCGTAGTTCGTCGGGCAGCGCGGCCGTCAGCTTGAGCTGCGCGGTCGCGAGCACCGGGCCGAGCCCGAGGTCCGCGGCCGGTCCGGGCAGTCCGGCCAGCCAGAGCGCCTCCGCCTCGTGGCGGGTCAGTCCGGTGAGGCGGGTGCGGTAGCCGTCGACGAGCTGGTAACCGCCGTCGTGGCCGGGCTCGCCGTAGACGGGGACGCCGGCGGCGGCGAGCGATTCGATGTCCCGGTACACCGTGCGCACGGAGACCTCCAGCTCGTCGGCCAGCCGCTGGGCGGTCGTCCGGCCACGGGTCTGGAGCAGCAACAGGATGTTCAGCAGTCGACTCGCACGCACGGGGCAAGTCTGCCCCACTCCACTGACATGGGATGTCAGGGAAGCCGGATTAGCTTTCCGGCCGGGCGCACACCCGACGCCCCGGATACGGCAAAGGACAGGTGAAGATGAGCACTGCACCCCTCCGCGAACCTGGAATCGGCGACTTCGACTTCCTGGTGGGCAACTGGGAGGTGAACAACCGGCGGCTGGTCGGGCCGCTGACCGGCAGCACCGAGTGGGACGAGTTCCCGGGCACCGTGGTGTGTCACGGCACTCTGTTCGGCGGAGCCGCCAACCTGGACGAGATCAGCTTTCCGACCAGGGGGTTCCGCGGCCTGACGCTCCGCCTGTTCGACCCGGTTCACGCGCAATGGTCGCTGAATTGGGTGAGCAGCCGCACGGGCCTGCTGCAGCCGCCCGTCGTCGGCCGGTTCCGCGACGACGGACACGGCGAGTTCCACGGCGAGGACACCCACGACGGCACCCCGGTGCGGTGCCGCTTCATCTGGTCGCGGATCACCTCGGTGTCGGCCCGCTGGGAGCAGGCGTTCTCGACCGACGGCGGGCAGAGCTGGGAGACCAACTGGACCATGGACTTCCGCCGGACCGGGAAGGGCTCCGTGTGAGCAGGGTGCAGGTCGCTCGCGGACCCGCGGCCGTGCCGACCGGGACGCTGACCGTGTGGCAGGGAGCCGCCCTGTACGTCGGCGCCGTTCTCGGCACCGGCGTGATCGCGCTGCCCGCCCTGGCGGCACGGGCGGCCGGCCCGGCCTCGCTGCTGGCGTGGCTCGCGCTGGTCCTGCTGTCGATACCCCTTGCGGCCACGTTCGCCGCACTGGGCGCCCGGTACCCGGACGGCGGCGGCGTCTCCACCTACGTACGGCATGCCTTCGGCGCACGGGCGGCGGCGGTGGTCGGCTGGTGCTTCTACTTCGCCGTACCCGCCGGTGCTCCGGCAGCGGGCATGTTCGCCGGCGCCTACGTCGAGACCGCGGTGGGCGGCGGCCGGCGCACCGTGGTCATCACCGCGGCGGTGCTGCTGATGCTCGTCGCGGTCACCAACGGCTTCGGTGTGCGTGTCACCGGCCGTGTGCAACTCGCGCTCGCCGTGAGTCTGGTCGTCCTATTGCTGGCCGCCGTGGTCAGCGCACTGCCGCACGCCCGCATGCGCAACCTGCATCCGTTCGCGCCGCACGGCTGGCCCGCGGTCGGCTCGGCAGCGGCACTGCTGGTGTGGAGCTTCGCGGGCTGGGAGGCCATCACCCACCTGGCTGCCGACTTCCGCCGCCCGGCGCGGGACCTGCCCCGGGCCGCCGGCCTGGCGGTCGGCGTGGTCGGCGTGCTGTACCTCGCCGTCGCCACCACCGGCGTGCTCGTACTCGGCCCGGCCGCAGGCACCGCCGCCGCCCCACTGGCCGAACTGCTCGCCCTGGGCGTCGGAGGAGGTGTGCACGCACTGGCGGCGGCGGTCGCCGTGCTGCTCACCCTCGGCACGATGAACGCCTACTTCGCCGGCGCGGCGAAGCTGGGCGCGGCGCTCGGCCGGGACGGCGCGCTGCCCGCCTGGTTCGGCCGGGGCAGCAGCGCCGGCGAGGTGCCGCGGCGCAGTCTGGCAGTTGTGACGGGGCTGTCGTGTCTCGCCGTCGTCGCCACCACGGCCGCCGCCGTCGGCCCCCGGCCACTGGTCCTGCTCACCACGGGGTCGTTCGTGACCGTGTACGCCCTGGGCACCGCCGCCGCCCTGCGCCTGCTTCCCCGTGGCGGGCTGGCCCACCGTTCGGCACTTGTCGCGCTCATTGCGGTCGCGGTCCTGCTCGTCATGACGGGTTGGTACCTGTGCTGGCCGCTGGTGGTCACGGCGGGCGCACTGTGTTACTTGCGCCGGCGCCGCACGGCGGGCTCTCCCGCCTCCTGACGCGGGGGGATCTGGGGCGGGGCTGCGACCGGGCGGCCACCGTGGCTGCTGCTACCGCTGGGCGTCTTCGGCCAACGTGTGCGCCACCAGGGCGTTGGCGTGGCCGTGGCCCAGGCCGTGTTCGGTCTTGAGCCAGGTGACGAGTTCCATGTGCTTGGTCAGCGGCGAGGTGCGGATGAGGTCCTTCCACTCGGCTATCGGGCGTCCGTACTTCTTCTCGATCGAAGGGAAGTAGCTGGCGGGGCCTTTGACCGGTGCAGTCATGGCGCAGTCTCCTGTCGGATCGGATCGGATCGGATCGGATCGGTTCGTTTGATTCGGAATTCGGGGTTCGGTGTTCGGTGCGTTCGTGGGCGCGTGGTGGGAAAGGCAGGGGAGCGAGCGGCTACCTACGTGTCGTGGAGGCCGACTTGGCCAGGCGGGCGGTCAGTGCGCTGAGCCAGAGCAGACCGAGTCCCGCCCCGGCGGTGAAGGCCGCCACCGTGACGGAGGAGGCGGCGAACCCGGCGAGGACGCCCGCCGGTACGAGGCGGGAGGCGAGAGCCCAGCCGCGCCGGCCCAGGGCGGCGAAGTGCCGCGCCAGCACGAGGAACGCGGCACACAGCGCGAGGTAACCGGTCATGGCGCAGGCCATGTGGAGGGCGCCGTGCGTGCTCAGGGTTCCGGCCGGGGCCTCGGGAGCGCCCGCCGGGAAACCGGCGCCGGGGTCGGGGGCGAAGAGGCCGGCGAGGAGGAACGAGGCGCCGAAGACGCCGATCAGACGCGGTGCCCAGAGGGCGCCGGGCGTACCGCGCAGCACCCGGCGCAACCCGACCGCTCCGGCGACGGTCAGGAGGCCGGTCAGGAAGAAGGCCGTGACCTGGATCCAGCCGAGGGCGCCGAGGCTGAGCTGGCTGATCGCGTTGCGGGAGAAGTCGAAGCCCTGCCGGGTCAGGCCCTGGATGAGTCCGGCGCCGAGGAAGAGCGGGCCCGCCGCGATACCGCCGGCCAGCATGAGCCCTGCTGCGGGGCGGGCCGGTGCCGGAGCGGCGGCGACCGGGGGATCGATCGTGTGCGTCATGCGAGACCTTCCTTGGCGGGCTACGGAACTAGACGGTGTAGTACTGCGGTGGAACTGGACGGTACAGTACTCATATCCAAACTGGACTGTCCAGTACTCATAGAAGGAGGCGTCATGGAGTCCAACGCCCCGGGCCGGTCAGCCCGCAAACATCAGGCGATCATGGAGGCCGCGACCCAGGTGTTCCTGGAGAAGGGCTATGCCGGCACGAGCATGGACGACATCGCCAAGCTGGCCGCGGTGTCCAAGCAGACCGTGTACAAGCACTTCGCCGACAAGGAGAAGCTGTTCGCGGAGATCGTCCTGGCCACCACCGACCGGGTCGACTCCATGGTCGACCTGGTGGCCGACATCCCCGCCGACGCCGCCGCGTTGGAGGGGAACCTGAACCGGCTCGCCCGCCGGTTCCTGGGTGCCCTCACCCAGCCCCAGGTCCTCCAGTTGCGGCGCCTGATCATCGCCAACGCCGAAGCGTTCCCCGACCTGGGCACCGCCTGGTACGAGAAGGGCTTCGAGCGGGTCCTGGCCACCCTGGCGGCCACCTTCAAGCGCCTGGCCGACCAGGGGCTTCTGCGCATGGACGATCCGCTCCTGGCGGCCAACCACTTCGCCGGCCTGCTGCTGTGGATCCCGGTCAACAAGGCCATGTTCACCGGCTCGCCCCAGCACACCGAAGCCGACCTCGACCACTACACCGCCGCCGGCGTCCGTGCCTTCCTCGCCGCATACCGCTGACCGCCATCCCGGAGCCCCGGCCACCGTGTCGTGGCCGTGGCCGTGGCCGTGGCCGTAGGCGCCGGCGCGGTCACGACGCCGGCGAACGCCGCCCGCGTGATGTGAGCCGAGCCGCCTACGTCGCCGATGTCGTGGCCGTAGGAGAACAACTCGGCCTGCAGGGGCCCGTTCTGGTGGGCCGGTCCCTGTGGCGGCCACACCGCCATGCTCACCGCAGCCGCGCACCCCGCCCCCTGCCCGAGCGTCGGTGCACGGCGTCATCGCCACACCGAAGAAGCAGGCGGCTCTCATACCGCGGCACGAGAGATCGCTCTACGGCCGCACAACGCGTGCGACTTCGCCGACGGCATGCGCTCGACGCGCGCGCCCGTCGGTGTACCGAACGCGAAGGGGTACCAGTTCTTCCACCGCGGAGCGCTGTTCGGCGTGGCGTTCTGCTGTCAGCCGAGATCGCCCCACCGCCCTTGGCGCAGGCGCAGGATCGTCCTATGCAGCCGATCTTCGTTCTCGTGCACAGTCCGTCGGTGGGTCCCTCGACCTGGCACCCCGTGGCCGAACAGCTGACAGCGGCCGGGTACCAGGTGCGGGTGCCGTCCCTGCTGCACATCGGCGCCGGAGCTCCACCCTTCTGGCCCCGCGTCGCGGACGCCGTCCGCGACGATCTGCGGCAGGTCCCGGCCGGCAGTCCCGTCTCACTGGTGGTACACAGCAACGCAGGCCTGTTTCTCCCGGTGATTCGCTCGGCCCTCGACCATCCGGTGGCCGGCTCCGTCTTCGTCGACGCCGCGCTGCCCGCCCGGAAGGGACCGACCCCCGTCGCCACACCCGAGTTGCTGGAGTTCCTGCGCCCGATGGCCGTGCACGGCAGGCTGCCGCGCTGGACCGATTGGTGGGACGAAGCCGACGTGGCACCCATGTTCTCCGACCCGGTGGTGCGGCAGACGGTCATCGAGGAGCAGCCCACCCTGCCACTGTCCTACTACGAGCAGCACATCCCGGTCCCCGACGCCTGGGACGACCACCCCTGCTCCTACTTGCTGTTCGGCCCTCCGTACGACGGACTTGCCGCCGAGGCGCATGACCGCGGCTGGCGCGTGGCACACCTGCCCGGCGCACACCTCCATCAGATCGTCGACCCCGCCGGTACGGCCCGACACCTCGTCGAACTCGCCACCATGAGTTGATCTTGGCGGACCGAGCGGCTGTGGGCCCGGACACGGGGGCCGACCCGCGGATCGCCGCCCAGATCCACGCCGCTGTCGGGGAGGCCGCCGACGTGGTCAACGTCGGAGCGGGCAACAGTGGTTCCTACGAGCCGCCACGTACGGTCCTCGCGGTCGAACCCAGCCAGGTCATGATCAGCTGTGATGTCGACCGGGGTCGCCGTTTCGAACCGGATGCTCACCGCCCGTCGGCACCGCCTGGCCGCACTCGTCACCGGTGCGGGATTCGCGGGGTACCTGTGGGCCGAACCCGGGCGGACGGGAGCGGCCGACAAGGCGCCGCGCTGGCGAGTTCCGTGCCGAGTTCTGTCCCAAGCATGGTTCGGAGGTGATCGCTGAGGGCACGCGACCCAGTGCGGTAGTCGGCGGCATCACCCCCGACGTCCTCTGCCGACAGCCACTGCCCATGCCTCGTTCCTGGAGTCGTTTCCGTGTCGAAAGTGGACATCGATGCCATCGTCTTCGACGTGCTCGGCACGCTCGTCGACGAACCCGCTGGTATCCGCGCTGCCATTCGCGAACTCGATCCGAAGCTCGGCGCATCCGAGGTCGATGCGCTTCTCGCGCTGTGGCAGCAGCACATCGAAGGCGAGCAGCGGCGTATCGCGGAGGGCCGACGGCCCTATGCCGGCAGTGACGTTCTCGACCAGGAAGCAGCCCGGCGCGTCGCGGATGCCGTGGGTGCCGAACCCGCCTCGGTGAGGAAACTGGCCCTCTCGGGCCGGCGGCTTCCGCCGTGGCCCGACACCGTGGCGGGACTGGACCGACTGGCGAAGAGGTATCCGGTGATAGGCCTGTCCAACGCGAGTCGGCCGTCGCTGCTGGAACTCAGCGCCGGTGCCGGTCTGCGGTGGCATCTTCTCCTGTCCGCGGAGGAGGCCGGGGCCTACAAGCCGGACTCCGCCGTCTACCGACTGGCCGTCGACGCCTCAGGACTGTCTCCCGAACGGCTCCTCATGGTCGCCGCCCATGCCTGGGACCTGCGCGGAGCGCAGGAACAGGGTCTGCGCTGTGCGTATGTCGCCCGGCCCGTGGGCGATCCGCCCACCCCCGACGACGGTTTCGACGTGTACGCCCGCGATCTGACCGATCTGGCCGACCAACTCGACGGTGGGGGAACGCTCCTGGCCTGACCGAGGGGCGATGCCCTTCAGCGGCCTGCGGCCGCCGCTGCGATGTCACTGGCGCGGTTTATGGTGCGGCCATGTCCTTTGCCTTGCCTGATGGCCTCCCCGGCGGCCGGATCCAGTCGTGCGGACCCGGACCGGTGCGTGTGTGGGTCTCGGACGAGTTCCCCCACGACGTCGAGCGGCTCTGGGCCCGCCTGCTCGACGAGCGTGGCGTCCACGGTCTGGTTCCGCTTCTGTGCCGGCCCGATGACCGGTCGAGGCCGCTGAGCCCGGAAGAGGTGGGTGCCGTCCGCTTGGAGGAGAGGCTGGCTGCGGACTTTTCCGAGTACCGGCGCACAAGGCTGCCGTTCTGGAAGGATCCGACGCCCTCCCCGGTCCCGGAAGGAGTGGAACCATGGCCGCACGACCCCGGGCCGCCCTTCGAGCGGTGGCCGGGCCTGGCACCGAAGATGCCGGTGGCCTCCGCGGGCTCCACCCCTGAGGAAGCCTCTTCCGCAACGCTGGTCCGGCTCATCGAGACGGACGTGTACGGGCTGCACGAGTGTCGCCTTGTTCTCGTGCCCGCCTCGCGTGGAAGCGATGCTCTGGCCCTGCTCGGCTGGTCCGCGGACGTACCGCTCCCCTTGCTGTGTGCGCTGCTGCGGAGCTGGGAGGACCGCTTCGGTTCAGAGATCGTGGCGGTCTGCGGCAGCGAACTGCACGTCTCGGTGGCACGACCTCCCCTCGACGCGGAAACCGCGAACCTGCTCGCTCTGGAGCATGTGCTGTCGACGGCGGACAACATCGTCGACGACCCGCCCACCCCGTTCCCCGAGTACGCGGCCGACCTCGTGGGGCGCACCCACTGGTCGTTCTGGTGGGACTAGAGCATCTGACCCGTCTGTTCGGTCGTGCGACCTGTCCCGCGTGGGCGATCCGGGCGGGTGTGTGACGTGGACAGGCGCTCAGCTGTCCGTGCCCTTGGCTCCGTACCGGGGAGAACTCCCCGGTACGGGTGCTATCGTCGGACTTGAGAATGGGGACCGCTCCCCGTTTTGTTTCCAGCGGACGGAAGTTCGCGGTCGTTCACGGGGTAAGGGGAATGCATGTCTGGCACCGCACTCGTGCTCGGCGGCGGCGGACCGGTGGGCGGGGCCTGGTTGACCGGGGTACTCGCCGGACTCACCGAGGCCGGGGTCGATCTCACCGGCGCCGACGTGGTCATCGGTACGTCCGCCGGTGCCGTCTTCGGATCCCGGCTCCTGTCCGGTGTCCCGGCTGTGGAGTTGTACGAGCGCCAGCTCTCCGGCGCAGACGCCGTCCGTCTGCCGGTGACCGTACGCCAGACGGCGCGCTTCCTGTGGGCGGCACTCGGCTCCCGCGATCCTCAGCGATCCGTCGAACGCCTCGCCCGGGCAGCGATGCGCGCCCGCACCGGCCCGGAATCGGAGGTCTTCGACACGGTCGGCGCACTCCTGGGCGACGTGGCCGACTGGCCCGAGCGAGAGCTGAGGATCACCGCGATCGACGCGCGGACCGGACGACTCGAGGTGTTCGACGCGCTCTCCGGGGTGTCGCTCCGCGAAGCGGTCACGGCAAGCTGCGCCGTGCCCGTCGTATGGCCGCCGGTCACCGTGGCGGGGCGACGCTGGATGGACGGTGGCAGTCGTTCGACCGCCAACCTCCAGCTCGCACGCGGGTACAGCCGGGTGCTGGCGGTCGTGCCGATCCCCCAGGCGGTTGGGCCGCATCCGAGCGCCCAGCAGCAGGCCGCGGAGCTGTCCGACGCCGGGGCACGCGTCGTCCTGCTGTCCCCGGACCGTGCTGCGCGCCGCATCATGGGCCGCAACATGACGCACGACACACGCCGCCCGGCGGCGGCCCGCGCGGGCCACGCCCAGGCCCGAGCACTGGCCCCTTCGGTGGCCGAAGTGTGGTGAGGCGGAGGCCGACTGACCACCGCCTCACGGGGCGGGTGTGGCAGGGCATGTCGGCAAGGCCCCACCCGTCGCCCCGTCGCCCCGTCCGACCACAACCTGGCGGACATCGGGACGCTCCGCCCGCTGGCACACGAGCGCATCGTGCACCATGATCAGGCGGCGACGGCCCGGGAAGCGGCGCGCAGCGGCGCGAGTGCGGTGCTCCAGGCGACGACCTGGTCCAGCAGGGTGTCCAGCGCGGCGGCGCTGTGCTCGGCCGGCTTGAGGGTGGTGTAGTTCTCGAACTCGGTCATCAGGGACAGCGTGACCTGGTGGCTCACGGTGGCCATCTGCAGCGCGCCGCAGATCAGCCGCAGTTGTTCGGCTGCCCGCGCGCCGCCGACGACGCCGTAGGAGACGAAACCGGCCGCCTTGCCGTTCCATTCCGCGTAGAGGTAGTCGAGGGCGTTCTTGAGCACCCCGGAAGTGGAGCGGTTGTATTCGGGGGTGACCATGACGAACCCGTCGAACGAAGCGATCGTGGCCGCCCACTCCCGCGTGTGCGCATGCTGGTAGTCACCGTGCATGGCACCCAGCGGTTCGTCCAGGTGGGGAAGCGGGTGGTCGCGCAGGTCGATCACCTCGAACTCGGCGTCCGTGCGGCGCGATGCGGTGTCATGGACCCATGAGGCGACCTGTTCGCCGTTGCGGTTGGGGCGCGTGCTGCCGAGGATGATGCCGATCCTGATCATGTCCGATTCTCCCGTCCTGTCTGTGGTGACACCTGTGGTGCGACTTGTGGTGCGCTCGTGGTGCAGCGTGTGGCGCGGCGAAGCCGTCAGCGGGCGTCCGCGTGGCGCTCGGGCACGAAACCCGTCAGGGGGCTCTCGTCGAGGTAGCGGATCTCGTAGACGCGTTCGGCGAACCTCCAGCCGTCCGGGGTGCGCCGGTAACGGTCGTGGTAGATGGCGTAGTTCACCCCGGACCGGCCGTCCCGGCCGCGTCCGACCTCGGACATGTACGCACGGCCGGACGCGGTGTCACCGTCGAACCGGATCACGCCCGGATGCGTGTTCTGTACCAGGAACTCCACGAAATCCGGCACCCGTCGGCCCCAGACCCGGATCTGGTCCCGGCCGAACATCTCGGCGGGGATGTCGGGCATCCGCCACACGCCGTCCACTGTGAACAGCGACGCGACACGGTCGTAGTCACGCATCATCACCGCGTCGGTGAACTCACCGCGCAGCGCCTCTATCTCGACCCGGTCCGCGATCGCCTGCAAGCCGTTCATCGGTTCCTCCCTGTCCCATCCACGGGGGATGCTGTGCCGGTCTCAGCTCTACGACGGCGCAGCTCCCGGAAATGTCAGGCGGGACGCCGGCCTCACATTCCGGTGCGCTGTCCCGTCGAGTTGGTGAGTGCACACGACCGAGGCAGGCAAGGGGAGTGCAGGACCATGACCACCGGAGACGATCAGAGCCTGGGCGCGATCATGAGCGAGAGGCGGCAGCTGATCAATCTCGCCTACCGGCTGCTGGGCTCGCTGGCCGAGGCCGAGGACGCCGTCCAGGAGACCTACGCGCGCTGGTACGCCATGTCCCGGCAACAGCAGGACGCCATCGAGGTCCCCGGCGCCTGGCTGACGAAGGTCGCGGGCCGCGTCTGCCTGGACCTGCTCGGCTCGGCACGGGCCCGGCGCGAGCGTTACGTGGGTGAGTGGATCCCCGAGCCGCTGCCCGAACCCACCCAATGGACCACCGGGCCGGCAGGCGGTGCCACGGCCGACCCCGCCGACCGGGTGACCCTCGACGAGTCGGTCAACATGGCCTTCCTCGTCGTGCTCGAATCGATGACCCCGGCCGAACGCGTCGCGTTCATCCTGCACGACGTCTTCCGGTACTCCTTCGCCGAAGTCGCCGAGATCGTCGGCCGCACACCGGCGGCCTGCCGTCAGCTGGCCTCCTCCGCCCGCCGCCGCATCGGCGCCTCCGGGACGCGCACGACACCGGCGGCCCACCAGGCCGGCCTCGTCAGAGACTTCAAACAGGCGTGGCAGGCCAAGGACATCAGTGCCCTCATCGGCCTTCTCGACCCCGACGCCACGGTCGTGGCCGACGGCGGCGGCCTCACCCAGGCCTCGCTCCACCCGGTCGAGGGCGGCGAGCGGATCGCGCACTACCTGGCCGGCCTCTTCGCCAAGGCGTCCGGCACCCTGGCCGTAGTGGAGCGCACGGTCAACGGTCGTCCCGGCCTGATCGCGCAGCAGGACGGTCGCACCGTGGCGGTGTACGCGTTCGACGTCGCGGGCGACCGGATCACCCACATCTGGGCCGTACTCAACCCGGAAAAACTCCGCCCCTGGACGACGGGCTGACACGCGTCGGCCGTGGGCGGCCCGCCGCCGCCCGGCGGTCGTCACGACTGCCGGGCAGCGCCGGGCGCGGCGCCGAGGCGGGGGCGTCCGGCTACCGCAGGTCGATGACCGTGCGCAGCTTCCCGCTGGTCGCCGTGCGCTCGAAGGAGTCCCTCGGGACGGTCTCCACCGACAGGGCCAGGAGGCCTTCCGCTACGGCGGAGGTCAGTTCCGGGACCTCGGCGGTGAGCGCCTCGCGTGCGGCGCCGGCGTCACCCGCGTACTGCTCGTCCAGCCGCACCGTCAGCTCTTCCCGGTCGGTGCCAGGGGCGATCAGCAACTGCACCTCGCCGTGGTAGGCGAGCCGCTCCTGCGCGGCCTGCAGGATGCGCCGGTAATTGACGAAGTACGTGCCGACGCGCACCACGTCGCCGTAGCGTCCCAGCAGTTCCAGACGAGGTACGTGGCTGCCGCACGCGCACGGGCCCTGCACGGCGCGTCCCAGGTCACCGATCTCGTAGCGCTCCAGCCGCTGTCCGGACCGGGCCCGGGAGGTGAAGACCAGCCGTCCCGGTTCGCCCGGCGCCACCGGCCGGTCCTGGAGCGGATCGAGGATCTCCAGGGTGTGCAGATCGGTCAGCACATGGTGGACCGAGCCCTCGCAGGCCGTGCACTGGTAGCCCAGCGGCCCCAGGTCGGTGCTGCCGTACGCGGCGGACCGGATCGTCTCGACCCCGAACTCCTCGTGCAGCACCCGGCGTTGCTCGGCGGAGAAGTGCTCACCGCCGTAGAACACCTTCCGGACCCCGCCATAGGCACGCAGCCGGTCCGCCTCCGCGTGGAAGAGCTGCCACAGGTACGACGGCATGCCGAAGACGGTGTCCACCCGGTGGGTGACGAGAGCCTCCGCCACCACCGTGTGGTCGGGACCCGCGGCCATCGGGATCTGGGTGGCGCCCAGCCGCTCCAGGATGGAGAAGAAGCTGATGAAGCTGCCGTACATCCCGCCGCAGTAGAACAGGTTGGCCGCCCGGTCGTGGGCCGGGGAGAATCCGGCGGCGAGCAGCCCGTGGGCCGCCGCGCGCATCTGGTTGTCGTAGTCGTCGCAGGTGAACACCGACAGGGCGGGCGCGCCGGTGGAACCTCCGCTGCGGAAGTACAGCTGCGCGTGGCGCGCGTCCAGCGTGGCCAGCGCCCGCTGCACGCCCTCCTTGCCCAGCAGGGGCGCGTCCGGGGCCGGGGGCAGCACCGGGGGCGCCACCAGGTCGTCCAGGCAGGCGACGTCACCGAAGCCGGAGCCGGGTGCGCGGACGCCGACCCGGCGGCTGTAGCGCTGCAACGCGTAGACGCCGTCGTGCGGTTCGCCGTCGTAGCCGTCCAGCATGGAGCCGACCGGCGTGACGCGGGTGACGCCCGCCGCGAACAGGGCGCGGGACAGCTCCGCCACGTCGGCGCGCCCGCCTGCGACGGCGGCGGTCTGGAGGTAGCGGCGCATCGGACGCAGCGTCGAGGTGACGGCGGTGCGGGGCAGCGGCTTCACCCGGACGCTGCGGTGCAGCGGGGAGGCGTCGAGTGCGGGACGGGTGTCCGCGAGCACCCGCCAGGAGCCGTCCTCGGCGGCGAACACGCGGGTGAGACCGAGGTGTTGCTCTAGCCGCGCGAGCTGCTGCACGGTGGTGATCTCCGCCTGCTCGGCGGTTCCGGGCCGCGGCGCGGGGCGGGCGTCGGACACCTTCGACAGCCGCTCGGCGAACCGTCCGGCGAAGGCGAAGAGTTCTTCCCGGTCCTCGGTGTCCAGGTAGACGACCTGGGGGCTGGAGCACGCCTGCTGTTCCAAACGGCAGACGTCCTCGGCGAGGGCGTCGAGTAGCGTGTCGTCGGCGGCGGCGCCGGGCGTCAGGTAGGCGAAGGAGATCCGGTGGCCCCACTCGACCACGCGGCAGCCGGGCGGCGCCAGTTCGCCCACGGCGCGTACGGCGTCCTCGCCACCCCACACGGCGATCGCGTCGGCCTGCCCGCACAGCGTCTCGAGCCAGTCCCGGCGCGACGACGCGAAGCGCAGCACGACGACGCGTTCGGCGATCAGACCGGTCGCGTCGGCCGCGCCCAGCGCGGCGAGCACCTCCCCGGCAAGCGCGGTGTCGGCGCTGCCGGTCTTCAGGACGTTGAGGTTTCCGGCGAGCAGACCCTCGACGACGCTGAGCGGTGCCACGGCGGCGGCGTTCGACGGGGCGATGTGCACCAGCAGGCCCACCGGCGCCCACGCTTCGAAGACCGTCTCCCGGGCGTCCGGCCGGGTCAGCCGCTCCGGGCGCAGCCCGCCGAGCTCCCGGCGCAGCTTGCGCTCCAGCGCCTGCCGGGTCAGGGCCGCCGCCAGCTCCGCCAGGACGGACGCGGCCTCACCGCCGGGCAGGTGTCCGGCCACACGGCCGTACAGGTCCGAGGCGGGATCGGCGAGGTCATCGGCGACGGCCGCACAGGCACCGAGGACCACCTCGGTCGGCAGGGGGCGCGCGAGGATCCGACCGGCCGACTCGGACAGCCCGGCGAGCCGCCGTCCGGCCTCGGCGTCGTCGATCCACTCGCCCTGCCAGAGGTGAAGTACGGAGGAGGTCACGACATTCCCTTCAGGAGTTCGGCGGCGGCGACCGCGCAACTGCGGTTGCGGCTCACTCCGGCACGGCCGTGCACGGTGAACCAGTCGGTGGACGACGGGCACGGGCACTCGTCGCCAGGGTGCAGCGAGGCCAGGTCGCCCATCACGACGCTGTGCGCCGGCACGGAGGTGATGTACGGGCTGACCAGGTGCAGGAAGCCGGGCTCCCCGTACGGCAGCGGGCGCAGGGTCCCGGTGTCGCGGACCGCCGCCCGGGACCAGACCGGCACGTGCAGCCGGTGGTACGCGCACTCGACGTACGGCACGCAGTGCTCGACGGAGCCGAAGGTGTCGCGGATGCGGTCGCCCGGGATGCCGAGGCGTTCGGTGACCTCGGCGTAGAACGCCTCCTTGCCGATCTTCCGGTCGGCGTGGCCCTTCCAGCCGCCGCCGAGGATCACCAGCGACCCCGCCGGCAGCCGCAGCGGCTCCAGCCCCATCGCCCGCATCCGCTCCAGGGTGAAGTACAGGAAGGCCGGGAACCCCAGGATGCGCACCGGTACGTCGTCCTGCGCGTACCGCCGCAGTGCCGCGATGCAGCCGTGCACGTCGAACTCGTGGCCGCTGCCGGTGTGCCGCAGCGCGTGCGTGGTGTGCCGGGCCGGGGCGAAGTCGCACAGGTAGTTGTCGGTGAAGGACGTCCCCAGCTTCAGCGACGGCGCCGGCTCGTAGCTGTACAGCAGGTAGTTGACGGGCTGGTCGGGGGTGATCCAGCCGTAGTGGTCGAAGATCCGGGCCACCATGCGCTGCGCCGAGCGGATGGTCCACTCGTCGAAGAACATCTGCGACTTCTGACCCGTGGTGCCCGACGAGGTCAGGTGCAGGAACACCTCGTCGCGGGGGACGGAGAGCACTTCGTGACGCTTGAAGAAGGCGGCCGGCAGCAGCGGGGCGCGCACTCCGGCGCCGACGGCGGGTGCGGGTTCCTCGGGCGAATCCTCAAGCAGGGCGGCGAAGAAGGAGGAACGGCCGGCGTGCCAGGCGTTGGTCTCGGCCATGGCGGCGGCGAACAGTTCGTCGGTGGCGGGGCCGGACGCGTACGGCTCGGCCAGGTCGCACAGCCGCTGCACGTGGCCGAGCGCCGCCGGGTCGGGGACCTCGACGTCGGCGAGATGGGGGTTCATCGGGACACCTCGTGAAGGGGCAGGTAGGTGGTGGTCCAGGCGCTCAGGTAGGCGCCGAGGTAGGGCTGGAGCAGCGGGCTGACCGCCGTCGTACGGAAGTCGATCTGGCGGCTCGTACGGGACAGCACCACGTAGTCGTGAAGCCGGTCGCCGATGCGGCGCATCGCCGGATAGACCGCGCTCGGTACGAAGCCGGAGGCGAGGAAGACGTCGAGGGCCTCGGTGTCGGCGAGGGGCAGCAGCGTCTCGGCGTAGTCCGCGCCGGCCCGGGTGACCGTGGTCATCAGTGTCTCCAGCGCGCCGCTGACCGCGGCCGGACGCGGATGGACGGCGACGAGGGCGCAGCTGCCGGCGACGGGATCGAGGTCGGCGTACGCCTCGAAACCGCCGTCGGCGGCCACCAGGAGCGCGTTGGGCGTGTGCAGCGGGAAGAAGCGGTCGCCCGCGTCGGGAAAATGCTCCAGGAACCGGCGGCGCACGAACGCCGGCGCGGAGATCAGCTCGATCGGCTCGGCACCGGGTGCCGCGCGCGGCGCGGTCCGGGCGGGCAGGGAGCGGATGCCGGCGTAGTCGATGCCGACGCCCGTGCGGGCGGCGGACAGCAGCGCCGTCAGGCGTTCGGGGACGTGCGGCACGGCAGCCCGGCGGGCCAGCACGCCGTCGGCGTAGCGGGCGAACAGCGCGAGGGTCTCGCAGCCCTCCACCTCGACGGCGTTGGGCAGCAGGCCCAGCGGCCTGAAGCCGTTGCGCACGACGACGTGCTGCGGGCCCTCGGTGACGACCCGGACGGTGGCGTACACCGAGTCGAGCCGGCCGGTGGCGAAGGCCTCGGCGCAGACCGCGCCGGTCAGCCGGGAGGCCAGCCCGCCGCCGCGGTGGCCGGGATGCACCGCGAGGCCCAGCAGTTTGCCGATACGGCTGCCCGGATCGGTCTGCACGACCGCGGAGCCGACCAGCGCACCGCCGGGCGTGCGGGCGGTGAGCCAGTGGGCGGTGCCGCCGGTGATCAGCCGTCGCATGACGGCCGGGTCGCTGCCCAGCGGCACGGGATAGCCGTGCCCGTACACGTCGAAGTACAACTGCCGCAGGTGGGCGATGTCCTGGACGGCGGCGGGGGAGAGGACGACGCTCATGACGGCTCTCCTGCCGCAGCGAGAGCCGGTGCGGCGTCGGCGGGAGCCTGCGCCCCGTCGCCGCCGGCCCGTCCGCACAGCCACCACAGCGCCAGCGCCACCGGCACCAGACCGGCACCCTGCACCAGGCAGAGGGAGCGGGCCGTCAGGTGATCGCCCAGTACCCCGAAGACGAGGGAGGACAGGGGGAAGGTGGCACCGAGCAGCGCCTGCATCACCGCGAAGAACCCCGGCTTGTCTCCGGCGGGGACCATGCGCTGGAACAGCGCCACGAACCGGACCCCGATCACACCGACGCACCAGCCGACGGCGCCGAGCGCACCGAGCGCGACCACGCGGTCGGCGACCAGGCCCGGCAGCGCGAGGGCCACCGCCATCACGGCCAGGCACACACTGCCGACGGCGACCGGACGCCCCGGCAGACGGGCACCGGTGAAGGACCCGACGAGCGTGCCCGCGCCGAGCGCCGCCTCCAGCAGGGCGACGGTGGAACCGGTGGAACCCAGGACACCCCGCGTGTACAGCGGCATCACGACGTAGACGGCCGTGGTGAACACGTTGGCGGCGGCGAAGCAGAGCAGGGCCCGGCGGATGAACGGCAGGGACGCCAGGATCTGACGCAGGGTCCGCCGCCGCGGTGCCGGGTCGCTCGCCGGGTCCTGCTCCGGAGCGGCGGCACGCGGGAAGCGGACCGAGACGATCAGCAGGGCGGCGAGCAGATAGGCGGCCGCACAGCAGGCGATGACACCGGACAGGGCGCCCGAGTCGACCACGAGCGGGCCCAGCAGTCCACCGGCGAGCCCGGCGACCGACTGCGTGGACAGCTCGAAACCGGTGGCCGCCTCGATGTCGGCGTCCTGCACCAGCTCGGGCACCGATGTCGTCAGGCACGGGTCGAAGACCGCCTGACAGGCCGCCAGCGCCAGCCCCACCGCGAAGACCGCGGCCATGGGCAGCGCCCCCGCCCGCTCCGCCACGGCGGCGGCAGCGGCCACCGCGCCCGCCACTCCCGCCGCACCGGCCAGCACCGTCCGGTGTGCCCAGGCCGCGACGATCCGCGCGACCGCGGGGGCGAGCGCGACCGCGGGGAGTGTGCTGACCATGAGGAACAGCCCGGAGTCGAAGCCGCGATGACCGCCGCCGCTCGCGAAACCGACGAGCCACCAGACGGCGCCGACCTGGAACATCCGGCTCGCCGCCTGGGTCAGCAGCTGGCCGGCCCAGACGCGGCCGAAGGCGGGGTTGCGCAGTACGAGGGGCCGGCGGCCGGCCCGCGGCACCCGCCCGCTCACGACAGGGGCCGTTCGTCGACGACCCGGACGAGCTTGCCGGAACGGGAGTTGACGGCCAGGTCGCGGTGGTGCGCGCACTCGACGACGAGCGGGTTCACATGCCCGGCGGCCACGGCGCTGCCGTACAGCGGTCGCTGGATGAGGATCGCAGCGGTGACTCTGTCCGCCAACTGCGATGCCGGGCGGCCGGGTTCGCCGACCGCCAGGCGCAGCACGAGTCCGTCCCGGCCGCCCTCGCGGCGCACGACGAGCTGCAGTCCGGTCACCTCGCCGGCCGTGTCGGCGGCCGTGACGATGTCGTGGACGTCCTGGGTGTGCAGGGTCACCGGGCCGACCCGCACACCCTCCTCGGCGCGGCCGAGGATACGGAAGACACCGGCGTCCCGGTCCACCCACTCGGCCTGGTCGCCGACCGGGTAGCGCAGGACGGGCATCAGCCGTCTGCGCAGGTCGGTGACGACGAGCCGCCCCGGCACGCCGTTCTTCCCGACGAGGCCGTCCTCCTCGTCGACGATCTCGACCACCGTGTGGGGCGTGAAGGCCCGGTGGACCCGCGGGTCGTCTCCGGGCACCGCCTCACCCAGCAGTCCCGCGTCGACGCTCGCATAGCCCAGCGAACGAGCCTGCGCGTTCGGGAACGCGGCCTTGAAAAGCGGAAGTTGGTCACCGAAGAGACACTCCCCGCCGAAGAACAGCAGCTCCACGTCCGGCAGGGTCCGGCCTGCGCTCACGAGGCGCTCGGCGAGCGCGCACAGTGTGGTCGGCGTGCCGGCGACTACCTGGACGCGGAACTCCTCCAGGGTGGCCGCCGTGGAATCCCAAGGAGCGGCGCCGCCGATGGGCAGGCGTACGTTGGCCACGGGAGACCGGTGCAGTGAGTCGAGGACGAAGGTGAAGCTGGCGTACAGGTCACCGGCGTAGAAGAGGTCGGCCACCCGGTGTCCGGGCCGCAGACCGGCGTTGACGATGCCGGCGCCGAACGCGGTCGTGAACTCCCGCCATTCGGCACGGGTGTAGTAGGAGAACTTCGGCGACCCCGTGGTGCCACCGCTGCGGAAGACGACGGCCTCCTCCAGCGGCGCGGTCAACAACGTGTTGCCCTGCGGGGAGTTGGCCCGCCAGAAGTCCGCCTGAGGTACCACCGGAAGATCGGTGAGGTGCGCCACACGGCCGGGAAGGTGGGCGTAGAGATCCCGGTAGAAAGGCGAGTTGTGGCGCGCGAAGCGTATGAGCTCCGCCAATGGTTGAACGGGCATCAATTCCTGCTCGAAGGCGTGAAACGTCGGCGGGAAAGGCCGACGGCGGTACGACGAGTCGGGCTGCTCCGGAAAGGAGGCGAGCCGCGTCGTTGACGTATGAATCAACGGTGCACCCGTACGAACGGGGTGCCCGGAGCAGAAGGATATCTCAGAATCCGGGACGGACTTGCGCCCCAACTAGGCGTGTGAGCAGCGGAACTTCGCAGCGCGCGGGGATGTGATCCGACTGCTTTCGGTTCCCGCGGAAAAGGAGATCGCTGTCACATGGGAAGGGCTTCCATAAGTAATTGTTGAGTGCCCCTCAAGAGGGTTTTATGGCGCTGGCTCAAGGGCCTTCCCGGTGCGCGGGGGTGTTTCTCCTGGCCGCCGCGACCGGGGCTGGTAGGCTCCCGTTCGCGATCACGAACATGATCATCAGTGGGGGAAGGCGGAATGGGGGCCCGTGCGCACGATTGCCATGGCCAGGGCACTGGCGGGTTTGCTGACCGGAGCCGCGCTCGCCGGGTGTGCGGCAGGCAGCGGCGGTGCGGGAAAGTCAGCGGCCGACCTGCTCGACGAGGCCAACCACACGATGCGCGCACTGCGTTCCGTGACCGTGGAGTCGACCAACTCGGCGGCCGACGGCACGGTCACGACACGCCTCAAGACCGATCTGAAGAACCGGTGCAGTGCGAAGACCACCTGGGCCGAGCACGGCAGCCTCGAACAGATCAGGATCGGTGCGACAGACTACGTCCGCCCGGACGAGACCTACCTCGAGAACTGGAGCGGCCGTAAGATCGCCGGCCTCCGGCTGAATCACTGGGTGAAGGAACCCGCTGGCGAGGCACGGCCGGGCGACGGACTGGCCGCGTGCACCTGGACGTTCGCCTCGTTCGGCAAAGCGGAGAAGGGAAGGACCACCCGCATCGACGGCCGGGAGGCGGTCGCGCTGAACGTCACGGACGCGGCGGACAAGGCGGGGACGTACACCTTCTACGTGGCCACCGAGGGTAAGCCGTACCTGCTGAGGACCGTCTACAAAGGCGGCGGAAACGCCACCACCACGGCATTCAGCGCGTTCGACGAGCCGTTGGATGTCCGGCCTCCCGCACCGGCGGGAGTGCTGGAATCAGGCCAAGATGCGGGGTAGTACGGCCCCGCCCGCCGCTGTCGATGCTCCAGTCGCCGGCGCCGGCGAACGTCCCGTCCGAGTGCGCTCAGTCGATGCAGAACTCGTTGCCCTCGATGTCCAGCATCGGGATGCACGCGTCATTGCCGTCATACAGCGTTCGCACGTGCACCGCGCCGAGCGGGACCAGCCGCGCACACTCGGCCTCGAGTGCGGCGAGGCGCTCTTCCCCCACGAGACCGGTGCCGACCCGCACATCGAGATGCACCCGGTTCTTGACGGCCTTCCCTTCGGGGACCCGCTGGAAGTACAGCCGCGGGCCCACTCCTGAGGGATCTACGCAGGCGAACCATGCGTCCCGCTGCTCAGGTGGCTGCGAACGATTGAAGTCTTCCCACGTGGCAAACCCCTCCGGTGGCGGTGGTACGACGTACCCCAACACCTCGCACCAGAAGCGAGCGAGGCGCTCTGGTTCCGCGCAGTCGAAGGTGACTTGGAACTTCTTGATCGCTGACATCGGCGCACCTTAGCAGGGGACTCCGCCGCCGCGCGTGCTCCCCGGAGGTGGCGGCGGAGCTGAAGACATGTGGAGTGGTCTACAAGCCGTTGTGGAACACCCCCTCTACCGTTGGCGGCAAGGCGCAACAGGTGTGGGTACGGGAGGTGCGCCCGCACGAGATCACCGCCGCCGTGGCCGTCTGCCCGCACCTGTTCCAAGCCAAGGTGGACAAGGCGTTCGACGTACGTCTCACGGCCGTTGGCAACCGGCTGTCCGCGGTCCGCATCGACAGTCCCGACCTCGACTGGCGGCAGCGGCAATCTCTGATGGAGTGCACGCCGATCGCCGTCCCCGACCAGGTGGCACGCTCGGTGTCCACCTACCTCACCGTCTCCCGGCTCGTCTTCGGCGCTTTCGACTTCGCCGTCACCCCTGCCGGCGACTGGTACTTCCTCGAGTGCAACCCCAACGGACAGTGGGCATGGCAACCCGACTCGATCACCGACGCCATCGCCGGCCAACTCGAAAACGGCCCCGACAGGGATGGCCTCTGACCATGCCGGGCTTCGAGATCACACCGATAGGTACGGTCCGGAACGACCGGACGGACGTCCAGCACACGGACAACGGGGGTGCCGTCCGAAGCACGATCACCATCGACGAGCGCTTCGGCGAGGCCTGCCTGCAGGGTCTGGAGGGCTTCTCCCACGTGGAGGTCCTCTTCGTCTTCGACCGGTTCCCGGAACACGACGACTACCGTGAACCCCGGCCCTACCGCGGCCGCTCCGACCTCCCGCCCGTCGGCATCTTCGCCGGCCGCGGCCCCCGCAGACCGAACCGCATCGGGGTGACGTCCTGCGCCATCGAGTCCGTCCACGGCCGCGAACTGACGATGGTGGGCCTCGACGCGGTCTCGGGAACCCCGGTCATCGACCTGAAGCCGACGATGAAGGAGTTCCAGCCGGTGAACATCGAGCAGCCGGAATCGGTCAGCCGCCTGATGTCGGAGTACTTCCGGCCCTGAGGCGCGCGGCATGGATTCCGGTCATGTGCCGGGCGGGACCGGCGACAATGCGCCGGCAGGCACGGTTCATTCGCCCGCGACGTCCTCGGTCTCCCAGCGCAGCAGGTCGCCCGGCTGGCACGTGAGGACCTCGCAGAGCGCGGCGAGGGTCGCGAAGCGCACCGCCTTGGCGCGCCCGTTCTTGAGCACCGCCAGGTTGGCGGGAGTGATCCCGACGCGTTCCGCGAGCTCGCCCACGGACATCTTGCGTCGGGCCAGCATCACGTCGATGTCGACGACGATCGGCATCAGATCACCTCGTCCAACTCGGCCTGCATCTGGGCCGCTTCGACGTCGCGCGCGACGGCCTGGGTGAGCAGCATCCGCAGCACGAGCACGATGAGCGCGACCCCCAGGATGGCCACGCCGACCCCGCCCATGATGAGGGTGACGCCCGGGTCGTCCCGCTGGCCCGGCGCGTTGATGGCCGTGACCGTGAACCACATGAGGGCCGCCGCCACGATCGCGCCGATCACCCCGTCCACGTACCGGAAGGCGGCGTGGGAGAACACGGTTCCGCGTCGCACCATCGTCACCAGACGCCATACGCAGACCAGAGCGACCTGCGCCGACACCATGCCCAGGATCGTCACCACGCGCAACGGGGTCAGGGGGAGTGACCCGTCCTCCGGGTCGGTGGCCAGTGCCCACACCATCGATGCCTGTACGAACACGGTGCCGGCGAGCACCACCACGAGCACGGCGCGCAGCGCGCGCACTGTCAGCTTTCCCATGACCCACCCTTCCCACGAGTTACGATGGAAATCTATCGAGATTCGATAGGTGGAGCAAGCGCCTCGGGATGGACGAGCATCGAGAGCGCACCGGGCGGGATGACTGCCACGGCGCTGGGGAACATCCTCAGCCGCACCAGCTTCGTGCGGCGGAGCCGGTCGGCTCCGAGATTGCGGTCTCGTCGGCGATGGCGCCGTGTACGTGGCCGTCGTCGTTCTGCCAGACGCCTTCGTCCGTCACCCGGCCACCGGACTCCGCGAGTTCAACCGGAGTGCTTCGGAGAAGACGGCAGGGGTGCGTCGGCGGCGTCGGCCAGTGGGGGGCCGGCGCCGCCGACGACGGCGCGGAGTGGTGAGGTGAGCGTGTCAGGGCACCCCCGTGGTCCTGGCGCGCTGTTCACCGGGCCGTCGAGAGCCCGGTGTCAATGATGCGCGTGTGCGTGACGGGTTGTCCTTCGCCCGGCGTCCACGTCGGTGTGCGTACCGTCCACGGGTGTTCGGTTCGGCTCGTGCCCGCGCGGCTCGTCGCCAACGCCTGTCGCCCGAGGGTGTGTCCGAGAACGACGGCCGCTTGACGTGGACGGATTCGGCAAACGGGGCAAATGTCGGATTCCTGAGTGAGGCGGGGGTAACGGGAGGTGAGAGCCCCTACAGGGAGGAGAGGTACCCGTGACACCGAACCAGGATGTCGTCGAGATGATCCTCAGGGATCACCGGACGATGGAAGACCTTCTCCGCCTCATGCGCAACACCGAGGCCGACCGCGAGACCGCGCTTCACGACTTCGCACACCTGATGATCGCGCACGGTGAGGCGGAGAGAGCCTCGGTGCACCCCGTTCTCGTCTCCTTCGAGGACGCCGACACGGTGGAGCGCATCGAGACCGCGCACCAGGAGGCGGTCAAGGTCCTCTTCGCACTGCTGCAGGTGCAGGAGATCGGTTCCGCCGAATGGGACTGGCGACTGCAGCAGTTGGCCTCGGTGACCGCCCGCCGCATGGACGAGGAGGAGCGCACTCTCGTCAACCGGGTCCGTGAAAGCCTCAGTCGGTGTTGCCGGGAGGAGCTCGGCGCGGGCTTCGCCAGGACGGAGGCCGACCTGTTGGCGGAGCGCTGCGGCAGCGTGGCCAGCGTGCAGCGGATGGTTCTCGCCGCCGCGCCCGCGTGAGGGCGCAGACCGGACCGAGACCACCACGGAGAAGCGCATACGACAGGAGCTGCCATGGACATGAGCCTGGACGCCTTCCTCACCCAGGTCACCGAACGCGCAGGCTATGAAAGACCGCAGGAGGGAGCCAGAGCCGTACAGAACGTGCTGGAGGTACTCGGCGCGCACCTGGTGGGTGACGACCGCACGGACCTGGCCGCCCTGCTGCCCGAGGGATGCGGATCACTGCTCACCGCGGCCGAGCCGGCCAACGAACCACTGACGCCCGCGCTGTTCGTCGAGGCCGTCGCCGACCGCAGCACCGAGGACCTCGTCGAGGCGAGGCGCGAAATCGACGCCGTACTGCCCACTCTCGCCGAGGCCGCGGACGACGCGCTGCTGCGGCGTCTCCTCACCCAGCTGCCCCCGGGACACGCCGGCTTGTTCGGCTGCACCGACCCCGGGTGACCCGGCCGGGGCGGCGAAGCCGGCGCCGCCCGGGCCCCGTGAGGTCGGCGGGGGGATGCTGGGCCGAGTCCGTTCTGGGACTGCCTGGCTGAAGGATCCGGCCCAGCTCCCCGCCGTCGTCCGCTGCGTCCGGGTGCCGGTCCCGGCAGTGCGGGAGACGTGCAAGATCCAGCTTCACGGGGTGGAGATCTCGCACTCGGGATGGGCGGCGAGAGACTGCCCTTCGCAGTGACTGGCCGGCACGGCCCGGCCCGCCACCCACAACCCGAAGCCGAGCGCCCCCAGGACCAGGGAGGCTGCCACCATCCGCAACGGCAACGTCCGCCAGGTCCCGCCGTACCAGCACCATGCACCCAGTAGGTACACCGCAGGTAACCCGAGGAAGATGCAGGCCACCAGGAAGACACCCCACCCCGCGCCGGTCATGTGCGTAACCATGCCCGTCCCCGGACATGGTCACTCGACGCACCTCGGCGGAGCTTCGGCCCTCCCCGGTGGGGGGCTCCGCCTACGCCTTGCCGATCACTGCTCGCCGGGCAGGAGCGCGGCGAGGTCCCCCAGAACTCGGGCCGCCGGTGCGGGGTCGACCAGCCACTTCAGGTGGCTGCTCGTGAGCGAACGGACGTCGTAGGGGTTATCCGGCGTCAGCGCGTCGCCCTCGCGGATCATCCGGTCCTGCATGGCGAGCGGCACGCTGGCGTCCTCGGTCAGCCGGACGTACGTCTTGGGGATCCGCCCCCAGGTGTGGGCCTGTGCCCGGTCATCGGGTGTGCCGACGTCGAGGTTCTCGTCGGGCTGGAACGTGTTGAGGAACGCCATGAACTGCTCGTCCGTACCGTCGGCGAGGAAAGCAGCCTTGAAGGCCGTGAGGACACCGGGGTCGGCGGTGCGGAAGTTGGAGCGCAGCAGCCCGAGCTCGGCGGGGTTTGCGACCATCGCCGACGCCAGCGCCGTGGAGTCGACCGTGGCCATCTCGGGCTCGGCGTAGTAGGCACCGACGTCGAGGTTGACGGGGCACCAGGCGGAGACGTAGACGATGCGGTCGATCAGGTCGGGCCGCTGGTTGGCCGCGACGGTGGCCGTCATGCCGCCGCGGCTGTGGGAGACGAGGACGACCGGCCCGTTCCGCTTGGCCCGCTCCAGTGTCCCGATGAGGTGCGCGGCGTTGTCGGCGAGCGTGACGCCCTTGATGGCTCCGGGCGCGGTGGCGAGCCCTTCGGGGTCCTGCGGCGCCTGGTAGGCGTGCGGGTAGGTCGCGGCGAATCCGTGCCCCGGAAGGTCGACGGCGACGGAACGGTGCCCGAGGAGGCCGAGTTCGGCTTGGAGCGGTGCGAAGGAGAAGGAGTTCGCGAAGGCTCCGTGAACCAGTACGAACGTCGGTTGCATCTGTCTGCTCACTTTCTGATGTTCGGCGGCGTCGGCGGCGAGTGCGTCGCCACACCGCTGTCGTACGGGGCTCGGTTCCACCGCGAGAGCATGCCGGAGTGCCCGCCGTGGATTACGGGGACGCCCTCAGCGAGGCGGCGCGACCAACCCCATCTCATAGGCGGTGATCACCAGTTGGACCCGGTCCCGGGCGCCCAGTTTGGTGAGCAGCCGTGAGACGTGTGACTTGGCGGTGGCCACCGTGATGAAGAGGTCCTCCGCGATCTCGGTGTTCGACCGGCCGCGCCCGACCAGCGTCAGCACTTCCCGCTCCCGCTCGGTGATGCCCTGGACCGGCCGTGCGGCGGGCGTGGGGGCGGCGGCCGCGGGGCGGCCGACGAAGTCCGCGATCAGACGGCGCGTCACGCTCGGCGCGATCAGTGCGTCACCGGCGGCGACCACGCGGATCGCGGCGAGGATGTCGTCCAGTGCCATGTCCTTGACCGCGAAGCCACTCGCGCCCGCCCGGAGTGCTCCGTAGACGTGGTCGTCCTCGTCGAAGGTGGTCAGGACGAGGACGCGGGTGGGCGCCGGACCAGCCGTGATCCGGCGGGTGGCCTCGATCCCGTCCATGCCGGGCATCCGGATGTCCATGACCGCGACGTCGGGGCTGAGTTCGCTGACGAGCCGGACCGCTTCGGTGCCCGTGGCGGCCTCACCGACGACCACCAGGTCGGGGTGGTCGGCCATGATCACGCGCAGACCGGACCGCACCAGTGGCTGGTCGTCGGCGAGCAGGATGCGGACGGTCACCGGGCCTCCGCCGGAACTCCGACGGGCGCGGGCAGCGGCAGCCGGGCCGCCACCCGGAAGCCACCCCCGGGGCGCGGGCCGGCGTCGAGGCGGCCGCCCAGCAAGCCGGCCCGCTCGCGCATGCCGATGATGCCGAAGCCATGGGCCGGGCCCCTCCCGGTGGCGCCGAGCCCGTCGTCGACGATCTCCACGCACAACTCCTCGTCCTCGTGGCCGATCGCCACCCGGCAACGCGCGACGCCCGCGTGGCGCACCACGTTGGTCAGCGCCTCCTGCACGATGCGGTACGCGGACAGGTCGATGTCGGCGGGCAGCGGGCGCTGCGTCCCACTGCGGCGCACGTCGACGCGTACCCCCGCGTCCGCGGTCGCCGCCACCAGCCGTTCGAGGTCCGCCAGACCCGGCGCGGGAGCCGGCGGCGACTGCTCCGCGGCGCTCACGCCCCGTTCGGCCTGACGGAGCGCCACCAGCGTGCGCCGAAGGCCCGACAGGGTCTCTCTGCTGGTGGCCTCGATGGCCTGCAGGGCCTTGCGAGCCTCGGCCGGCTGCGTCTGTATGACCCGGCTGCCCACACCGGCCTGGATGGCGATGATGCCGATGCTGTGCGCGACGATGTCGTGCAGTTCCCGTGCGATCCGCAGCCGTTCGGCGGTCACGGCCTCGGCCACCTCCTGCGAACGCAGCGCCACCGCGTGCTCGCGACGCTCGCGACCGAGCAGACCGGCTGTGCACGAAGCGGACATCGCCAGGACGGCGATCACCTCGTTGACGGCCAGGTTGTCGCCGTGCGCGAAGACGCCGATCACCAGGAACTGCACGGCGAACGACAGCGCGACGGCGATGACCGAGGCTTTCCGTGCGCCGGTGGCGACGATGAAGCCCAGGATCAGGTCCACCGCCAGGTACGACAGGAACTGGCCCTGGTACGAAACGGCCAGGCTCGCGCGGGCGTGGCTCGGCGTGCCCGCCACCACCACGGTGGATCCGACGAGCGCCATGGACAGGGCGAGTGGTGGCATCCGTCGCACGACGCCGGCGAGCAGGCTCACGGCCAGCAGCGCCCCGGCGCCGTGGACCGTCCCTGACGCACGCGGCGCGGCACCCACCAACAGACCCACCACGAGCAGGTAAGAGGCGCCCCCCGCCCAGGCCGCGGCGTTCGCTCTCGTCATCGGCGGCGTGCCCTCCCGGGGTCGAGCCCGCGGCGCGCGGCGCTCGCGGGCACAGGGATGATCGGCATGACGTTCACGCCGCGAGAGTAACCACCCACCGCCCGCGCGGCATCAGCCCGGGGACTTACGTCCACGGGCCAACCCGGCCGTCACAGTGCCGCCCACGGCCTCATGTCCGGGCGCAGGCCCTCCCGGCAGTGTGGGGTCCGTGATCGAAGTAAGCGAACTCACCAAGCGCTACGGCGGCAAGACGGCCGTCGACCATCTGTCCTTCACCGTGCGGCCGGGCCAGGTCACCGGATTCCTCGGCCCCAACGGAGCGGGCAAGTCCACCACCCTGCGGGTGATCCTCGGCCTCGACGCGCCCACCACCGGCACCGCCACCGTCGGCGGCGTCCCCTTCCACCGTCACCCGCGCGGACTGCGGCACGTCGGCGCCCTTCTCGACGCCGGCCAGGTCCACGGCGGCCGCACCGCCGCGGCCCATCTGTCCGCCCTGGCCCGCAGCAACGGCATTCCGCGGCGCCGGGTGGACGAGGTGCTGACGGAGGTGGGGCTGGCCGAGGCGGCGAGCCGCCGCATCGGCGGGTTCTCCCTCGGCATGAAGCAGCGGCTGGGCATCGCCACCGCCCTGCTCGGAGACCCGCCCGTGCTCATGTTCGACGAGCCGGTCAACGGCATGGATCCGGAGGGCGTGCTCTGGGTACGCCGGCTCTTCCGGCGCCTCGCCGACGAAGGGCGCACGGTCTTCCTCTCCAGTCACCTGATGTCGGAGATGGAGAACACCGCAGACCAGCTGGTCGTCATCGGCCGGGGCCGCCTCATCGCCGCCGAGTCGGTAAGGGACTTCGCGGCCCGAAGCACCCACAGCAGCGTTCTGGTGGGGTCACCGCGGGCCGCCGAGTTGGCAGCCGTGCTGACCGCGGCGGGCGCCTCGGTCGAGCCGGTGGGCCCGCCCGACGCCCAGAAGCTAGCCGTGTCCGGACTCCCGGCGGACCGAATCGGGGCGCTCGCGTTCCACCACACCATCCAGCTGAACGAGCTGACCACCCGCGCCGCCTCACTGGAGGCGGCCTTCATGGAACTGACCGCCGACAGCGTCGAATACCTGGCAGGACACCCCCGATGACCACACGCGCATCCGCCTCGCCGGCCACCCACCTCGGCGGGTCGCCCGCCCGTTTCCGCGACCTGCTCGCCTCTGAGTGGATCAAGACGCGGTCCCTGCGCTCCACCCCGTGGACGATCGCACTCACCGTCCTGTTCGTCACGGGGGCCGCCGTCGTGGCCACGCTGACGGACCACGCCGCGGGCTCCGGCCCCGCCGGCTTCCTGCCCTTCGACGCCTACCCGCAGGCCGGCTCCTGGACGCTGATGCTGGTCGCCGGCAGCACCGGCGCCCTCACCGCGGTGAGCGAGTACAGCAGCGGCCTGATCCGCACCACCACCGTGGCCGTCCCCGCTCGCGGTTCGGTGGTGCTGGCCAAGGCGGTCGTCGTCGCCGCGCTGTGGACCGTGGTCGGCGCGGCCGTCTCCACCAGCTCGTTCCTGGCCTCCCAGGCCGTCCTGTCCGGGCGGCACGCCGGGGTGTGGATCACTCACGCCGGGGTGATCCGGGCGCTGACGGCATCCGCGCTGCTGGCGCCGGTCTGTGCGCTCGTCGGTCTGGGGCTCGGCGTTCTGCTCCGGCACGCCGCCGTGACGATGGTCACCAGCGTGTTCACCCTGCTGATGCTGCCCACCATGTTCTCGGAGAGCAATCGCTGGTCGGCGGACGTCAAACACGCGATGGTGTCGGCCGCCTGGAGGCGCCTGACCGAGAACTGGGGACCGCAACCGGGATCCCTGGGCTACACCGCCACGGTCCCGGGCTCCTGGATCGTGTACGCGCTCTGGCCGTTGATCACCGTCGCGCTCGCCGTGGTCGTCGTGAGACGCCGCGATGTATGAGCCCGCCGATAGGTCGTACGATCGTACCGCGTCCGGCGCTCGGCTCGTCGGCACGTCCGTGAACGGTGGGCCGTGCGTCGCGTCCGGCACCAGGGGTGACAGGATGAACCCCATGAGCAACGTCTACTTCGACATCAGCATCAACGGCGCCCCCGCCGGCCGCATCGTCTTCAACCTCTTCGACGAGGTCGTCCCGAAGACCGCGCGCAACTTCCGTGAGCTGGCCACCGGCCAGAACGGCTACGGCTACGCCGGCTCGGGCTTCCACCGCATCATCCCCCAGTTCATGCTGCAGGGCGGCGACTTCACCAACCACAACGGCACCGGTGGCAAGAGCATCTACGGTGAGAAGTTCGCGGACGAGAACTTCCAGCTGAAGCACGACCGCAAGTACCTGCTGTCGATGGCGAACGCCGGCCCCAACACCAACGGCTCGCAGTTCTTCATCACCACCGTCCTCACCCCCTGGCTCGACGGCAAGCACGTCGTCTTCGGCGAGGTGGTCGAGGGCCAGGACCTCGTCGACCAGATCGAGGCCCTGGGCTCGCAGTCCGGCACCCCCAAGGGCAAGGTGGAGATCGCGGCCTCCGGCGTCGTCGAGGGCTGATCCCGGCCCCAAGCCCTGCTCCGATCCACCGAGCCCGAGCGCACTCAGCCCTCGGACCTCACCGGTGACGAGTACGAGGCTCGGTGGCGCCGCCCGCGCCGGATCCCACGCCGCGCGGGCGGCGATCACCGTCTCCGGACACCCGGCCGGCCTGCCGGCCACCGCTCACCTCCCTGAGCGCCGACATGCCTCACGAACGCCATGGGCCCGAAAGGCCACACGCGAGATCCGTGAGCGGGGAACCCGGCACGCCTGATCGTCGTCACTTCATGTACAGATCACCGCGTGCGCAACTGGGCGCTCCCTGGCCGCATTTCGGTCTCGGAGCGCCGCGGGCGGTGGCTCGCCAGGACCGGAACCGGTGCAGGAGACTCGGGGGGACCACACGTGCATGAGCGCAAGCCGCACAGGCGGCTGTCACTGACTCTCGCGGCAGGTGTGCTGGCCGCCGCAGGGATCGCCGCCGCCCCTGCGCCCTCCCATGCGGCGGCACATCGGACGGCGGGACACCGGGCGGCGGCCGACAGCCGTCAGCGTACCTTCGAGCGGGCCGCGGCAGAGTACGACGTTCCGCTGCCCGTCCTGCTCGCCGTCGCCTATCACGAGTCCGCCTGGGACGCCCACGCCGGCGAGCGCAGCACCAGCGGCGGCTACGGGCCCATGCACCTGACGGACGTGACGCCCCGGACGCTGGCCACGGGCGACGCGGGCGCGGCCGGCCGCGGCGACCTCGCCACCATGGCCTCCCCTCCGGCCCTGCACACCCTCCAGGCCGCCGCCAGGCTGACGGGACTGCCCGCGAAGCGACTGCGCACGGACGAGACCGCCAACATCCGTGCGGGCGCCGCCCTCCTGGCCTCCTACGCGAGGAGCACGGCCGGCGGCACCCCGAAGGACCCGGGCAAGTGGTACGCCGCCGTCGCCCGTTACAGCGGTTCCACCGAGCGGCGCGCGGCGGGTGCCTTCGCCGACCGGGTGTTCGCCACCATCGAGAACGGTGCGAGCGAGACCACCCGGGACGGACAGCACATCAGCCTGCCTCCCACCCCGGGCGTCCGGCCGGCCACCGGACAGCTGTCCGCGCTGCACCTGAAGACGACGGCCGCGGCGGACGACACCGAGTGCCCCGCCACCCTCGACTGCACCTTCCTGCCCGCCGCGCCGGCCAACGGCCAGGTGTCCGACCGCCCCGCCAACGGGATCAGGATCGACACCATCGTCATCCACGACACCGAGTCGTCCTACGACGCGGCCCTCACCACCTTCCAGAAGCCGGGCGGCGGATCGGCCCACTACGTCATCCGCTCCTCGGACGGCGCCGTGACGCAGATGGTGCCCACCAAGGACATCTCCTTCCAGGCGGGCAACTACTCGACCAACCTGCACTAGATCGGCATCGAGCACGAGGGCTACGCCGCCACGGGCGGCACCTGGTACACCCAGACCCAGTACGAGACCAGCGCGGACCTCGTCCGGTACCTGGCCGAACGCTTCGGCGTCCCGCTGGACCGGCAGCACATCCTCGGACACGACAACGTGCCCGGCCCCAACTCCGCCCTGGTCCCCGGCATGCACTGGGACCCGGGCCCGTCGTGGGACTGGGAGCGCTACATGCGGCTGCTGCACGCCCCGGTGGGCGGCCGGCACGGTGTGGGCCCCGTCGGCTCGGCGGTCACCATCACCCCCGGCTACCACCGTAACCAGCAGACCGTGCAGGTCTGCCCGTCCGACGACCCGACCGGCGCCACACCCGAGTGCACCGAACGGACCCAGCCCTCGAACGTCGTCCACCTGCGCACCGCGCCCAGCGCGACCGCGCCGCTCTTCGGCGACCAGGCCGTCCACCCGGACGGCGTCGGCACCGACCGGGTCAACGACTGGGGCAGCACCGCGGCGGCCGGGCAACAGTTCGTCGTCGCCGACCGCCAGGGCGACTGGACGGCCATCTGGTACAGCGGCACGAAAGTCTGGTTCTTCAATCCGCACGGCTGCAACACCACACGCGCCCGCCATGTGACGCTGGTCAGCGCCGCCGGTGCCTCACCGGTGGCGGTGTACGGTTCGAGCTACCCGGACAAGAACGAATACCCCGCCGGGCTCTCTCCCTCCACCCAGGCCCCGCTCAGCCCCTACAGCGTCCCGGCCGGCCAGGCGTACGTCGCCACCGCCGCACCCGCCCTCACCGACGACTACTTCCCCTCCACCGGCCGCGTCGTGACCGGCGGGAAGACCATGTACACCATCCAGTACAACCACCGCACCGCCCTGGTGTACGAGTCCGACGTCACCGCGCGGTAACCATCGAGCGGGGGGGGGGCGACGGGCGGGCCCGAGGCGCGACCGTCTTCGGTCCTGTCGCTCCGTCAACCGCCGGCAGCGCACCCGGGCCGAGGGGTTCCGGTGCTGGGCCATGCGATGTCGTCGACGGCGAGAAACGGCTCGCGGGCCACCGTCGCGGGCGTCGCCCCGGTGAACTCCACGACGTCCCGATGCAGATGGGACTGGTCGGCGTAACCGGTGTCGGCCGCGACCCGGGCCGCGCCGTCACCCGCGACCAGGCGGTGGACGGCATGGTCGAAGCGGACCAGTTTCACGGCGCGCTTGGGCGGCAGGCCGAGCTGCGACCGGAACCGGGACCACAGGCGCTTGCGGCTCCATCCGATCTCGGCCGCGAGTCCGTCGACCCGGGCCAGGCCATGGCTGCCGACGATCCGGTGCCAGGCCCAGGCCACCTCCGGGTCCACCGGCGGCCCCGCCTCGTGCCGGCGTGCGAGCAGCGCGTCCGTCAACGCGAAGCGACCCTGCCACGAAGGCACTTCGCCCAGTCGCCCGCGGATCCGGGACGCCTCCCGGCCCCACAGATCGCCCAGGGACACGGCGGCGCCGTCGAGGTCGGCGGGGGAGACGCCCAGAACCGCGCGTGCGATCACGGGGGACAGGCGCACCTGTACGCACTCGATGTTCTCCCCTCGCGCCCGGGCCTCGCCGCCGGACCCGAATCCGGGCCCGGCGACGAGGCTTCCCCGCTGCTGCCGCCCGGCGGCACCGTCGAGGACAGGCGAGCCGGTACCGAACTCCAGGAGCAGCGTCACGGCCGGGTGCGGGACCATCCGGAGCGCCTCAAGGTCACGGACACGGAACCCGGCCATGGAGACACCGGCAACCCTGCTCGGCCGCTGCGGGCATGCGACGTCCCACACAGCCCCACCGTGCATGAAAGTCCGCATCGTCCCATGCTACGTGCGCCGGTTGAGGGGAACATTCGTCCAATCCACGGCCGGGGAGCGGCGGCGACAGTGGGCCCATGACTGCTTCTGACGGCGGACCGCACGTCCATGACGGCGCCGAGCCCACCGCGAGTTCGACCCTGTCGCTGGACGACGGCGACATCCACGTGTGCGAGGACGGCCCCCTCGACGCCCCCGTACTCCTGCTCATCCACGGGTCCGCGTCCTCGACCCGCTCCTGGGACCCGCTGGTCCCGCTGCTGACCGGATCTCACCGCGTCATCCGCATCGACCTGCTCGGGCACGGCCGGTCGGCCAAACCGGCCGACCGCAGCTACGCGCTCGCGGACCAGGCGCGCCGGGCCGGCGCGGCACTGGACCGGCTCGGCGTCGCGCACGCCGTGGTCGTCGGCCACTCCAGCGGCGGCATGGTCGCCACCGCCGTCGCCGAACAGCGACCCGACCTGGTGACCGCGCTCGCGCTCATCAACACCGGACCCAGCCCCGACGCCTTCATCGCACCGCAGTTCCCCGCCATCGGACCCGCGCAGTGGCCGCCGGCCGACGAGCAGATCCGCCGGTTCGCGAGCACCGCCTTCAGCCGTGCGGGCTACCGGATTCCACCGGAGATCCTGGACGAGGTCCGCTGCATGACCCACCACACGCTCACCGCGACCCTCCAGGCGACCCGCGACTACCTGGAGCAGCGCCCACTCCCGGACCGGCTGACGGCCGTCGGCAAGCCGCTGCTGGTGGTCTTCGGCGAGGACGACCGCAGGTGGCGATCCTCGTCCGCCGCCGACTACCGCGCCGTTCCGGGTGCGAGAGTCGAGTTGCTGCCCGGTCTCGGACACTCACCCCTGCTCGAGGATCCGCAACGGACCGCCACGCCCCTGCTGGCCTTCACCACGATCCACGCCGTGCGGGTGGACTGAGTAACACGGGGGAGTGCCATGCGGATTCTCGTCTCGGGCGCCGGCGTCGCCGGTCCGGTGCTCGCGTACTGGCTCCACCGGCACGGCTTCCGCGTCACCGTCGTCGAGCGCGCGCCGAGCCCGCGCAAGACGGGCGGCCACGCGGTCGACCTGTTCCGGCCCGCGGTGAACATCTCGGAGAAGATGGGCGTGCTCCCGCGCGTCGAGGAACGGGCCACGGGCACCCGGCGGATGACCGTCTACCAGGAGGGCGCACGGCGTCCGGTCCGGGTGGACCTCTCCGAGATCTTCCAAGCCACCTCCGACCGGCACGTCGAGATCATGCGCGACGACCTCAGCGCGATCTACTACGACGCCACGCGCCGCGACGTCGCATACGTCTTCGACGACTCGATCACCGCGATCGCACCCGACGGCGAGGTGCGCTTCGAGCACGCCGCGCCGCGCCGCTTCGACCTCGTCGTCGGCGCGGACGGGCTGCACTCCAACGTGCGCCGCCTCGTCTTCGGCGACCCGTCCCGCTTCAGCGCCTCCACCGGGGCCTACTTCGGGGTGCTGACCCTGCCGCATGCCTCCGGGCTCGACGGCGAGCTCCACATGCACGTCGGCGTCGGCCGCACGGCCGGCACGTACGGGGTGCGGCACCGCGGCGACGCGCGTGCGTTGCTGCTGTTCCGGAGCGAGCGTGAGCTCGGCCACCACCACGACGACGTGCCGGGGCAGAAGGAGCTGCTGCGTGGTGCGTTCGCCGGCATGCACCCTGAGGTGGACCGCTGGCTGGACGAGCTCGACCGCACCCCGGCGTTCTACTTCGACTCGATCACCCAGCTCCGGATGGACACCTGGTCGCGGGGGAGGGTGACGCTCGTCGGCGACGCGGGCTACTGCCCCGGCCCCGTCGTCGGCGGCAGCACCAGCCTGGCCGTCGTCGGCGCGTACGTCCTCGCCGGGGAGCTGGCGCGGGCCGGCGGTGACCACGAGCGTGCCTTCCCCGCCTACGAGCGTGCGATGGCGGAGCACGTGCGCGGCAGCCGCGCGGCCGCCCTCAGCGCGGCGAAGACCCTGATCCCCACCTCACGCCTCGGCGTGCGGGGACTGGCGCACGGGGCACGCCTGGTCTCCGCCCTGCCCGCGGGAGCCGGCCGCGCCCTTCTCCGCCTCACCACCAAGAGCGCACGCCTGCACGACTCCATGACCGTCGACGACTACCTGCCGTCGCCCGCCGCGTCATGAGGCCGGCCCACTCTCCGTCCCGCCGCCGACCCGGCCTGCGGGTCTGACGAGGTGGACCGGGAGCGCTTCGACGCTGTTGCCGATGAAGCTGCGCTGGCGGGGCAGTTGGGCCTCGGGGACGGCGAGGTCGAGGTCCGGGAAACGGGTGAAGAGCCGTTCCAGGGCGATCGTGGCCTCGAGGCGGGCGAGCGGGGCGCCCACGCAGTAGTGCGCGCCCTGGCCGAAGGACAGGTGCCGGGCCGCGCCGGGCCGGGTGACGTCGAAGCGGTCGGCGTCCGGACCGTGGAAGGCCTCGTCGCGCCCGGCGGCGGTGTAACCGGCGAGGACCGGGGTGCCCCGCGGGATCACGTTGCCGCCGAGGGCCAGGTCACGGGTGGGGTAGCGGAAGGGGAACCAGCTCACCGGGCCGTCCCAGCGCAGCGTCTCGTCCACCACGTCCGACCAGGTGGCCTTGCCCTCCAGGACCAGCGCCAGCTGGTCACGGTGGGTGCACAGGGCCCGTACGGCATTGCTGATCAGGTTGAGGGTGGTCTCGTGGCCTGCGACCAGCATCAGGCGCATCGTGCCGATGAGTTCGGCCTCGCTGAGGCGGTCGCCGCCCTCCTCGCGGGCGGCTATCAGGGCGCTGGTCAGGTCGTCGCCGGGAGTGGCCCGGCGGGCGGCCGCGATCGTGCCGAGCAGCTCGACGAGCTCGCGCACGGCGGCCGTCACCTCCGCCGGGGTGGTGTCGGTGGCGATGATCACCGTGTACGTGAGCTCGTGCAGCCGGCCGCGGTGCTCGGGGTCCACGCCGAGCAGCTCGCAGATGACGCTTATCGGGAGCGGGAGCGCGAAGTGGGTGCGCAGGTCCGCGACGCCGTCCGGGTCGTCGTCGGCGGCCCGCCCGAGGTCGTCGAGGAGGCCGGCGGTCAGCTCCTCGATGCGCGGCCGCAGCCGCTCCACCTGACGGGTGGTGAAGGCGTTGCCGACGAGGGACCGCAGCCGGCGGTGGTCGGCGCCGTCGGCGGTGTGCATGCCCTGGGCGTTGGCGAACACCCGGAGCGGCCAGTCCGCGGGGATCGTGCCGTCGTTCAGGGCCGGGCAGTGGCGGGCGTCCTTCGCCACGTCGGGATGGGAGAGGAACTCCTTGAGCGCGTCGTGCCCCAGGACGACCGCTGCGGGCACTCCGCCGGGCAGGACGATGTCCGCGACGGGCCCCCGGGCCCGCAGGCCGGCGTTCAGGGCGTGCGGGCAGCCGCCGCCGGGGTCGACGACATGGGCGGGCGTGGAAGCGGGGGTGTGGGAGGACAAGTGAGGACTCCTGACCGTATGAACGAATACCGGGCAACAGTGCGGTGCCGGGGGCCGGTTGTACAAGTCCGACCCACCGACGGCCCGGCCGGCGAGCGCGGCTCGACGCTCGGCGGAGCGTTCTGGCGGTGCGTCCGTGCGGTGCGTTCGTGCGTGCGTTCTCGCGGTGCGTTCGTGCGGTGCGTTCGTGCGGTGCGACCTTGCGGTGCGGCAGCGTCGGCGGGCGTGGTGCCGCGGCGGCCCGCCCGACCGTGATGTGGTTCAGTCGAGGAGGCCGGCGACAAGGGTGGCGAACTCGTCCGGGGTGGCGAGGCGGACGCCGAGCTGAAGTGGAGCCGGGCGTCGGGCCGGGGGACGTCGAGGGGGTCGGTGCGGGTCATCGGGCGTCCTCACCGGATGACCGCGTCGTCCTCCCACGAGTCCCACAGGGCGCGGGCCACCTCGACCCCATCACGGGACTCCCGGGCCCGGAACGGACCGACCGGGGAAGGCTGCGGCACATCGGCCCCGCCAACCAACTCATCGCCTTGTTGGGTGAATTGTGCAAGCACCAAAACGCGAGCACGCGCGGCGACAGGCCACGACGCGTCAGGAACTTTCCCGTTCAACGTATGTCGTCCGCCCCTGTGAACGTCAAGGTCGACCATGGGCGCAGGGGCGTCTCTCCCACTGGGACGCATGGTGGACGCATCTTTCCGGGTGTGCTTTGATCCGGGCATGGAGACCACTGGCGCGGCACACACGGTGCTGCTCGACCCGTTCTGGGTGAGCCGCCGCGCCGACCAGTTCGACCAGGTCTGTTGCTGATCGCCGCTCGACGGCTCGCGAACTCGCTCTTCTCTTTTCGTCCGCTGCCTCCTTTCGCCTTCAACTAACCATTGCTGGGGCGTAATTGAGTGGCGCGCGCGTTCACCTTGCCGTGAAGGAACTTCCCATGGCCCAGTACGCAGCCCTGCCCGTCATCGACATCTCCCGCTTCCGCGCCCGCGCATCACGCCGACGCGGTTCCCCGCTCCAAGGAATCGACCTGATCCCGCGTGGCGCGGGTGTCGTACTTCGCCCTCTTCATGCTTCAGCGGCTCTTTCACCCCTACCGAAACCGAAGGAGATCACGTGAGTTCGACCAGAACGCGGCCCGCCCTCGTAGTCCTGGGTGCGGCGGCGCTGTTGACCGCGTCCGTCGCCGTTCCACAGGCCTCGGCGGCCGGCCGTACGTCCACGTCCCTCGCCTGGTACGACGCCACCGCCGAGACCATCGCGGCGGCCGGGGCATCCACACAGATTACCAACAGCCGTACATGGGCGATTAGTTGGCTCGCGGCCGCTCGAGCCACCCGGAGTGTGCCCGCGGGCGTCGAGCGCGGTGCGTATCAGGAGGCGGCGCTCGCCGGGGCCGTACACCGTGTGCTGGTGACGCTGGTCCCGAGCCGTGCGGAGCAGCTCGACGCGAAGTACAAGGAGAGCCTCGACGCGATTCCCGATGGCCCGGCTGAGGAGCGGGGTGTCGCGGCGGGGGAGAAGCAGGCCGATCTCGTCCTGAAGTCGAGGGAGGGTGACGGCCTGGATCCTGCCTCGGTCAACGCGCCCTATCCCGTGAAGCCCGCGGCGCCGGGCGTGTGGCAGCCGACGCTGCCCGACTACGCGCCGGCGGCCCAGTACGGCAATCGTCTGGCCAAGCCGTTCCTGCTCAGAACGCAGAGCCAGTTTCGGCTCGGCCCGCCGCCCGCTCTCGACTCCCAGCGCTACGCCGCCGACCTCACGGAGGTGCGGGCGTACGGCGCCGCAGACAGCGCGGTGCGCAGCGCCCACCAGACAGAGACGGCCACCTTCTGGCTGGGCTCCTCGCTCACCCTCTACACCGAGCCGCTGCGGGTGGCGCTCTCGCGCGCGGACCAGGGGATCGCCGGGCAGGCGCGGCTGGTCGCGCTCTTCCACGTGGCGCTGGTGGACACACAGATCGCCACCTCCGACAGCAAGTACGCCTACGAACGCTGGCGTCCCGTCACCGCGATCCGCACCGGCACCATCGACCCTGACCCGGACTGGACGCCGCTGCACACCACCCCCGCTCATCCGGACTACCCCAGCGGCCACAACACCTACGCGGGCGCCGCACAGACCGTGCTGTCGGCGCTGGTCGGTCCGCGTACCGCCCCGTTCGACTTGACCAGCCCCACCGCGCCCGGGGTGACCAGGACGTACACCGCCTGGAAGCAGCTCTCGGACGAGAACGTGGACGCCCGGGTCTTCTCCGGCATCCACACCCGGTCGGCTGACGAGGCGGGGATCACGCTTGGCACGAACGTGGCACGGTACGTTCTGCAGAACGCGGGACGGCTCCTCGCTGCACGCTGACCCTCCGAGCGCTCACCGGCAGCGGGGCGCCCAGTCCGTGGTGCTGACGGAACGCAGGCGATGACCGTACCGAGGCCCCGCCGTCGTGCGGGGCCTCGGTGGGCCGGGCTCATTCGAACGCCGCCGCGTCGCGCAGCGCCTGGGCCGCATGACCCCACCCCGGCGCACCGCCCGCAACTCCCGGCTGACGTTCTCGGCCTCGTCCCGCTCTGCGGCCGCCCGCTGACGCTCACCGGAGCGGTTGTCTGCAGGCCCGCTGTTCGGGCGTGGTCACCGGGGGGGATCGAGCAGAGTGCGCAGCCCGGGGAAGACAACGAAGCACCGGGCTGCTGATCGAGGGAAACGGGCCGAGCACGGACGACCGGCTGGTGCCGACGCGCAGACGCCAGCCTTTGACGCGCACGTCAGGGGCAAGTGCGGAGGCCGGTGCGACCTCCACGACCAGGCGGAGGAGTTCTCCGTGTCCGCAATGCAAGACCCGTGCGGAAAGTTATTGACCGACGTGGTGGACCTCTGCTGAACTCCCGTCTTATGAACCCGCGCGTGGACCTCACTCGGCGGCGCCACATCGATCTGGCGCACGTCTCCAGCGCGTTTTGTTGTCGCTGACGCGGCAAGGGATCGTCGTATCCACCTTCTGAAGGCTCCCCTCTCCTCTCATCTGCTTCTCGTATGAGCCGGGAGCCTGTTCGCGCACGCCGACGCGGCCGCTGAGAACGCGGCTGTAGCGGTCCTGCGACCACGCGCCTTCTGCGACCACGCGTCCTCTCTCCGGCCGGCCCAGTCCGGTGTTCCGCGTGGTCAATCAGTTCTGCGCCGTACGCACCCCCTTCACCAGACTCCCCGTTCTCCAGCACCCCTTGGCGTGCCCATCTGCCCGGGAGGGATCCCCTCATGCTTCCGTCCATCCGAAAGCTCACCGGCCGCATCGGCGCGGTCGTCGAGGGCGTCGACCTCGCGGCGCCACCCGACCTCTCGACAGTCACGACGCTCCGAGACGCCCTCAACGAGCACAAGGCGATCGTGTTCGACGACGTGCAGCTCGACAACGCCGGTCAGGAGCGCGTCGCCGGGTGGTTCGGCGAAGTCACCACCGCCCACCCGAACGTGCCGGCCGCCGACGGCACGACGAATGTCCTCGCCGTCGACAGCGCGACGTCCAAGGCCAACGAGTGGCACACGGACGTCACCTTCGTGGTCAACCCGCCGCAGCTCACCACGCTCCGGTCCATCGTGACGACGCCCTACGGGGGGCAGACGCTCATCGCCAACGCCGCCGCGGCCTACCGCGATCTGCCCGAACCGCTGCGCGCCCTCGCGGACACGCTGCGCGTCGTGCACACCAACCAGTACGACTACGCCCGCCCCGCAGCCACGACGGCGCAGCGACAGGAGTACGACCGGGTCTTCGTCTCGACGCCCTACGAGGCCGAGCACCCTGTCGTGCGAGTCCATCCGCTCACTGGCGAACGCGGGCTGTTCATCGGTGGCTTCGCCAAGCGGATCGTCGGCCTGTCGAGCAGCGACTCGGCCGATCTGCTGCGCATCCTCCAGTCGTATGTGACCCGTCCGGAGAACATCCTGAGCTGGACCTGGTCCCCGAACCAGCTGCTGATCTTCGACAACCGGATCACCCAGCACTACGCGGTGGACAACTACGACGACCACCCGCGCCGCCTCAACCGGGTGACGATCGCAGGAGAGGTACCGACCGGTGTCGACGGCCGCCGCAGTGAGCAACTGATCGGCGACGCCTCGCACTACAGCAGCGTGCTGGCGGTGGCGGCATGACCGATCTCAGCCTCAAGGCGCCGGCCGTCACCAAGGTCCCGGACGCCGAGACGACGGGCGCGCGGGAACGCGAGGTGTTCCTGCCGCGCGACGCCCGCCGCCGGACGTCGCTCAGCACACTCCGCGAGCGCCTGCGCTGGCCGCTGGGCATCTATACGATCCCGGTCGCGATCCTCATCGCCTGGGAGATCCTCGCCCGGGCCGGAGTGGTGTCGAAGACCTACGCCCCCGCGCCGACCTCGATCGTGAAATCTGCCGCCGATCTTTGGCAACAGGGCGTCCTCGGGCCGGACTTGGCCATCTCGCTGCAGAGGGCCGGCATCGGTCTCGCGATCGGTCTGACGGTGGGCATCGTCAGCGGGGTGCTGGGCGGGCTGCTACGCAGCGGTGAGTACCTGTTCAACGGCTTGGTACAGGTGCTGAACACGATCCCGCTCCTCGCGGTGCTGCCGCTGATGATCGTGTGGTTCGGCATCGATGAACTCACGAAGGTGCTGCTGATCTCCTTCGGCGCCGGTGTCCCGATGTATCTCAACCTGTTCGCCGCGATCCGGGGCGTCGACCAGCGGCTGATCGAGATGGCGCGCACGACGGGTGCGGGCACCTGGCGCCTGGTGACGCGCGTGCTGGTGCCCGGGGCCCTGCCGGGGTTCCTGGTGGGCCTCCGGTTCTCCCTCGCGTACAGCGTCCTGGGCCTGGTCGCCGCCGAAACGGTCAACGCCGACAAGGGACTTGGCTTCCTCATCACTCAAGGGCAGACGTACCTCCAGACCAACCAGGTCTTCGTGGGGCTGGTGATCTACTCGCTCCTCGGTCTGCTCGCCGACCAGTTCGTCCGGGCTCTCGAGCGGGTGCTGCTGCGGTGGCGGCCCGGTTATGAGGCGTCATGAGCAGCACGATTGCGACGGAGCACCGTCGGCAGACCGGGGCCGTCGTCGAGCAGGTGGTCCGTCAGTTCGGTGACCGAGCGGTGCTCGACCACCTCGACCTCACCATCGCCGACGAGGAGTTGGTGATCCTGCTCGGTCCTTCGGGCTGCGGCAAGAGCACCCTGCTGCGGCTGCTCGCCGGGCTGGACCGGCCCGACGGAGGGCGTGTGGAGGTCCCGGCACGGCGTGCGATCGTCTTCCAGGCCGACCGGCTGCTGCCCTGGCAGCGGGTACTGCGCAACGTCACGCTCGGCCTGCACGGGGCCGACGCGGAACAGCGGGCCCGCGACGTGCTCGCCGAGGTCGGCCTCACGGGCCGCGAGAAGGCATGGCCCAAGGAACTCTCCGGCGGCGAGGCCCAGCGGGTCTCACTCGCGCGGGCACTGGTCTCCGAGCCCGAACTCGTCCTGCTCGACGAGCCGTTCGCCGCCCTCGACGCCATCACCCGGCTGCGCATGCACGACCTCGTACGCGCACTGCGGACCAAGCATCAGGCCGCCATGCTGCTCGTCACCCACGACGTCGACGAGGCGATCGCCCTGGCGGACCGCATCGTCGTCATGAGCAACGGCCGCATCGGCACCTCGCACCAGGTGGACCTCACCGCCGCGGACCGTGAGGCAAGCGTCGCACGCGAGGAACTCCGCGCCCGGCTCCTGGAAGACCTCGGCCTCGCCGGCCAGCACTGACCTCCCCGAACACCCTCACCCAGCACAGAAAGCACGACACCCATGCGAAAGAGAACCGTGAGACTCATCGGCGCAGTCGGCTCGCTCGCTCTGGCGAGTACCCTCGTCGCCTGCGGAGGATCGTCGTCGGACACCGCCGCGCCGCTGAGCAACGCCGTCGACGCGAGTGACGCCAAGCACCCCGAGTGGAGCAAGTACACCTTCATGATCGGCGACAACGGCGGTGACGGCAGCCAGGAACTGGCGAAGGTCACCGGCGTGTTCGACAACGCGCCCTACAAGGTGAGGTTCGCCCGCTTCACCTACGGTCCGCCGCTCGTGCAGGCCGCCGCCTCGGGCGACATCGACCTGGGCAGCGTCGGTGACGTGCCGCCGATCACCGGCGCCGCGAAGGAGTACGGCTTCAAGGTCGTGGCCGTCAACCGCTCGCTCACACCCACCCAGTCGAACGAGAACATCATCGTGCCGAAGGGCTCGAAGCTGAAGACGGCCGCCGACCTCAAGGGCAAGAGGATCGCTGTCCCGCAGGGCAGTTCGGCCCACGGTCTGGCCCTGAACGCGCTGAAGAGCGTCGGTCTCACCCCCAAGGACGTGAAGCTGGTCTTCCTCGACCCGGCGGCCGGCGCCACGGCGTTCAACACCGGGAAGGTGGACGCCTGGTCGATCTGGAACCCGCAGTCGGCGATCGCGGTCAAGAACGGCGCGCGGATCCTGGTGAAGGGCCTCCCGCCGATCGACCAGACGAGCAGTTACTACGTCGCGAGCGACACGTCGCTGAAGGACAAGACCAAGCGTGCGGCTCTTACGGACGTCCTGAAGAGGCTGTCGCGAGAGTTCGCCTGGGCGGTCAAGAACCCCGACAAATACGCGCAGGCGCTGTCGAAGGAGCAGGGCATCCCGCTGGATGACGCCAAGGCGTCCCTGGCCGCCTACTCGAACCGGGTGACTCCGGTGGAGCAGTCGGACATCGAACTGGAGCAGAAGCTCGCCGACGCCTTCCTGGAGGCGGGGCAGATCACCAAGAAGGTCGACGTCCCGTCGATCGTCGACAACCTCCTGCCGGCCGGTTACGACAGCTCGAAGCTGAAGGTCACCTCATGAGCGCGGGACGGAGGAGGCTCCACCTCAACGCCTTCCTCATGGAAGCGGGCCACCACGAGGCGGCGTGGCGGCTGCCGCACAGCAATCCCCGGGCCGACTTCGACCTACGGCACTGGATCGAGCTGGCGCAGCTGGCGGAGAGCGCCAAGTTCGACTCGCTGTTCCTCGCGGACGGGCCGGCCCTCATCGGCACCGGTGAGTTCCGGCCGCCGGGCCAGCTCGAACCGCTGACGCTGCTGACCGCGCTGTCCCAGGCGACCAGCAGGATCGGCCTCATCGCGACCGTGTCGTCGACGTACAACGAGCCCTACAACCTCGCCCGCCGGCTCGCGTCCGTCGACCACGTCAGCGGCGGCCGCGCCGGCTGGAACATCGTCACCTCGGCAGGGGCGGACGAGGCGGCCAACTTCGGCCTCGACGACCGCCCCGGCCACGCCGAGCGCTACGCCCGCGCCGACGAGTTCCTGAAGGTCGCCAAGGCGCTGTGGGACAGCTGGGAGTCCGAGGCCGTCGTCGCGGACAAGGCCGCCGGACGCTACGCCGACCCCGCACGGCTGCACGGGCTCGGCCATGAGGGCAAGTACTTCAAGGTGGCCGGCCCGCTCAACGTCGAGCGTCCGCCGCAGGGCTACCCGCTGCTGGTCCAGGCCGGCTCCTCGGAGGACGGCAAGGACTTCGCGGCACGGCACGCCGAGGCGATCTTCACCGCGCACACGACATACGAGCGTGCGGCCGGCTTCTACGCCGACATCAAGGCACGGACCAGGGCCGCGGGGCGCGACCCGGACGGCGTCATCGTCCTGCCGGGCATCGTCCCGTACATCGGCTCGACCGAGGAGGAGGCCCAGGCGCTTGCGCGGCAGTTCGACGAGCTGCGCGTCCCGGAGTACGGGCTGCGCCAGCTGGCCGCCGTGTTCGAGACCAAGCCATCCGTCTTCGAACTCGACCAGCCGCTACCGGAGTTCATCCTGGCGAGGCCGAAGCTGGAGGGCTCGCAGAGCCGTTCCGACCTGATCGTCGATCTCGCGGTGCGCGAACAGCTGACGGTCCGGCAGATCATCTCCCGGCTCGGCGGCGGCCGCGGCCACTTCGAGTTCGTGGGCACACCCGAGCAGGTGGCGGACACGATCATCGCCTGGTTCGAGGGCGGTGCGGCAGACGGGTTCAACATCATGGCCCCCGCGCTGCCGTCGGGCCTGACGGCCTTCGTCGAGCACGTCCTGCCGATCCTGCGCGGCAAGGGGTTGTTCCGTGAGGAGTACGAGGGCACGACCCTGCGCGAGCACTACGGGCTCCCGGTGCCTGCGAACCAGTTCCATGGCTGACCCGCTTTCCGGGCCTGAACCGCTGCCCACGGCCGGCCCGCTTCCCCTGGCTGACCCGCTCGCGACTCCCGCCGCTTCCACTTTCCGGAGCGGCGGGAGTCCGCCCGCGCCCCTGGACGCTCCCGGCTCGCGCTTCCGTGATGGGGCAGAGCTCGAGGACTCCGGTCTGCTCGGCGGATACCGGCGTGAGCTCGGCTGGGGCAGGGGAAGGACGCTCGGCGCGCGCACTGCGGTCGGACCGGAGTACCCGGACTGACCAGGGCCTGGATCGTCGCAGGATCAGGCCCAGACTCCTGTACCCGGCCGAGCACGCCGGACACCGACCCCGAAGAACGGTGGCCGTGTCGAGGCGGGCCGCCGTCCATCGGGGCGTCCGCGATGCGGGACGGCCCTCTTGACGCCGATGTCGGTCGGATCGACACTCACTGAGGGAATCCTAGTGAATAGGTAGGGAAAATATGAGGCGCTTGGAGTCGGTCACCGTCCGAGTGAGCCGTTCGCCTCTTCTGACCTCCCGCCGTCACATCGATCTGCTGCGTGTCTGCAGCGCGATCGACCCCCAGGGCTGAGCCGCGCCCATCCCGCACCGGAGACGCCCTCAGGTGTCGTGCCGTCCGGTGCGTACGGGAGAGCTCCGCTCCCTCACCCGACGTCGCTTCCGCCGCGCGTACGCCCGCGCCCGCTCCCGGGGAGAGTCATGACTGTCACACCGCTGGCCGCCCACGCCTCCGGCCGACCCGCGCCCGCCTTCCGGGGCCGGATCGGCCGGGATGCGCGCAGCGGCCACTACGCCGTTCCGGGCCGCTACCGCCTCCATCTGTCGACCGCCTGTTCCGGCGGCCTGCGCATCGCCGTCACCCACAGCCTGCTCGGCCTGGACACCGTCTGTCCGGCCACCTTCCTGCCCGCGGTCCCCGACTGCCCCGAGGGCGGCCACTCAGTCCTGCGTCCGTTGTACGAGGCCAGCGCCCACCGGTACCCCGGTCCGGCCGTCGCGCCGGTGCTCAGCGACGACTGGTCCGGGCGGATCGTCAGCACCCATGCCCCGGACATCATGCGCGACCTCGACCGCCGGTTCGGCGGTGACCGCCCCTCGCTCTACCCGTGCGGCGCGGAGTCGGAGATCGAGGCGGTCGAGCGGATGTGCGGGCAGGGCATCGAACAGGCCGCGCAGCACGCCGGATCGGCCGGTGGTGAGCCGGTGGAACGTGACGCGGCACTTGGCACGCTGCTCGAAACGCTCGGGGCCCTGGAACGCTGGCTCGAAGGACGCACGTACCTGATCCGCGACGATGTCACCGCCGCCGACGTCGCGTTGTGGGTCGCCCTGGTCCAGCTCGATACCGTCCACCGCAACCACCTCGACGCCTCCGCCGTCCAACGCATCGCCGACCATCCGACCCTGTGGGCCTACGCCCGCCGGCTCGCCGCCCATCCCGCCTTCGGCGGCCACCTCGACCTCGACGGCATCGAGCGCCGTCACCACGCCCGCTGCCAGGGCCTGGAAGCCGCCGGAGCGGCCGTGCGGATCCTGGACTGGGCGGCCCACACCACCCGTTAGCCGTTCCACCTGGTGGACCGGCGTTGACATTCGTTCGGGCAATTGTCTTAACTACGGCCCAGAACGGTCATGAGTGTCAGCGACAAGCCCTGGCTGGCTGACCGGCAACCCTCGCGCCGCGGTGGGGTGCCCCAGGTGACGACCGGACCGAAGACGTTTCGGTAAGCGCGAGGCCCACAGGGCCGGAACAGTGATGGTGACGCCATGTACGCAGCTCTCAGGACGGCCACGCGCCGCTCCCAGGGCTGCGTACAGCCGCACCCGAACCCTCTCGTCGCCGATCGCGCCGTCGATCTGCTCCGCGTGAACAGCGCACTGTGTACCGCACCGGGCCGTGCCCGCTGTCGGGGCTGACACCTCCCCGCAGCCCCCGCACTCCCTGATGAACACCGCCCGTGCGGTGTGCCGTCGTCCTCCCCGCCCCCGGTACCTCGCCGTCGTGTGCGCCCCCGCATGCCGCCGCGCTTCCGGGGTGTACCCACCCAGCCGGAGCCCACCATGAGTGAACCCCCTGGCGCCACCGTCACCCTCCCCCAGGCGCCGACCGCCGATCAACCATCGAAAGCCCTCACTGCCCAGCGAGTTCTGCCGCTGCGGCGCCCCGGACGCTGGATCGCCACCGCGGTCGTCCTGGTCCTGGTCGCCCAGTTCGTGCACGGGCTGGCCTCCAACCCCTTCTACCAGTGGGACCGCTGGGGCTACTGGTTCCTGCGCCCCACCATCCTCGACGGCCTGCTCATCACCCTCGAAGTCACCGCCTACAGCGCGGTGCTCGGCCTGATCGGCGGTGTGCTGCTCGCCCTGGCCCGGCTGTCGAAGAGCCCGGTGCTGCGCGCGGTCAGCTGGACCTACGTCTGGGCGTTCCGCTCCATCCCCCTCATCGTGGTCCTGATCTTCCTCTACAACTTCAGTGCCCTGTACAAGACTTTGAGCGTCGGCATCCCCTTCGGGCCGGCCTTCTTCTCCTTCGACGAGTCGAAACTCGCCACCGACATGGTCGTCGCCGTCGTCGGCCTCAGTCTCAACGAGGCGGCCTACGCGGCCGAGGTGGTGCGCGGCGGCATCCTCTCCGTCGACCAGGGCCAGCACGAGGCGGCCGCCGCCCTCGGCCTGCCCAAGGGCTACCAGTTCCGCAGAATCGTCTTTCCCCAGGCGCTGCGCTCCATCATCCCCAACTACGTCAACCAGCTCATCGGCCTGATCAAGGGCACCTCGCTGGTCTTCTACGTCTCCCTGCTCGACCTGTTCGGCTCCGCGCAGACCATGGGCTCCACCTACCCCGGCGACATCGTGCCGCTGCTGCTGGTCGTCACCGTCTGGTACCTGATCCTGACCAGCGTCGTCTCCGTCATCCAGTTCTACGTCGAGCGGTACTACGCCCGCGGCGCCACCCGCAGCCTGCCGCCGACACCGCTGCAGAAGCTCCGCACCGGACTCACCTCCCTGCGGGCCCGCATCCGCCGGGAGGCCGCCGTATGACCACCGACACCATCGAGGCCCTGGCGGACGTCGAGGCCGCCACCGTCGAGGTCCACGACGTGCACAAGTGGTACGGCACCCACCGGGTGCTGGACGGCGTCGACCTGACCGTCCGCCCCGGCGAGGTCACCGTCATTCTCGGCCCGTCCGGCTCCGGCAAGTCCACCCTGCTGCGGGTCGTCAACCACCTGGAGAAGCCCGAGATCGGCTACGTCAGCGTCAACGGCGAGCCGATCGGCGTGAAGCGGCAGGGCGAGAGGCTGAAGGAGCTGAGCGAGCGCGCCATCCTCACCCAGCGCGGACGGATCGGCTTCGTCTTCCAGAACTTCAACCTGTTCCCCCACCTCACCGTGCTGGACAACGTGGCCGCCGCCCCGGTCGCCACCGGCAGACTCGGCAAGCCCGAGGCCCAGGAGCTGGCCCGCGAACTCCTCGGCCGCGTCGGACTCGCCGACAAGACCGGCGCCTACCCGCGCCAGCTCTCCGGCGGCCAGCAGCAGCGCGTCGCCATCGCCCGCGCCCTCGCCCTGCGCCCCGGAGTCATCCTCTTCGACGAGCCCACCTCCGCCCTCGACCCCGAACTGGTCGGCGAAGTCCTCGCCGTCATCAGGGACCTGGCGACCAGCGGCACCACCCTTCTCATCGTCACCCACGAGATCGGCTTCGCCCGCGAGATCGCCGACCGGGTCGTCTTCATCGACGGCGGCAAGATCATCGAGCAGGGCCCGCCCTCCGAGGTCCTCGACAAGCCGCGCCACGAGCGCACCAGGGACTTCCTCAGCAAGGTCCTCTGACCCGCCGCACCCTTCAGACCTCCCCCCACGCCACCCTCATCACCTCCAGCGACAAGGAACGGCCATGGCCTCCCACTTCACCCGACGCAGCCTGATACGCGGCATCACCGCGGCGACCGCCGTCGGCTCCCTGGCCACCGGGCTCGCCGCCTGCGGTGGCAACAGCGACGCGGCCACCTCCACCGACAGCGCCGCCAAGACCGGCGAGGTCGTCATCGGCCAGGTCTCCAACGGCGCCGCCCAGCAGACCTCCATCAAGGTCTCCGAGGTCAAGTCCATCAGCGCGGAACTGCCCGCCGCCGTGAGGAAGAGCGGCAAGCTGGAGATCGGCATCGGCGCCCTGCCGGCCGGATTCCCGCCGCTGGCCTACGTGGGCAGCGACCAGAAGACCCTCACCGGCGCGGAACCCGACTTCGGCCGCCTGGTCGCCGCGGTCCTCGGCCTCCAGCCCGAGGTGAAGAACTCCACCTGGGAGAACCTCTTCGTCGGCATCGACAGCGGCAAGGTCGACGTGGCCTTCTCCAACGTCACCGACACCGAGGAACGCAAGAAGAAGTACGAGTTCGCCTCCTACCGGCAGGACAACCTCGCCTTCGTCGTGCCGAAGAAGAGCACCTGGAACTTCGACGGCAACTACGAGAACCTCGCCGGCAAGACCGTCTCCGTCAGCTCTGGCACCAACCAGGAAAAGATCCTCCTGGAGTGGAAGGGGAAGCTGGCCAAGGAGGGCAAGAAGCTCACCGTCAAGTACTTCCAGGACAGCAACAGCGTCTACCTCGCCCTGTCCAGCGGCAAGATCGACGCGTACCTCGGCCCCAACCCCGGCATCGCCTACCACAACCGCCAGGTCGCGAACACACCCAACGCCACCCGCACCGCGGGCACCTACTCCGGCGCCGGCGCGAGCCTGCAGGGCCTGATCGCGGCGACCGCGAAGAAGGACAGCGGCCTGGCGAAGCCGCTCGCCGACGCCATCAACTACCTGATCAAGCACGGTCAGTACGCCGAGTGGCTCAAGGCCTACAACCTCTCCAACGAGGCCGTCGCCAAGTCCGAGGTCAACCCGCCCGGACTGCCCCTCGACAACTCCTGACCATCGCGTGCCGGGGATTCCACCGCCGCCTCGCGGTGGAGTCCCCGGGCGTCGGACACCCGAGCCGCACCCCGGAGACCGCCACACCATGTCCGTGACCAGCATCGACGCCAGCTCCGTGCACATCCTGGACAACCCCGCCTGGGCCGCGCTCACCGGCCCCCACGCCCACTTCGCCCAACGAATCGGCCACGCCGCCCGCTACCACCAGGACGTGGCCCCTTTCCACGCCCTCTCCGACGAGGACGACCCGCGCGCCTGGGCCGACCTCGCCGCACTCGTCGGCCCTGGCGGCACCGCCGCGGTGCGGGGCGTGACCGAGGCGGCGGTGGGCTGGGAGGTCGTGCGCACCGGACACGGCGTCCAGCTCGTGGACACCGCCCTGCGCGCCGAGCCCGACCCCGAGGCCGTACGGCTCGGCCCCGGCGACGTGCCCGAGATCCTGGATCTGGTCGCCCGCACGGAGCCGGGCCCCTATCTGCCCCGCACCGTCGAGCTGGGCGCCTACCTCGGCATCCGCCACCAGGGCCGGCTGATCGCCCTGGCCGGCGAGCGGCTGCACCCGCCGGGCTGGACGGAGATCAGCGCCGTGTGCACCGACCCCGACCACCGCGGCCGGGGCCTGGCCACCCGTTTGGTCCGCGCGGTCGCCGCCGGCATCAGGGAACGCGGCGAACGCCCCTTCCTGCACGCCGCCGCCACCAACGCGAACGCGATCCGGCTGTACGAGTCGATCGGGTTCACCCTGCGCCGCCGTACCGTCTTCTCGCTCGTCCGGCACACCGGGGCCGCCGCGCTGGAAGAAACGGCATAGCCGTGCCGTTGTCCTTGTCGAAGCTGAGTGAATGGTCCGCTCGGACGGAGGTGAGACACGTGACACGTGTACTCCGTGCCGTCCACCTCCACTCCCGGCCCCACATCGACCTCCAGCGCGTGGCCGGCTCCCTCTGTAGCTCCTGACCCCTCCCCCAGCCTTCGGCCGGGGGGACCCCCATCTCGCTGCGCTCGCCAGCCGCCGTGTGCCCCGACTCCCGCGGGCCGGCGATCTCGTACGGACCTCCAGGAAGGCACCCTCGTGTCCTCAACTCCCGCTCCCCACCTGCACCTTGCCGTCGCCCTGGACGGCACCGGCTGGCACCCCGCCTCCTGGCGCGAGCAAACCGCCCGCCCCCGGGACCTGTTCACCGCCGGCTACTGGGCCGACCTGGTCGCCGAGGCCGAACGCGGCCTGCTCGACTTCATCACCCTCGAGGACGGCCTCGGCCTGCAGTCCTCGCTCCCCCAGCCTCGACTTCGCTCGACCGGGGGGACCCCCATCGGTGAGCCGGACGGCCGCACGGACCAGGTCCGCGGACGCCTGGACGCCGTACTGATCGCGTCCCGCATCGCACCCTTGACCCGGCACATCGGACTGGTGCCGACCGTGATCACCACCCACACGGAGCCGTTCCACATCTCCAAGGCGATCGCCACTCTCGACTACGTCAGCAGCGGCCGGGCCGGTCTGCGCGTGCAGATCTCGCCCCGGCCGCACGAGGCCGCGCACTTCGGCCGCCGCACCTTTCCACCGCTCAGCCTGGAGGGCATCCAGAGTCCGGCCGGGCAGGAACTGCTCAACGAGCACTTCGATGAGGCCGCCGACTACGTCGAGGTCGTGCGCCGGCTCTGGGACAGCTGGGAGGACGACGCGGAGATCCGGGACGCCGCAACCGGCCGCTTCATCGACCGCGACAAGCTGCACTACATCGACTTCGAGGGCAGGCACTTCAGCGTCAAGGGCCCGTCCATCACCCCGCGCCCGCCGCAGGGTCAGCCGCTGGTCACCGCCCTCGCCCACCAGACGATCCCGTACCGGCTGGTGGCCCGCCAGGCCGACGTCGGCTACGTCACTCCGCACGACGCCGGCCAGGCCCGCGCGATCGTCGCCGAGATCCGCGCCGAGCAGGAGGCGGCCGGACGCGCCGGTGAACTCGTGCACGTCTTCGGTGACCTGGTCGTCTTCCTCGACGACGACCAGGCCGCGGCGGAAGACCGCCGTGCACGTCTCGACGCCCTCGCGGGGGAGCCGTACACCAGCGACGCCCGGATCTTTGCCGGTACGCCCGCCCAACTCGCCGACCTGATCCATGAGTTGGCGGCCGAGGGGCTGAGCGGCTTCCGGCTGAGGCCCGCCGTCGCCGGACACGACCTGCCCGCCATCACCCGGGGCCTGGTGCCCGAACTCCAGCGCCGCGGCGCCTTCCGCACCGCCTACGAGGCCGACACCCTGCGCGGCCTGCTGGGCCTCGCCCGCCCCGCCAACCGCTACGCCACCGCCTGAGCCGGAAGGACCGCACCGACATGAGCAAGCCGCTGAAGCAGATCCATCTGGCCGCACACTTCCCGGGCGTCAACAACACCACCGTGTGGAGCGACCCGAAGGCCGGCAGCCACATCGAGTTCAGCTCCTTCGCCCACTTCGCACAGACCGCCGAACGCGCCAAGTTCGACTTCCTCTTCCTCGCCGAGGGACTCAGGCTCCGCGAACAGGGCGGCAAGATCTACGACCTGGACGTCGTCGGCCGCCCCGACACCTTCACCGTCCTCGCCGCCCTCGCCGCCGTCACCGAACGGCTCGGCCTGACGGGAACCATCAACTCCACCTTCAACGAGCCCTACGAGGTGGCCCGCCAGTTCGCCAGCCTCGACCACCTCTCCGGCGGCCGCGCCGCCTGGAACGTCGTCACCTCCTGGGACGCCTTCACGGGCGAGAACTTCCGCCGCGGCGGCTTCCTGCCGCAGGGCGAGCGCTACTCCCGGGCGAAGGAGTTCCTGGCCACGGCGGCCGAACTCTTCGACTCCTGGCACGGCGACGAGATCATCGCCGACCAGGCCACCGGCGTCTTCCTGCGCGACGCGAAGGCCGGCTCCTTCGTGCACACCGGCCAACACTTCGACATCCACGGCCAGTTCAACGTCCCGCGCTCCCCGCAGGGCCGTCCCGTCATCTTCCAGGCCGGAGACTCCGACGAGGGCCGCGAATTCGCCGCATCGAGCGCCGACGCCATCTTCAGCCGCTACGCCACCCTGGAAGGCGGCCAGGCCTTCTACACGGACGTCAAGAACCGTCTCGCCAAGTACGACCGCCGCCACGACCAGTTGCTCATCCTGCCCGCCGCTTCCTTCGCCCTCGCCGACACCGACGCCGAGGCGGAGGAGCTGGCCCGGGAGGTGCGCCGCCAGCAGGTCAGCGGGGCCACCGCCATCAAGCACCTGGAGTTCGTCTGGAACCGCGATCTGTCCTCCTACGACCCCGAGGGCCCACTGCCCGACGTCGACCCGGACGTCAGCGACGAGCACATCTCCAAGGGCCGCGCCCAGGTCCGGATGTACCGCGACCCGCTGGCCACCGCCCGCGAGTGGCGCGAGCTGGCCGAGGCCAACAACTGGTCCATCCGCGACCTGGTCATCAACACCGGCAACCGCCAGAACTTCGTCGGCTCCCCGGCGACCATCGCCAAGACCATCAACGACTACGTTCAGGCCGACGCCAGTGACGGCTTCATTCTCGTCCCGCACATCACCCCGACCGGCCTCGACGACTTCGCCGACAAGGTCGTCCCGCTGCTGCAGGAACAGGGCGTCTTCCGCACCGACTACGAGGGCCCGACGCTCCGGCACCACCTCGGCCTCGAACACCCGGACGAGGCGTCCGACGAGCGGGCGGCGTCGTGAAGTTCCTCGCGATCACCCTGATCGTGCACCGCCCGGACCCGGTCACCGGGGTGCAGAAGTCCACCCACGACCGGTTCCGCGAGGTCCTCGACAACGCCCTGCTCGCCGAGGAGCTGGGGTTCGACGGCTTCGGCGTGGGGGAGCGGCACGAGCGGCCGTTCATCTCCTCGTCCCCGACCGTCGTACTGAGCCATGTGGCCGCCCTGACCAAGCGGATCCGCCTGTTCACGGCCGTGACCACGCTCAGCCTGCTGGACCCGGTCCGCGCGTACGAGGACTACGCCACCCTCGATCATCTCTCGGGCGGCCGCCTCGACCTGATCATCGGCAAGGGCAACGGCGCCGCCCAACGCGACCTTTTCCTCGTCACGCCCGAGGACCAGTGGGACCGCAACGCCGAGAGCTACGAGGTCTTCCGGAAGATCTGGCGCCAGGACAAGGTCACCGCCGACACCCGCTTCCGTCCCCCGCTGACCGACGCCGAGGTGTGGCCGCGGCCGTACCAGCAGCCGGTCCGGGTCTGGCACGGCAGCGCAACCAGCAAGGAGTCGGTCGACCTCGCCGCCCGCTACGGCGACCCGCTGTTCTCCGCCAACGTCACCAACCCCATAGAGCCGTATGCCGAGTTGATCCGCCACTACCGCGAGCGCTGGGAGTTCTACGGCCACGACCCGGCGCAGATAGCCGTCGGCGCCGGCACCGCGGGCATCTATGTCGCCCCCACCTCGCAGGAGGCGCTCGCCGCGTACCGGCCGATCTTCGAGGCCAACCTGGCCTTCTTCAAGAAGGCAGGGCTGCCGGTGGTATTCGAGACCCTGGAGGACTTCGTCGAGCGCAGCTCGGCGCTGATCGGCAGCCCGCAACAGGTCGTCGACAAGGTGCACCGCTACCACGAGCAGTTCGGCCACACGGTCGTCCACCTGCACGCCGACGCGGGTGGGCTGCCGGAGTCCCAGCACCGCGCCTCCCTCGAGCTGTTCCAGTCCAAGGTCGCCCCCGTGCTGCGCCGCGAGATCCCCGACCCGCCGTTCGCCTGGGGCCCCGTCCTTCCGGCAACACCGATCACCCAGGAGTCCGTCCGTGTCTGACATCCCCCTCGGCGTCCTCGACCTGGTCCCGATCTCCTCCGGATCGACGGCAGCCGATGCCCTGCGCAATTCCATCGATCTCGCGCAGCAGGCCGAGCGCTTCGGGTATGCCCGCTACTGGTTCGCTGAGCATCACCTCAATCCCGGCGTGGCCGGAACGTCACCCGCCGTCGTCCTGGCGCTGACCGCCTCCGCCACCTCCACCATCCGGCTCGGTTCCGGGGCCGTACAGCTCGGGCACCGCACGGCGCTGTCCACCGTGGAGGAGTTCGGCCTGCTCGACACACTGCACCCGGGGCGTTTCGATCTGGGCCTGGGCCGCTCGGGCGGCCGCCCGCCGGGACAGCCGGCCGCCCCCTTGTCGACGGCGGCCCCCGTCGTCGACGGCCGCACCCCGAACGGCCTGCTGATCCCACCCCGCTTCTCCTTCGAACATCTGCTCGGCTCACCCCGCATCGCGCTGCAGCGCAGGCTGCTCCTGCTGCCGGGCGCCGCGTCACAGGACTACGCCGAGCAGATCGACGACATCCTCGCCCTGCTGGCCGGCACCTACCGCTCGCCGGAGGGTGTCGAAGCGCACGTCGTGCCAGGGGAGGGCGCCGACGTGGAGGTGTGGATCCTGGGCAGCAGCGGTGGTCAGAGCGCCGAGGTGGCGGGCGGCAACGGTCTGCGGTTCGCGGCCAACTATCACGTCAGCCCGGCCACGGTCCTGGAGGCGGTGGAGGGCTACCGGTCCTTCTTCCAGCCCTCCGAGTTCCTCGACAAGCCGTACGTCAGCGTCTCGGCGGACGTCGTCGTCGCAGAGGACGACGAGGCGGCCCGTGAACTCGCCACCGGCTACGGCCCGTGGGTGCGCAGCATCCGTACTGCCGAGGGCGCCATCGAGTTCCCGACGCCGCAGGAAGCGCGTGCCCACGCATGGACCGACGAGGACCGGGCCCTCGTCCAGGACCGCCTCGACACCCAGTTCGTCGGCTCGCCGGGCCGGGTCGCCGACCAGCTGGAACAACTGCAGGAGGCGACGGGCGCGGACGAGTTGCTCATCACGACGATCACCCACGACCACTCCGACCGGGTCCGTTCGTACGAACTGCTCGCGGAGGAATGGCGCCGACGGGGGCACTCCTTCCAGCCGAGCTGATGCTCGGCGTCCGATTACCAGGTGTTTGAAGCGCCGACACACGCGCCGACTTGGCCGAGCAGTCCCGCACAGCCGAGCGGGAGCGGTCAGCCCGGTGGGAGGGCACGGAGGAGCAGAGCCAGCGACTGTCGCGGGCTCTGTCCCGCGGTGTCGACGACGACGCGCTCGCGGTCCCACGGCTCGTACTCCCGGCCGACGACCTGCTGCCAGTCCGGCAGCGGCAGACCTGGAATGTCGACCGACCGCGAGGTCACACGGCGCCGGTGCTCCGCCGGATCCGAGCACACCACCTCCACCTCGACGACGGGCACGCCCGCCTCGTCGGCCGTGTCCCGCCAGGCGTCGCGCGTCACACTCAGCGGATTGACCGATTCCGCGATCACGGTCAGCCCCTGCCGCAGGTGTTCCTCGGCCAGGGCATACCCGACGGCGTAGCCCACGGGACCAACCGGGTGCCGGGCCGGCCCGGAGCGGACGATCGCCTGCTCGATGGTGTCGACTCGCAAATGGACCGCACCGATCCGGGCCGCCAGGAGACGGGCGAGCGTGGTCTTGCCGGTGCCGGGCAGGCCGCCCATGACGATGAGCACAGGATCATCCCTCCTTCAGCCGTCGCGAAGAGGCGCCGTACGCCTGGGCGTTGCGCACGAAGAGCTCGTGCAGGTCTCGGACCGCTCGCGGTACGGAGCCGGAATGGCGGCGCTGCAGGACCAGCAGTACGTCGGTCGCATCCTTCGCGAGTGGCCGCACAGTGATCGCGCCCCGTCGCTCCAGCGGGTCGCCGACGACGCTGAAGTCCGGCAGCACCGTGGCCCCCAGGCCCTCGGCGACCATCAGTTTGCCCATCTCCGCACCGTCGGTGGAGTACGAGAAGGACGGTGTCCGGCCGCGGAGCAGCCGGTGCACGAAACGGTGCATGACATAGCCGGACCGCATCACGACCAGCGGCTCGGTCAGGAGGCTGTCGGCGTCCACCGCGTCCAAGGCAGCAAGTGGACTGTCCGGACGAACGCACACCACCGGTCGGCCGCACAGCAGCTCCGTCGTCTCGAATCCGGGCGGCATGTCGTCGCCCCGGAGGTAGTTCACCAGTCCCAGATCGAAGGCGCCCTCCAGCAGCCCGCGGTGGATGTCGGCCTGCTGCGCGCCGACCATCTCGACCTGGGTGACCGGGTGCGCGGCCCGGAACTCGCGCACGGTCGGGATGACCAGCGGGACGGTGGCCGTGTTCACCGTGCCGAGTCGGACCATGCGGCTGATGCGGTGCTGGTCGCCGGCCGCGCCGCGCAGCCGGTCGACCGCGTCCAGCACGCTCATGATGTGCGGCAGCAGCTCGCGTCCCTCGTCGCTGATCTTCGCCCCGGTCCGCTTGCGCTCCAGCAGGTCCACGCCGAGCTCGCGCTCCAGATTGCGTACGGTCTCGCTGAGCGCCGGCTGGGACAGATGAAGTTCCTCGGCCGCGCGTCGTAGCGAACCGAGCCGTGTGACGGCCGCGATGTATTCGAGTTGTTCGATACGCACGATCAGGAGACTGCGCCCTCCTGGAGACCGGGTTCAAGGGAATCCCTGTCACAACCTCGTGAATACCGACTCTCAGCATGTGGAATCACATCCGGGCATTCTTGACCGGCCGGACTCCTCCCTGGTTCGATCGGTGGCATGAAGCGAGAGGACCTCACGCGGCGACGCCACGTCGACCTTGCGCGTGTCTCCAGCGCCTTCTGTCGCTGTCGGGTCTGAGCGCACCCGAGGGAAACCCTCCCACTCGCTCCCGCTCCGACTTCCTTCCGTGAATTCCGGTCCCGGCTCATTGCCGTCGTGACGACGCTTCTCCCGGAAACGCCGCTCCAGCGCGCCTGAATTCCGCGGAGCTCATTCGTCCTGCCCGCGCAGCGTTCTCCTGCCAGGAGTTCTTCATGCCTGTATCCCCCGTATCTTCCGCATCCCGCGGATCCGTTCCCGTCCGCTTTGCCTACTGGGTCCCGAACGTCAGCGGCGGCCTGGTCACCAGCACCATCGAGCAGCGCACCGACTGGGGCTACGACTACAACCGCGAACTCGCCGTCCTCGCCGAGAACAACGGCTTCGACTACGCCCTCAGCCAGGTCCGCTACATGGCCAGCTACGGCGCCGAGTATCAGCACGAGTCGACCAGCTTCAGCCTCGCCCTGCTGCTCGCCACCCAGCGTCTCAAGGTCATCGCCGCCGTCCATCCTGGTCTGTGGCACCCGGGCGTCCTCGCCAAACTCGGTGCCACCGCCGACCACCTCTCGAACGGTCGCTTCGCCGTCAACGTCGTGTCGGGCTGGTTCAAGGGCGAGTTCACCGCCCTTGGTGAGCCCTGGCTGGAGCACGACGAACGCTACCGACGCTCGGAGGAGTTCATCCGTGCCCTGCGGAAGATCTGGACCGAGGACCACACCGAACTCGCCGGGGACTTCTACCGGTTGCGCGACTTTTCCCTCAAGCCCAAGCCGTTGAACACCTCCGAGCGCCCGCACCCGGAGATCTTCCAGGGCGGCAACTCCAGCGCTGCCCGCGCCATGGCCGGTCGCGTATCCGACTGGTACTTCAGCAACGGCAAGGACTTCGACGGCGTCACCGAGCAGATCACCGACGTACGCAAGTCCGCCGCCGAAGCCGGCCGCAGGGCACCGAAGTTCGGCCTCAACGGCTTCCTCATCGCCCGCGACACCGAGGCCGAGGCACGCGAGACCCTGCGCGAGATCGTCGCCAAGGCCGACACCGAGGCCGTCGAGGGCTTCGGCGCGGCGGTGAAGCAGGCAGGGCAGTCCACCGCCGACAAGAAGGGCATGTGGCAGGACTCCTCCTTCGAGGACCTCGTCCAGTACAACGACGGCTTCCGTACGGGGCTCATCGGCACACCCGAGCAGATCGCCGAGCGGATCGTCGCCTACAAGAAGCTCGGCGTCGACCTCTTCCTCCTCGGCTTCCTCCACTACCACGAGGAGGTCGAGTACTTCGGCCGGCGCGTGCTGCCGCTCGTACGCGAGCTGGAGGCCCAACTGCCGGACAGCCAGGCGGACTCCGTCCCTTCGCACGCTTGACCCTGCCTTCCGCACCGCACCGCGAATGAGGTCATCAGCATGAGCACTGTCACGCCCGCCGACTGGACGACCCGCCCCGCCCCCGCCGCCGCCGAGGAATGGATCGCCCGGGCGGCCGAGGTCGCCGCCGTCCTCGACACCGACGCGGCCGCCCGCGACCGGGCCGGCGCCACGCCGTACGCCGAGGTGCGGCTCCTCAAGGACGCCGGCCTGGTCACCCTGCTCGGTCCCACCGAGCACGGCGGCGCGGGCCAGGACTGGACCACCGCCTACCGGGTCGTCCGCGAGGTCGCCAAGGCCGACGGATCCATCGGCCAGCTCCTCGGCTATCACTACCTGTGGTTCTGGGCCGCACGCCTGGTCGGAACCCGCGAGCAGTGGGAGCGGACAGAGGCCGAGGCCACCCGGGAGCGCTGGTTCTTCGGCGGGGCCGTCAACCCGCGCGACAAGGACGTCGTCGTCACTGAGGAGGGCGACGACCTGGTCTTCACCGGCCGCAAGACCTTCTCCACCGGCAGCAAGGTCTCCGACGTCACCGTCCTCGAAGGCGTCCTGGAGGGCACCGGACTGCACGTCTTCGCGATCGTGCCGTCCGGCAGCGAAGGCCTGACCTTCCACGACGACTGGGACAACATCGGCCAGCGGCTCACCGAGAGCGGCGGCGTCACCATCAGCGGCGTCCGCGCGCCGTGGTCGTCGGCGCTCGGCTACGTCGACAAGGAGTTCCAGCCGCGCACCTACAACACCCTCAACGTCCCCACCATCCAGCTCGTGTTCGTCAGCTTCTACCTCGGCATCGCGAGCGGCGCGCTGGAGACGGCCGCCACCTACACCCGCACCAAGTCCCGTTCGTGGCTGCACGGCGGTCATGAGCGGGCGGTCGACGAGCCGTACGTCATCGACATCTACGGCGACCTCACCGCGAAGCTCTGGGCGGCTGAGGCCCTCGCCGACGCCGTCGCCGCCGAGGGACAGAAGCTGCACGACGAGCCCGACGCGGTGACCGCGCAGACCCGAGGCGACTTCGAGGTACGGGTGGCCGCAGTGAAGGCCCGCGCCACCGACGTCGCCCTGGAGATCGGCAACCAGATCTTCGAAGTGACCGGGGCTCGCGCCACCGCCGCATCCGAGGGCCTGGACCGCTTCTGGCGCAACGTCCGCACCCACACGCTCCACGACCCTGTCGCCTACAAGCGGCGAGAGGTCGGCCGCTGGGTTCTTGAGGGCGAACTGCCCGAACCCACCTGGTACTCCTGACCGCCCCCAGGGCGCCTCCCCGGCGAAGGCGCCCCCTTCTTCCCCGAAAGAGGACCCATGGCCACCGTCCTGTCCGTCTCCGGCAGCCCTTCCGCCTCCTCCCGCACCAACCGCCTGCTGCGCCACCTGGACCAGCGACTGACCGCTCAGGGGCACGACGTCGTCCCGCTCGACGTCCGCACCATCCCCGCCGAGGCCCTGCTCGGCGCGGACTTCCGGCATCCGGCGATCGTCGAGGCCACCGAGCTGTTCGCGAGCGCCGACGGCGTCGTCGTAGGAACACCCGTCTACAAGGCGTCGTACTCCGGAGTCCTCAAGGCGCTCCTCGACCTGCTCCCGCAGTACGCACTCACCGGCAAGACGGTCCTCCCGCTCGCCACCGGCGGCTCCACCGCGCACGTCCTCGCCATCGACTACGCCCTGCGTCCGGTTCTCAACTCCATGGGGGCCGCGCACATCGTGCAGGGCTGGTTCACCCTCGACAAGGACATCACCGCCCACGACGACGGCTCGGTCACTGTCGTACCGGCTGCCGCCGAGGCCCTCACCCAGGTCGTCGACCAGTTCTCGCTGGCGCTGGGCCGTACTCCGCTCCTGGCCGCGGCGAGCTGAGGCCATGACCGCACACGTCATCGCCGACGACGCCGAGGCCGTCGCTGTCGCTTCCGCCCTGGCCGACGACTTCCGGGCGGGCGCCTCGGCCCGCGACGCCGAACGCCGGCTTCCCCGTGAGGAGCTGGACCGGCTCTCCGCCTCGGGGCTGCTCGCCGTCACCGTGCCGACAGAGCACGGTGGCGCGGACGTCCGCGCTGAGACCCTCGCGGAGATCTTCCGGCTGCTGGCTTCCGCCGACGCCAGTCTCGCCCAGATTCCGCAGAGCCACTTCGCCTATGTGAACGTGATTCGACGTCAGGGGAGCGAGGAGCAGCAGAAGTTCTTCTACGCCGAGTTGCTCGCCGGCCGCCGCTTCGGCAACGCCCAGTCGGAGGCGGGTACGAAGCACGTCCAGGACATCCGGACCCGGCTGGAGCCCCGGCCGGACGGCTCGTATGTCCTGAACGGACTCAAGCACTACTCCACGGGAGCCCTGTTCGCCGACTGGATCCCGGTCCTGGCCCGGGCCGAGGACGACAACCTGCACGTGGCGTATGTGCCGTCGGACGCCCCCGGCCTCACGGTGATCGACGACTGGGACGGCCTGGGGCAGCGTACGACGGCCAGCGGAACCGTCCGTCTGGCGGGCGTCCCGGTGCCCGCGGACCGGGTGCTGCCCCACCACCTGACCTTTCGCGGGCCCCAACTTCACGGGGCCATCGCCCAGTTGCTGCACGCCGCCATCGACGCCGGAATCGCCACGGGGGCGCTCGCCGAGGCCGCTGAGTTCGTGCGAACCAAGAGCCGTCCCTGGTTCGAGAGCGGCGTCGACACGGCCGCGGAGGATCCGCTGCTGATCCAGCGGTTCGGTGAACTCGCCCTTCAGGTGAGGGCGTCCGCAGCGCTTCTGCGCGAGGCCGCGCGAGCGGTGGACGTGGCGCAGGCCCACCTCACCGACGATTCGGCCGCCGAGGCATCCATCGCGGTCGCCGCGGCAAAGGTGCATGCCGCCCAAACGGCGGTGGAGGTGGGGAGCGCGCTGTTCGAGGTGTCCGGAACCCGGGCTGCGCTCGTTTCCCTGAATCTGCACCGGCATTGGCGCGACGCCCGCACCCACACCCTGCACGACCCGGCCCGCTGGAAGGTCCAGCACATCGGCCGCTACGTCCTCAACGGCACCAGGCCGCCCCGCCACGGCCTCCTCTGACGAACGCCGACGAACGTCCCCTGATCGCACCCCTGATCGGAGCCCCGAGTGTCCCTCACCTTCCACTGGTTCCTGCCGACCAACGGAGACAGCCGCAACGTCGTCGGCGGCGGCCACGGCACCCCCGCCACCGAGTCCGGGCGCGACCGGCCGCCGACGGTCGCCTACCTCAGCCAGATCGCCCGCGCCGCCGAGGACCTGGGCTTCGTCGGCGCACTCACGCCGACGGGAGCCTGGTGCGAGGACGCATGGCTGACCACCGCGATGGTCAGCCAGAACACCGAGCGCCTGAAGTTCCTCGTCGCCTTTCGGCCCGGCTTCGTCTCACCGACACTTGCCGCGCAGATGGCCTCCACCTTCCAGCGACAGAGCGGCGGACGGCTGCTGCTCAACGTCGTCACCGGCGGCGAGAGCCACGAGCAGCGGGCCTACGGCGACTTCCTGGACAAGGACGCGCGCTACCACCGCACCGGTGAGTTCCTGGAGATCGTACGAGGGTTGTGGGAGGGCAAGACCGTCGACCTGCGGGGCGAGCACCTCCATGTCGAGGAAGCGAAGCTTGCACGGGTGCCCGACCCGGTCCCCGAGGTGTATTTCGGGGGCTCCTCGCCGATCGCGGGAGAAGTCGCCGCAAAGCATGTCGATGTCTATCTCACCTGGGGCGAGCCGCCCGCCGCCGTCGCGGAGAAGATCGCCTGGATCCGGGCGTTGGCCGACAAGGAGGGCCGTAGCGTCCGCTTCGGCATCCGCCTGCATGTCATCACCCGCGACACCTCCGAGCAGGCCTGGGCCGAGGCGAACCGGCTCCTGGACGGCTTCGACCCGGAGGCGGTCAAGACCATCCAGGCGGGCCTGGCACGCAGCGAGTCCGAGGGCCAGCAGCGCATGCTCGCCCTGCACGGCGGCGGCAGCCGTGACCGCCTGGAGATCCACCCCAACCTGTGGGCGGGCATCGGCCTGGTGCGCGGCGGCGCGGGCACCGCCCTGGTCGGCAGCCACGACGAGGTCACCGAGCGGATCAAGGAGTACCACGCGCTCGGCGTCGACGAGTTCGTGCTCTCCGGCTATCCGCACCTGGAGGAGGCCTACTGGTTCGGCGAGGGTGTCCTGCCGAAACTTCAGACGCAGGGCTTGTGGCAGCACCCGTACGGACAGCAGGCCGCCCCCTCGGCCCAAGTGCCGTTCGGCGCCGGGGGCCGGCGATGACTACGTGATCGCGGCGGAGGCCGGAAGCGCCCATGTGATCGCTGTTGCCGCCGAGCCGGCCTCCAAGTTCGCCCTCCCGACCCCGTCCGGCGGCGCCACGCTCCGCGAGCGCATCCATGGCCTGGTCGGCTGCCCTCCGGGACGACCGCCCGGCTGCGCGCGATCGCGAACTCGCCATCCGGGAGCGTGAATCAGCCGGGGTGCCGTCGAATCCCTAGTTTTCCTATCGAATTACTAGGGAAGTGTTGACGGTGGTCGGAGAAGAGAGTGAGGATGATGAAGCCGACGCCTCTCCGAGCATCGCTGCACTCCCACGCCGCCTCGCCGGGCACCGCGTCGTCCTCGGTCCCCTGAAGGAAGACGCCATGACAACAGCACTGAGGTGCAGTGACAGCCGCAGTCGCATGAAGAGGGTCCGGATATGACGGTGACGGCCGACGAGGTGACCGACGCGGGAGCCGGGCAGGTCGACTGGCTGCACATAGCCCGTGAGATGGCGGACGACCTGGCCACGGACGCGGCCGAGCGCGAACAGGCCGGCAAAGCACCGCTCGACGAGGTCGCGCGGCTGCGCGAGTCGGGGCTGCTGACATTGTTGGCACCGGCCGAGCAGGGGGGAGGAGCTGCGGACTGGCGCACGGCCTACACGGTCGTCCGGACCGTCGCCGCGGCCGACGGGGCCATCGGCCACCTGCTGGGCCACCACTACTTCCTGTCCTTCACCGCCCGTTTCTTCGCAGCCCCTGCACGTGCCGCCCGTGTCGAGCGGGAGTCGACGGAGGGGCAGTGGTGCTGGGGAGGCGGTATCGCCTCACACGAACCGCCGCTCATCCTGACCCCCACTGCGAGCGGCTATCTGCTGAACGGCTACCAGAGGTACGCCACCGGCGTCGGGATCGCCGACCGGCTGGTGGTCCGAGCCGCCAGGTACGGCACGGGTGAGCCGCTGGCCGTCCTCGTCGACCCCACCCATCCGGGTGTCGTGAGCGGCGGCAGCGGGGACGCCTTCGGCCAGCGGCTGGCTGCCGGTGGCGCCGTGGAGTTCGACTCCGTACCGGTAGCGGCGGACGATGTGTTCGGCTCGCTCTCGCCCGACGAGGGCGTCCTGTCACCCTTCGCCTCTCTTGCCGTGCCGACCGCGCGCCTGGTCTCCGCCCAGTTCTGCCTCGGCATCGCCGAGGGACTGCTGGACGAGGTCCACGAGCACGGAAGGGCCGTGCGGTCGCCCTGGCAGCCCTTCTCGCCCCAGCCCTGGCCGGGCAGTCCCCCGCAGGATCCCTACGCGCTGACCGTGTACGGCGAGCTCGCCGTCGTCGCACGTGCCGCGTCCGCTCTGGCCGAGCAGGCGGTGGATGCCCTCCTGCGCGGCCTCGCGCAGGACGAGGATCTCCACGACGAGGAGTGCGCGGAGATCGCCGTCCTCGCGAGCGTGGCCGAGGCAGCGGCCTCCCGGGCCGCGCAGGAGATCACCAACCGTGCACTGGAGGTCGTCGGAGTCGAGGCCGCTTCCATGCGGCACGGCTTCGACCGCTTCTGGCGTGACGCCCGGACCCACACCCTGCGTGAACCGGCCGCACACAGACTGCGTGAGATCGGGGACTACTTCCTCAACGGTGCGCACCCGTCCTTCGTCCTTCCTGCCTGACGGCGCAGCCGGTGACGGGCGGACTCGGCAGTGATGGATAATCGCGGCATGCGGATCTCGGCGCGGGCGGACTATGCGGTGCGGGCGGCCCTGGAGCTGGCCGCGGCAGGGGACGAGGCCTCCCTCAAGGCCGAGGCGATCGCCTCGGCGCAGGGGATCCCGCACAAGTTCCTGGAGGGCATCCTCGGCGACCTGCGCCGGGGTGGTCTCGTGGTCAGCCAGCGTGGCGGAAAGGGTGGCTACCGTCTCGCCCGCCCGGCCGGCTCGATCGCCATCGCGGACGTCATCCGTGTGGCGGACGGTCCCCTGGTGTCGGTGCGGGGGGTGCGCCCACCCGAGCTCTCCTACTGCGGCCCCGCGGAGTCGCTGCTGCCGCTGTGGATCGCCGTACGCGCCAATGTTCGCAAGATCCTCGGCGAGGTCACCCTGGCTCACGTGGCCGCGGCCAAGCTGCCCGACGAGGTTCTGAGCCTCGCGGAGGACCCTGAGGCCTGGACGAATCCCTGACCGTGTCCTCCTGAAGGCATCCTTCAGCGAGTAGCCGGCAGGCCGCGGCTGCGCAGCACCCGCCGCTCCAGCGGGCTGAAGATCAGCAGATCGATGGCGATGCCGACGAGCAGGATCAGGAAGATGGCCAGGAACACCTGGGGCATGCTGGAGTTGTTCGCCCGTTCTCCAGCAACTGGCTCAGACCGACGCCCAGATCGGGCGAGGATGCGATGATCTCGGCGGCCATCAGGGACCGCCACGAGAACGCCCAGCCCTGCTTCATCCCTGCCAGATAGCCGAGGTGCGCCCCCGGCATCACGATGTGCCAGGCCTCGCGCAGGCCGGTCGCGCCCATCGTCCGGCCGGCCCGCAGGGACAGCGGCGGGATCTGGTCGATGCCCGCGACGAGGCCGTTGACGATGGACGGGACCGCGCCGAGCAGGATCACGGCGTGCATCATCTTGTCGTTCACGCCCAGCCAGATCACGGCGGGCGGCACCCAGGCCACGGACGGCAGCGACTGCAGGCCGGACAGGACGGGGCCGATGGCCGCCCGGACGAAGGACACCCGGGCGACGAGCAGGCCGAGCGGCGTACCGATGGCGAGCGCCGGCAGGAAGCCGAGCAGACCGCGGGAGACGGATGTCCAGATGTAGTCGAGCAGGGTGCCCCGGGCCCAGGCATCGCGCACCTCGCCCCGCACGTCGGAGGGCGCGGGCAGCTTGTAGTCGGGGGTGACGTTCGCCCACACCAGCAGTTGCCGGACGACCAGTACCAGTGCCACAGCGGTGACAGGCGGCAGGACCTTGCGCAACAGGGTCCCGCGCAGCGGCGTGCGGCCGGACTGCACCGAGTCCAGGGCGTCGAGGCCGGCTTCCAGTCCCACCAGACCATAAGCGTCCCGGTTCTGCTCGGCCGCTGTGGAGCCGTCCTTCTCGGTGTCGCCGCCGGTGTCAGTGCTGGCCATGGCGGCGGATCTCCCCACGCAGTTCTTCGGTGATCTCGACGGACAGCTCGGCGACCGCGCTGTCCTCGATGCGGCGCGGCTGCGGAATGCCGACGGTCCACTCCCGGGCGATGCGGCCCGGGCGGGAGGACAGCAGCACCACCCGCTGTGCAAGCCGTACCGCCTCGCGCACGTTGTGCGTCACGAACAGCACCGACAGTCCCGTCTCACTCCAGATGCGGGTCAGCTCGTCGTGCAGCACGTCCCGGGTGATGGCGTCCAGCGCGGCGAACGGCTCGTCCATCAGCAGCAGTCGGCTGTCCTGGGCCAGCGCCCGGGCCAGAGCGACCCGCTGGCGCATACCACCCGACAGCTCATGCACCCGCTTGCGGTGGGCGTCCTGCAGTCGTACGAGTTCCAGCAGCCGTTCCGCCTCGGCGCGGCGCTCCTGCTTGGCCACGCCGCGCAGTTTCAGGGCGAGTTCGATGTTCTTGCCCGCGGTCAGCCATGGGAAGAGGGCGTGCTCCTGGAACATCAGGGCGGGCCGGCCGTCCGTGGCGATCGTGCCCGTGGACGGCCGGTCCAGTGCCGCGACCAGGTTGAGCAGCGTGGACTTGCCGCAGCCGGAGGCTCCCAGGAGGGTGACGAACTCGCCCGGTGCGACGTCGAGCGTGATGTCGTCCAGCACGAGGTGCCGTCCGCCGGGCGTGCCCGGCGCGGGGAAGGACTTCGAGACGTGCTCGATACGGGCGGCGTACGTCACCGCCGTGGCGTCCTCGGCAGCCTTGGCACTCGTGGTGGCCATGGTCGTCACCTCCTGGGAACTCATCGGGTCCGGCTCCTGGTTACTCGGCGCCGAGACCGGCGTCGTCGACCTCGCTCTTGCCTTCGGCCTTCAGGACCTTGTTGAGGAGCGTGAGGTCGTAGATGCCCTTCAGATCGGGCTTCTCCAGCAGACCGGCCTTGACCGCGTGCTCCGCCTCGGTGTTGAGGGTGGAGGCCAGCGGGTCGTCGGTGAACTGGATGGACTTCCAGGCGGGGTCGATGACATCGGCGGGAAGCGCCTTGCCCGACAGCTTTTCCAGCGCCTTGTTGGCGGCGGCCTTCGCCTCGTCCGGGTTGGCGTTGATCCACGCGTTGGTCTTCACCGAACCGCGCAGCACGGCCTCGACGACGTCCGGGTGCTCCTTGAGGAACTTCTGCGACACGATGATGTTCGTGTCACGAACTTCTTGTCGGGCCACAGCGTCGATTCGTCGAGCAGGACCTTGCCGCCCTCTGCGACCAGCTTGGACGCGGTCGGCTCCGGCACCCAGGCGCCGTCGATGGAGCCCGACTTGTAGGCGTCCGGGGTGATCTTGTTGTCCGTGCGGACGACGGAGACGTCGCCCTTGCCGCTCTCGGCGTCGGCCTTCCAGCCCTGGTCCGCGATCCAGTTGAGGAACGCGACGTCCTGGGTGTTGCCGAGCTGCGGGGTGGCGATCTTCTTGCCCTTGACGTCCTTCAGGGACTTGATCTTCTTCGGGTTGACGACGAGCTTGACGCCGCCGGAGGCGGAACCACCGATGATGCGCAGGTTCTTGCCGTTCGACTTGGTGTAGCCGTTGATGGAAGGGGAGGGGCCGATCCAGCCGATGTCGATGGAGCCGGCGTTCAGTGCCTCGATCTCGGAGGGGCCGGCGTTGAAGGTCGATGGCTTGATCGTGGTGCCGCCCAGTTCCTTCTGGAACAGACCCTCCTGGACGCCCACCAGAGCGGTGGCGTGCGTGAGGTTGGGGAAGTAGCCGATCTTCATTTCGTCGGCGGAGAGCTTCTTGCCGCCCGCCGCGGCCGCCGGGGTCTGCTTGCCGTCATCGGTGGACTTGGAGCCGTAGCCGCAGGCGGTGAGCAGGAGGGGGAGCGCGGCTATGACGGCGAGGGTGCGCAGGGTGGCGAGCGGTCTTGCGGCAGACACAGAGGTGTCCTCTCAGGGAAGGAGGGGTGATCAAAGAGGTGTGGGATGGCGTGCTGAGGTCTCGGACCGGCCGACAGATGGCGGTGGACGTACGGCCGAAGTCGATGTGACGACGCGAGGTCAGCACGGGCAGCACCCGGTCTGCGCAGCTGAGCGCTCCCACGGCCACCCCCTGATTCCTAGTTTTCCTACCTGACTGCTAGGGATCGTGACAGAAGGTGGCACCCACCCCCAAGAGGGTGTTCACATGATGGACGCAACTATCTCAATTCTTGGGATCGGTGGCGATTGGCCCAGCGTGTCAGCGGTTTTTCCGGACGAGGGGTCGCTTACGCCGCTGCCTCCAGACCCACACGCCGAGCGAGGCGGAGAACTGATCGGCGACCCGCTCAAGTGCCTCCCCTGCGGCGGGCTCCACCAGGGCGGGTGCCGTGCTTCCGCCGATTGCAAGCGGCAGCACGGCGAGCAAGCCGTCCTGGTGGCGCAGCGGACAGGCCGTGCGGGAGGTGGTGGAGGGGCTTCCGGAGACGGAGAGGCTGCCAAGTGCGTCGGGCAGTTCCGTGCTGGGCGGCGAACTCACCTGGTTGTGGGTGACGCTCGTGCCGCTGGACACCGTGCACCGCTGCCACCTGTCCGCCGCCGCGGTGCACCACATCAGGAAGCTGGTCAGTCCCGACACGAGGAAATTCATGGCCACGCCCAGGAGCACCGCTTCGCCGCGCAGGGGAACCGCCCTGGCGGCGTGGAACGGAGGGCGAGGCCACGGCCACCCCGCGCGGTCTAGTCGACGAGTTCGCTCACGAGTTCGGCGACTTGTTCCACTTCGATGAGGAAGCCGTCGTGACCGTACGGGGATTCGACTACCCGGACATGATCCGCTGTTGGGATCCCGGCCGCCAACTCCGCTTGCTGGGACAGCGGATAGAGGCGGTCCGAGTCGACGCCCGCGACGAGGGTCCTGGCTGTCACACGGCTCAGGGCGGCGCGCGTTCCGCCCCGGCCGCGACCGATGTCGTGACTGTTCATGGCCTCTGTCAGGGTGACGTAGCTGCCCGCGTCGAAGCGGCTCACGAGCTTGGCGGCGTGGTGGTCGAGGTAGGACTCGACCTGGAACCGGCCGCCGTTCCAGGGATCCTCCGTACCCTGCGGTGCGCGGCCGAAGCGGACCTGGAGCTCAGGTTCGCTGCGGTAGGTGACATGGGCCAGGCGACGGGCCAGGCCGAGCCCCGCATGCGGGCCGAGCCCGGGGCCGGCGTCGTGGTAGTCGCCGCCACGCCAGTGCGGGTCGCTGCGAATGGCATGGAGCTGGATGTTCGCCCAGGCGATCTGCTCCGCGCTCGCCGCGGCCGTCGTGGCGAGCAGCAGAAGCGCCCGAGTCCGTTCCGGATGCGACACGGCCCATTCCAGCGCCCGCATCCCACCCATCGACCCACCGACGACCAACGCCCAGCGGTCGACGCTCATCGCGTCGGCCAAGTCCGCCTCGGCGGTCACCTGGTCACGCTGGGTCAGGTAGGGGAAGGCACTGCCCCAGCGGCGTCCATCCGGGGTGAACGACGACGGTCCGGTGCTGCCCTGACAACCGCCCAGCACGTTCGGAGCCACGACGAACCAGCGGTCCGTGTCGAGCGCGCGCCCGGGGCCGATGAGCCCGTCCCACCAGCCGGGAGTGGGGTGCCCGGGCTCGGTGGGGCCGACGACGTGGCTGTCGCCGGTCAGGGCGTGCAGGACCAGCACCGCGTTGGAACGGTCGGGCGCCAGCCGCCCCCACGTCTCGAACGCGAGCCGCACACCCGTAAGTTCACCACCCGCCTCCAGGGGAATCGGCTTGCCACGCTCGTACCACTGGCGACGCCCGGGCGGGTCCCCCTCCCGCCAGGCCCCTGAGGCCGGCGGGAGGGGGACCTCGGACGGCGTCAGTACGGTGTTCAGGACGCGCCCTTCGCCGCGCGGAACCCTGCCTCCAGGTCGGCCTTCAGATCGGCGAGGTTCTCGATGCCCACCGACAGACGCACCAGGCCGGGGGAGGTGCCGGTGGCCGCCAGCTGCTCCTCGTCGAGCTGACTGTGCGTGGTGGACGCCGGATGGATGATGAGGCTGCGCACATCACCGATGTTGGCCAGGTGGCTGAAGAGCTCCACGGCGTCCACGAACCGCTTGCCAGCCTCCACGCCGTCCCGCAGCTCGAAGGAGACCACGGCACCGGCGCCGCGCGGCAGGTACTTCTGCCCCGCCTCGTACCACTTGCTGGACTCCAGCCCCGCATAGTGGACGGCCGCTACCTCATCACGCTGTTCCAGCCATTCGGCCAGGGCCTGGGCGTTGGCCGAATGCCGTTCGATACGGAGGCTGAGAGTCTCCACGCCCTGCAGCAGCAGGAAGGCGGAGTGCGGGGAGAGGGCCGGTCCGAGGTCGCGCAGCAGCTGTACCCGGAGCTTGACGGCGAAAGCGCCCGGGCCGAGCGCCGGCCAGTACTGCAGCCCGTGGTAGCTGGGATCGGGCTCCGTGAAGTCGGGGAACCGCTGGGCATGAGCCCCGAAGTCGAAGGTGCCGCCGTCGACGACGACACCGGCGATGGCCGTGCCGTGCCCGCCCAGGAACTTGGTCGCCGAGTGGACGACGATGTCCGCGCCGTGCTCGATGGGCCGCAGAAGATAGGGAGTAGGGACCGTGTTGTCCACGATCAGCGGCAGCCCGGCCGCGTGTGCAACGTCCGCGACCGCCCGTACGTCGAGCACGTTGCCGCGCGGATTGCCCAGCGTCTCCGCGAACAGCGCCTTGGTGTTCGGCCGGATCGCCGCCCGCCAGGCCTCGAAGTCGTCCGGGTCGTCCACGAACGACACCTCGATGCCCAGCTTGGGCAGCGTGTGCCGGAACAGGTTGTACGTGCCGCCGTACAGCGACGTACTGGAGACGATGTGGTCGCCGGAGCTCGCGAGCGTCAGGATCGCCAGGGTCTCCGCGGCCTGCCCGGAGGAGAGCGCCACGGCCGCGACCCCACCCTCCAGGGCGGCGATACGCTGCTCGAAGACGTCCTGGGTGGGGTTGTGGATGCGGGTGTAGATGTTGCCGGGCTCGGCGAGCGAGAACAGGTCGGCGGCGTGCTGGGTGTCCCGGAACACGAACGACGTCGTCTGGTAGATGGGCGTCGCCCGGGCGCCGGTGGTCGGGTCAGGGGTGGCCCCGGCGTGGATCTGCTTGGTCTCGAACGACCAGGCCGAGGTGTCGGGCCCGGCGGACGGTTCCTCAGGGGTGTGGCCGGCGGTGACGGAGTCGATGGGCTGGCTCATGGTGGTGCTCCCTTGTGCGGAAGGCGGAGATGCACGCGGTGCGGCGGACGGGAAGGCGCGAAGGAACCACAGAGCTGACAGCCGTGCCCGGAACATGGGTGGCGGTTGGCCCTGTGCGGTGGGAAAAGACCGGTCGGAGGCCGGAGCGCGGACTCAGCTCACGGCAGAACAGAGCGTGGTGGTGACACGCACGTAGTCAACGTGGCGGCGGGTCACGAGCACGGTCATGAGGCCAGATAACCACATGGGGGTAGCCACGCACCAGCGCAAGGCACTCGTCTCCTGCGTGTGCTGTGACCCGGTCAACGCGATTGATCAAGCTGCCCGTTCATGGCGTTTACGATGTGGTCGGGGCCATGCAGGGTGGGTAGCGGGGATCGATGTGGTCGCCATCCCCTCGCGCATCTACAACGAGGAGCCGGGCGCCAACTGAACGAGCCGGCCGCGGGACGTTGGGAGCTGCCGACAACGGCCAGGACGTCCTTCGCGTCATCGGCAAGGCAGGCCGGAAACGCTGCCGCCAGGACGTCGGCGACCGTCGACGGATCCTGAGGTAGTTGCACAACATGAGAATAGGCAGCGACCTTTCGACGCATCAGCCGCCCACCTCCGCGTTGCGGGACAAGCCTTAGTCGAGATCACCAACAGCATCCGAAACTGCAGCCAGAACCGCTTTCAACGAGCGCCATCAGCAACAGGACTGTTGCTGCCACCTGCGGAACTGATGTCCTCCTGACCTGGGTCATCATGGTGAGCTCGACGGAGCGCATCAGCTCTGAATCTGCAGCAGAACCGGCAGCTTGTAGGCGATCGCCCACCGGGGTGCACGGGAGCCCGATCCGGCTGCCTGCTGGTCGGCGGCGAGGTCGGCCTTGATGACGATGCCGTCGATGCCGAAGGGCAGGTCCGCACGCGTGGCGGCGATCTCCTTCACCCGGGCCAGAACCTGCTCGGGGCTCTGGGCCACCGTGTCCGGGACGGCGGTCCGGGCGCTGGTGTGCACTCCGAGGCCGGCGGCCAGCTGCATCAGGTCGTTGTGTGCGCGCCGATGACGGGCCGGCTCCTGTGCCCGCCCGCCGCAAAAGACAGGGCCGCCCGTCTCTTCGAGCTCAGCGAGATTGCTCCACGATCCGCGCGGCCGCCTTTTCAGCGATCATGATCGTGGGTGCGTTGGTGTTTCCGCTGACGATGGCCGGCATGACCGAGGCGTCGATGACACGGAGTCGCTCGACTCCGTGAACCTCCAGGTCCGGATTGACGACGGAGTCGTCTCCGGTTCCCATGGCACAGGTCCCGACCGGGTGATAGGCCGTCGCGCTCCACCTGCGGACGTGCTCTTCGAGAGCCGCGTCGTCCAAGCGGTGCGGGGAGTCCTGGCCGTCCGTGCCCGGTAGGTACGACCGCGCCAGGTATGCGGCGAACGGTGCGCAGCGGGCGATGCCCATGACCGCTCTGATTCCGGCGACCAGTACCGACACATCCTCGGGCACGTCGAAGTACCGGGGATCGATCAGCGGTGGAGCCTGCGGATCAGCCGACGCGAGACGGACGGTGCCGCGCGTCCGCGGGTTCAGGGCGACGCAGTTCATCGTGAACACCGGCCGGTCCGGTACCACCTCGCCGCTCAGGATGAGCGCCGTGGCCCCTCCGAGCAGCTGGACGTCAGGGCGGCTGGTGCCGTCGGTGACGTTGAGGAACGCACCGACCTCGCCGTAGTTGGAGGCGAAGGGGCCGTCGCCGTGGGCGCGCCATCGCTGCAGGTTCTCCGGGGTGAGCAGGTCTCGGACGATGTCAGTGGAGTACTGGCTCTCCCACACGACGGGAGCCATCAAATGGTCCTGCAGGTTCCGCCCGACCCCCGGCAGGGGGACCCGGACGTCCACTCCCACGTCGTGCAGCTCGCGGGGATCGCCGATGCCCGACAGGAGGAGCAGTTGAGGCGAGTTGACCGCTCCGCCGCAGAGCAGGATCTCACCGGCGGCACGGGCCGCCCGCTCCTGTCCGTCCAGAAGGTAGGTGACACCGGACGCGCGTGGTCCGTCGATTGTGATCCGCGTTGCCGTGGCGCCGGTGCGCACGGTGAGATTGGGTCGGCCGAGTGCCGGCCGCAGGAAGGCGTCGGCCGCGGACCAGCGCCGCCCGTGATGGCAGGTCACCTGATACAGGCCGGCGCCGGCGGGGGACGCCCCCGCGAAGTCGTCGTTCTGCTCCAGTCCCCATTCCACGGCGGCGTCCAGCCACGTCCGCGAGAGTTCGTGGGTGTAGACGCGATCCTCGACGTGCAGGGGTCCGTCCGATCCGTGGTAGGGCTCGCCGAGGCGGCGGTTGGACTCGGACTTCGTGAAGTACGGCAGCACGTCGTCGTAGCCCCAGCCCGTCGCTCCGTGCTCGTCGCGCCAGCCGTCGTAGTCGTGCCGGTTGCCTCGGGTGTAGATCATGACGTTGGTGGACGACGAGCCGCCCAGCACCTTTCCCCGGGGCCAGGAGAACGTGCGGTCCGACGGGGACTGCTCGACCGTCCGGTAGCTCCAGTCGGCCTGCGATCCGAACAGCATTCCGAGCGCGGCGGGGGTGTGGATCAGTTCGTCGGTGTCGGGACCGCCCGCTTCGAGGAGCAGCACGCGGACACGGTCATCGCGGCTCAGACGGTCGGCGAGCACGCAACCGGCGCTGCCCGCGCCCACGATGACGTAGTCGAATTCTTCGGTCGGGGTCGGGGTCGGGGTCGTGGTCATGGTGGCTTCCTCGTCGTGCGGACGGCCGTCGCCGGACCTCACCCGAGGCGGGCGAGGCATGCCGGCCGTCGCATCAGGGGTGGTAGATCGATTGGAATTGCTGGTACGCCTGAAGCCCCTCGGGACCCAGTTCGGTGCCGAGTCCGCTGGCCTTCCTGCCTCCGTAGGGGGAGGTGAGGTCGGGCAGATAGCCGTTGAGCCCGACGGTGCCCGTCCGCAAGCGGCGGGCCACTTGGGCACCGTGGTCCGTATCCGTGGTCCAGACGGTGCCGGCGAGACCGTAGGCGGACTCGTTCGCCAGGCGCACGGCCTCGTCCTCGCCGTCGTAGGGCGTGACCGTGAGGACGGGCCCGAAGATCTCCTCTTGCGCGACGGTCGACGAGTTCTCGACGTCGGCGAATACCGTGGGTTCGACGAACCAGCCACGATGCAGGCCGGGCGGCCGGCCTTACGAGGGGCGGCGGACCTGCCTCCCAGTTCCAGGGTTACCGGTCGCAGCAACTCGGAGCAGGCGGCGGCCACTTGGCGCCCCGCTCGGGTGGAACCGGTGAACGACACCTTGTCGACACCGGGGTGGGCGACCAGATACGCGCCGGCGTCTCGCCCTCCGGGAACGATGTTGATCACGCCGTCAGGGATACCGGCTTCCTCGATCGCCTCCGCGAGCAGCACCGAGTCGAGGACCGTCTCCGGTGCTGGTTTGAGGACGAGCACACAACCGGCCGCCAGAGCGGGAGCCACCTGGAAGAAGGTGATGGTCTGAGGGAAGTTCCAGGTCATGATGGCGGCTACGACGCCTGCGGGTTCCCGGCGGACCAAGGTCGTGCCACGAGGCAGCCCGGTCCGCAGCTCCTCCGGCCTCATGTCGTCGGCCAGTGCCGCGTAGTAGCGCAGCAGGGCTGACGGCACGACGCCTTCGAAGGACCGCGCGACGGTGATCGGCATGCCGTTCTGCGCGCTGACGGCGTCGGACGTCTGGTCTTTGCGGGCATCGAGTTCGTCCGCGAGACGGATCATGGCGTCCGCGCGACGTCCACCCTCCCAGGAGGACCAGCCGGTCGATGCGTCGAATGCGGCACGAGCGGCACCGACCGCTCGGTCAATGTCGTCCTGGGAGCCGTCCGGCACAGCGCCGAGGAGGTCACCGGTGCTTGCGGAAACGGCGCGGATGACGCCCCGGCCGGACGCGTGCACCCAGCGTCCGCCGATGAACAGATGGATGCGGTGGGAATCAAGGCGGTGGGAATCCACGGTGGACTCTCCCTCGGCACGGCCGTGGGATCACGGCATGCCGTGTGCTTCGAGATGTGATCCGATACGTGGCTGATCAGCGTGGGGCGCGGGTGTCCAGCGCGGCAAGCGGAGCCGATACCGGTCAGGGCCGTCGCGGTGCCGCCCAGCGCGTCGAACCTGCTGGGCGGGCCACGGATACGCCACCCCTCTCGGCCGGCAGTGGCCTCGCGAGGGGCGCATTCACGGTTCATGAATGAACAAATGCGACGTTACACCCATCTGGGGTAACCTGTCACCAGATGGCGGAAATATCGGTGAAATCGCTGGTCGTCGCATCGGCAAGGGCGGGCACGTCGACTGACGGCTCACCCCTCATTCTCCCGTGAGCAGCACGGCGGCGCCGGGTCTGGAGAGGTGGCGCAGCGTGAGGACATACGGCGGCGCAACGGCGGAACAGCGCGCTTCACTCCGCCGCCGGCGCCTCATGGAAAGCGGCCTGGAACTCTTCTCCAGCCGCGGATACGCCCACACCTCGATCAGCTCGGTACTCCGGCACGCAGGAATCAAGGACCGGTACTTCGCGGAGAGCTTCTGCTCCCTCGACGACCTCATGGCAGCGCTGATGAGAGACATCTACGAGGAACAAGTCACCCGATGCGCCGAGGCGATCGGCACGGACGAGTCGCTGCGCGAGCGGGCTCGGAACATGATCGACGTGATCGTCGGACTCCCCCTGGAAGACCCGAGGAAGGGGCGCATCAAACTCGCGGAATCCCTGGGTGCCGGACCGCTCACGGCACAGGAGCGGCGACTGGGACTGGAGCGCATGAGCGGCCTCGTGGACTTTCTCCTGCGAGAGGGCCTTCACGACCCCGGGATCGACACCGCCGCCATGTCCGTCGCCGTGGTGGGAGCGGTCAGCGAGATGCTGCTCAGCTGGTTCAACGGGGTCCTGGACCTCTCGCGGGACGCCCTGGTGGACCAGGGGCTCCTCCTCTTCGAGGCGGTCACCGAGCACCTCTCCTCGCCAGGATGACGAGGTAGGCGGCAGTCGGCGAGGGTGGCGCCCAGGACGCCTGAGCGCACAACCGCCCCCACCCGATTGGCCAAGGCGTCGTTTCATTCCACGACCACATAGCGGTGCCCATGCCCATATTGCGCATGTGATGCCGAGGAAAGGCGTGTCATGAAGATCGCAGTGATCGGCGGTACCGGGCTGATCGGGTCGCAGGTGGTCAACCACCTGACCGCCGCCGGGCACGAGGCGGTACCGCACTCGCAGTCCACCGGCGTCGACATCACCAGCGGCCGTGGACTGGACGAGGCGGTGACCGGAGCCGACGCCGTCCTGTCCTGGACCGCCGACGGCGACACCGTCCGGCTGCCCGCCACACCCATCCAGCCGATCGCCTCCCAGGACGTCGCCCACGCCGTCGCCGAGGTCGCCGCGGGCACCCCGCTGAACGGCATCCACGACATCGCCGGCCCCGAGGTCTTCCCTCTGGACGAACTGGGCCGCATCACCCTGTCCCACCACGGCGACGACCGCACCGTCGTCACCGACCCCACCGCCGGCATGTTCGCCGCCGTCAAGGGCGACGTCCTCACCGACGAAAACGCCCACCTCGCCCCCACCCGCTACACCGACTGGCTCTCCTCCTGACGTCCCCGTCTCTGCTTCCAGCCGTCGACGAGTAGATCCGTGGAGAAGACGAGGGAGGCAGAAGGCCTTGGATGTCTACGAGGCGGTCAGGAGTCGACGCGCGGTACGCGGATTCACCGACCAGCAGGTCCCGAAAGAGGTGCTGGAGCGCGTGCTGACCGCTGCGGCCTGGGCGCCGTCCGGATCGAACCTCCAGCCTTGGCGCGTCTACGTGTTGACCGGCGCGCCACTGGCCGAACTCAAGAAGCGCGCCGGCAATCGCGTGACCGCGGGTGATCCCTGGGACGAGCGGGAGTACGAGATGTACCCACCCGCCCTGAAGTCCCCGTACCACGAACGCAGGTCCGCCTTCGGCCATGAGCGCTACAGCTCACTCGGTATCACCCGCGAGGACTGGGAGGCGCGCCAGAGGGCCGCTGCCGAGAACTGGAACTGCTTCGGTGCGCCCGCCGTCCTGTTCTGCTACATCGACCGCGACATGGGCCGGCCCCAGTGGTCCGACTGCGGCATGTATCTGCAGACCGTCATGCTGCTGCTCCGTGCCGAAGAACTGCACAGTTGCCCGCAGATGGCGTGGTCGGTGTATCGCAGGACCGTCGCGGAGATCCTGTCACCCCCGGACGAGCTCATTCTCTTCTGCGGCATGTCGATCGGGTTCGAGGACGTCACGGTGAGGCACCCCCGCACGGGCCGGGCCCCGCTCGACGAGACCGTCACGTTCGTCGGTGAATAGTCTGTTCGTGTGAGACCGGAGCACGCCGCTGTCCAGGAACTACACCGTAGTTGACAGGTGACTGATCACGGCGGTGTTGCGTTTGCCAGTCACACCGGACGGCAGGAGACTGGTGATATCAGTGTGACAGTGCCGCTGAAAACGGGGCGGTCGGCGCAACGCTTCTCCCGTTGCTGCCGCATGAGCAGGCACCTGTAGCTTGCCTGCGACTGGCCATGTTGAACGTCGAAAATTTCCACGCGTTGGTGGTTGAACGCGATGACGCGGTGCTCTGAGAACAGCCGGGCACGCAGTTCGAAACGATGAATGCTCAGCCTTCGGTCCTCTCACCCAGGAGGGTGTCCCATGAGTAGGACTCGCCCCATCAACTGCATCATCCCTCCGTACATTCTCGACAAGCTCCTGGACAGCGAGGACAGTGAGGTGCGCCGGGCCGCCCTGGACACCATGCTGCTCACTGCTCGCCTGCGGGGTGAGCGAGCGGTCCGGGCGTCCTTCGCCGGTGCGGTCGCCCCTGGCGACGGTCGGCGCACCGTCTTCGACTGCGAGCAGGAGGAATCCCTCCCCAACGCCGTCCTGGCCAGGCCTGAGGACGGCCCGGAGTCCACGGACCCGTCCATCAACCAGGCGTTCGACGCACTAGGCCTCACGCGCGACTTCTACAAGGAGGTGTTTCAGCGTAACTCGATCGACGGCCGGGGGATGCGCCTGGACGGGTACGTCCACTTCGGATTCCAGGTCAACAACGCGTTCTGGGACGGGCGCCAGATGCTGTTCGGCGACGGGGACGGGAAGGAGTTCAGCAACCTCACCGGATCCCTCGAAGTGATCGCCCACGAGCTGACGCACGGAGTCACGGATCACGAGTCGCAATTCGAGTACCACAACCAGTCCGGGGCCCTGAACGAGTCCATGTCGGACGTCTTCGGTTCACTGGTCAAGCAGTGGTCGCTGAAGCAGACGGCCGAGGAGGCGGACTGGCTGATCGGGGCCGACGTGTGGACTCCGGGAATCGGTGGCGACGCCCTGCGGTCGATGAAGGACCCGGGGCACGCTTTCAACAACCCGACGTTCGGGAAGGACCCCCAGCCCGACCGTATGAGCAAGTTCATCCACCTGCCCGACACCAAACGGGGGGACTTCGGCGGAGTGCACTTCAACTCCGGCATTACGAACAAGGCGTTCTACCTGACCGCCATGCACATCGGCGGGTTCGCATGGAAGGCCGCCGGAACCATCTGGTACGAATCCCTGAAGGCGTCGAGCGCCGACGACCAGTTCCAGGACTTCGCGGGCACCACGTTCCAGAAGGCCGGGGAACTGTTCGGCGTCGGCAGCCCCGAGCAGTCGGCCGTGCTGGCGGCATGGCAGGAGGTGGAAGTCCCGATCAAGGGCGTCCCGGCCGGAGTGGCCCGGGTGCGGAGTCTTGCCGTCAACGGGAACGGCGGCGTCGGCCGCGAGGACGGACTGGCAGCCCTCACCAGACAGATCGGGGCGCTGAACGACAAGGTCACGGGGCTGGCCAAGGACCTCGCCGCGATGAAGGTCAATAGGTGAAGGTGACTCTGGAGGCATACGGCGGGCTGGCGGCGGCGATCGCTCACCGCCGCCGGCCCAAGGTGTTGGACACAGACGCCTTGCCCGAGACGGCTGCGGACGAACTGACCCGGCTCGTGGCGGCGGCCGTCGCCGCGCCCCAGAAGGACCAGCCCGGGCGTGCCAGGGATGCGATGAGCTACACGATCACAGTGGCGGACGGCGACCGCGAGACGGCCCTTGAGCAGTCGGACGCCGCCATGACCCCTGCGTTCGCGGACTTGCTCACGTGGCTCAAGAAACACTCCGCGCAGCAGTGACAAGTGCTGCCGCTGCTCTGCCTCCACGGACTGGTGAACGCCGCTTTCAGTGCGTCGAGTTCGTCCACCAGAGCATGCAGTCGCGCAGACCACTGCGCTGAACCGGCATCCGGCTCGTTCGCCGAGGCGCCGATCGCGGTCGGCATCGGTCATCGGATGGCCACCGTTGCCCCCTCAAGTAGCGCTGATTTCGGTCCAGTCGCCTTCGTCCTCGCCGTGCTGCGCCGGTGGCGCGGCGGTGGGGGAGGCGAGGTGATCGAGGACGTTGGTGATCTGGAGCATGCGCTCGAGGAAGCCGGGCCGGTTGTCCAGGTGGAGGACGGCGCCGATGGCGCTGGTGCGACGGTGGATCATCAGCAGGGCGGACAGGCCTGAGGAGTCGATCCAGGTCAGCTCCGCGAAGTCCAGGCGCACGGCGCGCAGCAACGCGCTGTTCCGGGACAGGTGGAAGGTGACGCTGTCGACGAGTTCGTCGGCGGTGTCGTAGTCGAGTTCGCCGGTGATGCGTACCGTCAGCGTGGGAGGTGCGCACTGAGCGGCGACGGTGAATTCGGTGGGTGGCAGGTTGGTCATGCGTGTGTGTGGGGGCCGGGGACAGGACGGGCGGTGTGCTCGGTCACGGCGGCGGTGCCGTGCTGGAGCAGGGCGAGAGCGCGGGGGAAGTCGTGCAGTTGCCCGGTGAGGACGTCCAGGCCGGTGGTGAGGGAGTGGGCGGGCACCCGGCGGGCTTCGAGGATGTCCGCGGTCCAGGTCAGGAAGCTGCCGAAGACCTCGCGGTCGTCGACGTAGAGGGCGGTGGCGAGGAAGTCGACGATGTGGGCTATGTCCTCGGCGGTGCGCTCGCGTTGGGCGTCGGTGTAGGAGCGCATGGCGGTGAAGCGGTTCTCCAGGTCGACCAGGGTCTGTTTGACCAGCTGGGCGCGGGTCTGGACGACCATCGTGTATTCCTGGTCGGCCAGGTGCGGAAGGTCGTCGACGACCTGGCGGACCGAGGCCGGACGGGGCCGGGGGACGCCGGCTTCCAGTGCGTCGGCCGCGCCGCGTGCGTCGGCCGCCCACTGGTCCGCGCTCAGGGATCGGGCGTGGCGCCCGTCGGTGCCGAAGGCGCGGCCGCCGGCCATGACCGGCACGCCTATGGCCCGGCAGGCGGTGATGGTCGCGTGGGCGGTGGGCAGGTGGGTGGGGATCGATCCGGACAGCAGGACCGCGTCGGGGTCGGTCCGGTGCAGGTGGGCGATCAGGTGCGGGGCAGGTGTCCGCGCGCCGAGGTAGTCGACCTGCCAGCCGCGTAGCCGCAGGATCTCGGCGACGAGGCGGGCGGGGAAGGCGTGCCACTCGCCGTCCACGCAGCTCACCGTCACCCGGCCGCGGGAGGGAGCGCCGCGGGGGCTTTCGGCGCGGCGGTGGGCGAGGGCGGCCATGGCGCGTTCGTTGATGGCGGTGGCCGCGTGCTCCTGGGCGACGTTGATGCGGTCTGCGGCCCACTCGACGCCGAGCTTCTCCTGCACCGGGGCGATCACGTCCAGCAGCAGCGCCTCCTCGTCCATGCCCTCGGCGAGGGCGTCGCGTAGGACATCGACGGCGACGTACTCCTCACCGTCGGCCACGGCCTGCCACAACAGGTCCTGCACCTTCGCCGAGCTCACGCGTTCCTCCCGTCGCCCGCGCTGCCTTCGACGTCGGCGCGGCCGCCGACCACCGACAGGGGGCCCGTTCTGGGGGCGCTGATCGCGACGACGGCCATGTCGTCGTGCCGGCCGGAGCCCAGCCACTGGGCGGCCAGCATCTGCACGCGTTCCACCACTGCTTCCGCGGGCATCCCCGCGCACTCGGCCAGCACCCTTCTCAACCGGCGCTCCTCGAACAGCTCATCGCCCAGCGGGCCGCCCCGGGCCTCGGTGATGCCATCGGTGTACAGAAGGCAGGTATCGCCCGGGTTCAGCACCGTCTTCACGGTGCGGGCGGACACCTTCGGCAGGGCGCCGACCAAGGTCCCGCGCGTTTGTGCCTCTTCCACGTGGCCGTCGGCGCGAACGATGAGCGGGGGCAGGTGGCCGGCGCTGGTCAGCCGCAGCTGGGCGCGGCCCGCGCGGCGGCGTACCGACGCGAGGACGAGGGTGGCGAAGCGGGTGTGGTGGGAGGTGAGCAGGGCGCCGTTGAGCAGGTCGAGGACGCGTTGGTGGTCGTCGGCCAGCGGCAGCAGCGCGTGCAGGGTGTTGCGGATCTTGCCGGTCAGCACCGCCGCGTCCAGGCCCTTGCCCGCGACGTCTCCGAGGACGACGAGGGTCTCCTGGCCGGGGTCGGCGCCGGGGTGGACGTCGTAGAAGTCGCCGCCGACCCGCTCATGGTCCTTGGCCGCACGGTAGTTGCCGGCGTAGTCCATGCCGTGTACGCGAGTCAGGGACGGGGGCAGCAGTTCCCGCATCAGCGTGGCGGTGATGGCGGCCTGCTCGGTGTAGAGGCGGGCGGCCGACAGGGCCACGCCGGCGCGGGCGGCGAAGAGCCGGGCGAAGACCTCCTCGCCTTCGGTGAACGCCTGTGCGGTGCTCGAGCGCAACAGGATGAGGGCTCCCGCGGGCACCCCGTGGCCGGGCAGCGGGGCGACGATCACCGAGCCGACCGGCCCGGTGAAGCTGTCGGGGATCACCCAGTCGGGAAGGTCGTCGGGGTTTATCCAGCGGGCGGGCACCGGGGGGAAGCCCTGCAGCGCCTCGGCCAGGCCGGGCACGCTGCGCGTGTCGATCTGCTGTGTGGCCTGGGTGACCGGTCCGCCCCGGCGGGCGTAGGTCAGGGGGTGGCGCCGGCCCTGCGCGGGAGCGACGAGAACGGCTGCCTCGGCGAGATGTTCCGCGGCCATGGAAGCGGCCACCTCCATGCAGCGCGGTACGTTCAGCGTCGACAGGAGCGTCGACGACGCCTCTGACAGGAGCTCGGACCGCTCCTCCGCGGACGTCAGGGCCGTTACGGCCAAGCGGCGATCGGTGTCGTCGACCAGCCACCACACCACGTCACCGTCGGTGGAGGCGGTGGGGTGCGCTTCGAAGAACCGGTCGCTGATGGGTCCGGCCAGCGGTCCGGCGTCGCCGTCGCGGAGTCCGTCGGTGATGTGCTGGTGTGCGTCGGACAGCCATGAGGGTGCCGCCTCGCGCAGGGGGGCACCGCTCGTCGCGTCCGGGAGGAGAGCCCGGGCGGCCTCGTTGACGTGTACGAGGCTTCCCTGCCGGTCGATGACCAGCACGGGACAGGGGGCGTCAGCCCACGTGGCAGCGACTTTGGTGTCGGCACTGCGCGGGCGGGCGGGTGAACCACGAGAAGCACTCACAAGCGGAGGCACGCATGGTGCGCACCTCACCTCCTTCCTGCTCTGGAATATAGATGCCGTATGACAACAGTCCCGCAACCACTTCAGCGATGCAAGCCGCCCCTGGAACCCACACTCGGCCATCACATTCGACGCGCGGGCTGAATGTGGTGAGGAACAGTGGGATAGCGGGCGTTTCCCGGGCAATCCGTCGCCAATGCGGTCACCCGGTCCAGCGAACCATCGCCGAAGCGTTCGCCGGCCGGTGTCGCGTTCGCTGCCCCTCCCGGCCCTCCTGGTCAGTCGGGCCGGCCGCTCCGGCCGTCGCAACCGGACTGACCCGCGGAGGGGCTGTCGGCCCTGTCGCCGCCGTAGAAGCGGCCCTGGTCGCACAGGGCGTCGATCTCGGCGTTGTCCTCGGGGCTCAGTTGCGCATCGAGCGCGATGCCGATGACGCGTCGGGCGTGGGCCAGTCGCCGGGCGACGTCCCAGTCCGCGACGAACGCGCCGACGGTGGATTCGTCCGCGGCTCCGGATGCCTGTCGGGATCCGAGGCGGTCGAGGGAGACGACGAACTCGTTCAGGTCCCGCAGCAGTGCGACGGCGTCGCCGAGGGGTATGCGGAGTTCTCGGCAGGACAGGTCCATGCGCTGATTCGACTCCCTGTTCGGTGCTCGGGCCCGGATCTGATGCTCAGGCCCGGCTGACACGCGGCGCCGCATCCGTGCTGCCGGCCGTACGGCACCCTAACGGTCACCGCCGGCCTCCCTCACCCGCCCGCACGCCCAGGCCGCACGGGCGATCCGGGCTCGCCCGCTCCCGGCACGATCAGCCCGGTCTCGTAGGCGACGACGACGGCCTGGGCCCGGTCGCGCAGGCGGAGCTTGGCGAGGATGCGGGCCACGTGGGTCTTCACGGTGGCTTCGCTCAGGCCGAACCGGGCGGCGAGTTCGGCGTTGCTCAGGCCGGTGCCGAGCGCCCGCAGCACTTCGAGCTCTCGCGGGGTGAGCACCGACAGGTCGCGGTGCAGGGCGGGGGCGGCGGTGTCGCGGGCGACGAAGCGTTCGACGAGACGCCGGGTGATCGCCGGGGCGAGCAGCGCGTCCCCCGTGCGGGCGAGGCGGACGGCGGCGACGAGGTGTTCGGGGGTGACGTCCTTCAGCAGGAAGCCGCTGGCTCCGGCGGTGAGAGCGGCGTACACGTAACGGTCGAGGTCGAAGGTGGTCAGCATGATCACGCGGGGCGGGTCGGGCAGCGGACCGGAGAGGATGCGCCGGGTGGCCTCCAGGCCGTCGGTGCCCGGCATACGGATGTCCATCAGGACGAGGTCGGGACTGGTACGGCCGGCCGCGTCGATCGCCTCGTCACCGTCCCGGGCCTCGGCGACCACGTCGATCCCGTCGGCCGCGAGGATCATGCCGAAGCCGGTCCGGACCAGCGCCTGGTCGTCGGCGATCACCACGCGCGGGGCCCTGGTCACGCGGGCTCCTCGACGGGGATGACGGCGCGCACCTGGAAGCCGCCGGTGGGGCGCTCGCCGGCGTGCAGGGTGCCGCCGTGGACGGCCAGACGCTCGCGCAGGCCGATCAGTCCGCGCCCGTCGCCGGGCCCGGCCGGTGTCGCGGAGGTGCCGCCGGTGTCGGACACCGTGATGTGCACGGCGTCGGGAACGTGGTCGACGGCGACGCGCACCCGGGCGCCGGCCGCGTGCTTGACGGCATTGGTGAGCGCCTCCTGCACCACGCGGTAGGCGGCCAGGTCGGCCCCGGCGGGCAGCGGGGCCGGGGTTCCGGTGACGGTCAGCTCGATACGGACGCCGGTTTCGCGCATGCGCTCGGTGAGGGCGGCCAGTCGGCCGAGGCCCGGCTGCGGCGCCAGGTCCCGTTCGGCGGCCGTGGCGTCGTCGTCCCCGGTCATCGCGAGCAGGCCCATGACGTGGCGCAGTTCGGTCATGGCGGTGCGCCCGCCGGCCTCGACGGCGAGCAGTGCCTCGCGGGCCCGGTCGGGCGCACTGTCCATCACCTTGCGGGCCGCACCCGCCTGGATCACCATCACGCTCACATTGTGGGTGACGACGTCATGCAACTCGCGTGCGATGCGGGACCGTTCGCGGTCGACCGCCAGCCGGGTGGCGGCCTGATGCTCCTCCTGCAGGACGCGCAGGCGTTGCTTCCACGTGTGCACGGCGTTGGCCGCGAGACCCACCCCGAGCAGGGCGAGGAACGGCACCAGACCGGCGGTGAACGCCGGAAGGTTCTCGTCGTGGAACACGGCCAGCAGCAGGGCGCCGGCCGCCAGCCCGACGAGCGAGCGCACCCGGTACGGGCTGTGGACGGCGGCGCTGTAGGCGGCGATCACGCACGACAGGAACGTGTACACGGTGGCATCGCCGCCACCCAGGCGGTGGTTGAACACCAGGCTCCCGACGACCACGGCCCAGAACGCGGTCAGGGGATACCGCCGGCGCACCACCAAGGGCAGCGCGGTCAGGGCCGCCGGGACCAACTGTCCGGGCCCGACCGCCCCGAGATGCTGCGCCAGCTCGGCCGGCGGATGCGGCACGGTCGGAGGGCTCGGGGGTTGCGGCGCCCGCACCACGGCCGGCGGCACCAGCACCGCGTGCCCCGGGCCCGTATCGCCGCCCTGTCGCTGCGTGGTGACCACGGTGCAGGCGGCCAGGACGACGGCGAGGATCGCGTCGGCCGTCCACATCCAGCGGGACGGCCGCGGCAGGGGGCCCGGACGCAGCGCCGCACCGGCCCTGTGCCACCGCTCCACGAGCTTCGTCCCCACGACCCCTTCCATGCGCCCAGTGTGACAAGCACCCGAACGCGCCACATCCTCCGGGAAGCGGACAGCCGCTGCATCCCGCGCGTACATCGCAGGGATGACACGCCCACGGGGTCATCCCGACACGGCAACCGGTCTCGCCCGCGCAGCCGACGCCTCCGGCACCCTGCCGCCCCTAGCTTCGGGCCGGACCATCAACCACCGGGCCGGGGAGGCACCGTGGCGACGAACGCGCCCGTCATCGACATCCGTGAGGTCACCAGGACGTACGGCGAAGGACCGCCCGCTCTCACCGACGTGAGCCTGACCGTGCACACCGGCGAGGCGGTCGCCGTACTCGGACCCTCCGGCAGCGGCAAGTCCACGCTGCTCAACCTCATCGCCGGACTCGACCGGCCGAGCACGGGCAGCGTCACGGTCGACGGGCTGCGGGTCGACGGGCTCAACGAGAGCGGGTCGGCCCGGTACCGGCGGACCAGGATCGGCATGGTCTTCCAGTTCTTCAACCTGCTGGACGATCTGACGGTCCTCGACAACGTGCTGCTGCCGGCCCAGTTGGCGGGCGTGTCCCGCGCCGAGGCCCGCCGGCGTGCCGCCGGACTCCTGGAGCACCTCGGCATCGACCGTCATGCCGGGACCCACCCGGGCAGGCTCTCCGGCGGCGAGCGCCAACGGGTCGCCGTGGCACGGGCGTTGATGAACCGTCCGGCGCTGCTGCTGGCAGACGAGCCCACGGGCGCCCTGGACAGCGCCTCCGGCGAGGACGTACGGAAGCTGCTGACCGGCCTCAACACCGAGGGGCAGACACTCGTCCTGGTCACCCACGACCTGCGCTTGGCCGAGTCCTGCGCGACCCGGACGGTCGAGCTGGTCGACGGCAGGATCGTCAGAGACACCCACCGCGCGACGGCGGTGGCCCGATGAGCGCCCTGGGCGGGGTGGTGCGCGCCGGCGTCGCACGGCGCCGCGTGCAGACCCTGGTGATGACCCTGACCACGCTGATGGCCGTCACCGCCTCGGTCGTCGCCGCCGGGCTGCTCGTCGCCTCCCGGGCACCCTTCGACCACGCCATGGCCGCACAGCGCGGCGCCCAGCTGACCGCGCAGTTCGACGGCGCTAGGACGACCGCGGCGCAGCTCACGGCCGCCGCGCACACGTCCGGCGTGACCGCCTTCGCCGGCCCGTTCCGCACGCTCTCGCTGAGCGCACGCACCACCTCGGCCTCCAGCGCCCTCCCGGCCGACGTCACCCTGCCGCCGCTCACCGTCGTCGGGCGGCCGGACCCCGGCGGGCCCGTCGACCGGGTCGGTCTCGTCACGGGCCGCTGGGCCACCCGGACCGGCGAGATCGTGCTGGTGTACGGCGGGGTGCCGGTGGAGCCGGGCGCCCGGCTGCGGTTCGGCGGCCTGCCGGGCCGTCCGACGCTGACCGTGGTCGGGCTGGCCCGGTCGGTGACCGGTTCCGCCGACGCCTGGGTGACTCCGGCGCAGGCCGAGGCGCTGAGCCGGCGTGGCGAGACACGCACGTACGAGATGCTGTACCGCTTCCGTGACGCGGCCACCGACGCCCAGATGTCCGCGCACCGCGCCGCGATCGGCGCGGCCGTGCCGAAGGGCGCACTCACCGGCACCCAGTCCTACCTCACCGTCCGCCGGCAGGCGACCGCCAACGCGATGGCGTTCGTGCCGTTCGTGGCGGCCTTCGGAGTCCTGGGGCTCGCCATGTCCGTCCTGGTCATCGGCATCGTGGTCAGTGGCGCGGCCGGCGCGGCGACCCGGCGGATCGGCGTGCTGAAGTCGCTCGGCTTCACGCCGGGCCAGATCGTCAGGGCATACGTGGCGCAGGCCCTGATCCCGGCGCTGGCCGGCTGCGTCCTGGGGGTCGTCCTCGGCAATGTGCTGGCGCTTCCGGCGCTCGGGGAGACCGACAGCGTCTACGGCGGTGCCTCCTCGACGGTGCCCTGGTGGATCGACGTCATCGTGCCCGCCGCCGCTCTCGCGCTGGTCGCGGGCGCGGCTCTCGGGCCCGCGCTGCGCGCCGGGCGGCTGCGCACCGTCGACGCGATCACCGTCGGGCGCTCGCCGGCCGCCGGCCGCGGTCACCGGGTACGGCGGTTCGCGGGACGGCTGCCGCTGCCGCGCGCCGTCGGCCTCGGCCTGGCGCACCCGTTCGCTCGCCCGGCGCGCTCGCTGACCACGGCGGCCGCGGTCGTCCTCGCCGCCGTCACCGTCACGTTCGGCACCGGACTGGCGCTGACGCTGGGCGCCATCCAGTCGGGCCGTGAGCTGAACGCGGCCGCCCCGGTCGTCGTGGCCGCCGGCGGCGGGCACGGTCCGGCCGGGGCCCAGGCCGTCCACGTGGGCGGTGACACGACACCGGCCGACCCGGCCGAGGTCGCCGCGGCCCTCCGCGCGCAGCGGGCCACCCGGCGCTTCTACGGCACCGCCGGTGCCCAGGCCGGCGCGTACGGAGTCGCCGGACGCACGGATGTGGTCGGCTACCAGGGCGACGCGTCATGGGCCGCGCCCCGGATGGTCTCGGGCGCCTGGCTCACCGGCCCGGGCCAGGCCGTGGTCACGACCCGGTTCCTGCACGCCGCCGGACTGCGCGTGGGGGCCACCCTGACCCTGTCCGCGGGTGGCCGGACGGCTTCCGTACGCATCGTCGGCGAGGCCTTCTTCACCGAGGACCAGGGCATGGAGGTCCTCACCCCGGCCGCCACCCTCACCGCGCTCGGACTGGACGCCAGGCCGGACCGGTTCTACGTGCAGCCGGCACCGGGTACGGATCTGGGCTCCTACCTGACCTCACTGAACTCGGCGCTGGGCCCGACCGGTGCCGTGGCGAGCGCGCGCGGCACGAGCGACTCCGGGGTGATCGTGGCCAATGGACGGGCTGGTCGCGACCCTCACGGCGATGCTCGCAGCGGTCGCGGGCCTGGGCGTCCTCAACACCGTCGTCCTCGACACGCGCGAACGGGTCCACGACCTCGGCGTCATGAAAGCCGTGGGGATGACGCCCCGGCAGGTCCTCACCATGGTGATCACCTCGGTCGCCGCGGTCGGCCTGCTCGCCGGGGCCGCCGGGGTGCCGCTCGGTGTGGCCCTGCACCACCACGTCACGCCCCTCATGGGCCACGCCGTGGGCATGACACTGCCCGCCTCCGTCGTCGCCGTCTACCACCGGCCCGCTCTCGCCCTGCTCAGCCTCGGCGGCCTGGTCATCGCGGTGGCGGGCGCCCTGCTCCCGGCGGGCTGGGCGGCCCGCGCGGGAACGGCGACGGCACTGCGGACCGAGTGACGCAGTGGCCGACCGCAGCCCCGCCGGCCGCACCGGGTCAGCAGCAGGCCGCGTGGACCAGCGTTTCCTCGCTGCCCAGGCGGGCGGCGCGGGTGTCCGTGTACATCGTGGTCTCGCCGTCCGACCAGCGGATGACGAGGTCGTCGGTACGGCCGTTGCCGGTGAACTCGCCGGTCGTCATGACGGTGTCGTGCTTCCAGAGGGCGTTCTTGTCCAGGATGCGCTGTTCCTCGCCCAGGCCCGACGGGCCGGTGTTGACGTAGTTGTCGAGCTCTCCGTCGGTCCAGCGCACCATCAGGTCCCACTTGCCGCTGCCGGAGTACTCACCGGCGGTGAGCAGGGTGGCGTCCCGCCAGGTGTCGTTCTTCGCCTTGAGCGTGTGCTCCTGGCCGAATGTGCCGGCGCCGACGTTGGTGTAGAGGGTGACTTCGCCGTCGATCCAGCGCACGATCAGGTCTGTGACGTACGGGGAGGAGCCGAAGCGGCCCGCCGCGATCTGGGTCGCGTCCTTCCAGAGGTCGTTGGGCTTGATCATCTGGGTGCCGGCCCAGTCCAGACCCTTGGTGCCGACGTCGCCGTACAGCGTCACCTCACCGTCGGTCCAGCGCACCAACAGGTCGAACCGGTTGGAGCCCGTGAAGTCGCCCGCCGTGATGGTCGCCGCGTGCTGCCAGGTGTCGTTCTTGCCCAGCAGCCGCCGCTCGCCGGTGAAGTGGCCCTTGCCGTCACTGTTGTAGAGCGTGACCTCGCCGTCGCTCCATACGACGATCATGTCGCTGTGGCCGGTGCCGTTGAAGTCGCCCGAAGCCATCAGCTTGGCGTGCTCCCAGGTCGAACCGGCCCCCATGGTGTAGGGCAGGCTCGGCTGCCGGTAATGGCCGTAGTCGGGGTTACGGCCCTTCTGGGCGTCGGCGTAGAGCTTGAAGAAGCGGTCGCCGTACAGCGGGCTGTAGCTGATCTCGTTGTACCGGTGGTCGGTCTGCGGTACGTCCGGGCCGCCCTGCATGAAGCCGCCCACGTTGCCGATGATCGTGCCGGTGTCGCCGGAGGCGTCGAACTTGGAGAACCAGGGCCCGCCGGAGACGCCGCCCCACATGCCGGCGCAGTTGATCTGCATCTGGTAGTAGCCGGACAGCGCGGTCGTGGAGACGTTGGGGCAGCGGACCGCCTGGTCCTGCGGGTTGTGCGCGAGCTTCGGGTAGCCGATGACGGTCACCCTGTTGGCATAGCCGGGCGTACGGGCGAGCGCGTTGGCGCCCACGACGTCCTGGACGTTCTTGCGGCCGTTGGGCTTCAGGCCGGCGAAGGCGTAGTCCAAGTCGGAGTTCTTGCTCTTGTCCGAGGCGTACCGCTTGTCACGGAACCACTTGTCGACCGCCCAGACCCCGTTCGGCTGCTGGGCCGCGCTCTTGGTGTGGTCGTACATGGGCACGAACATGGACTTCGCGCCGACACAGTGCCCGGCGGTGAGGATCAGGTTGTGTCCCCCGCTGCGCACCACACTGGCCGAACAGCGGTGGCCCTTCAAGCCCGCTCCGGTGCTGAAGATCGTGCCGACGGACTTGATGCCCTTGAAGTGCTGGGCGGTGATGCCGGAGGCGGAACCTTGCCGCCGGGCCGCCGCCAAGCTCTTCGGCGGGGCGGTGCGGCCCGAAGGGTCGGTGGCCGAGGCCATGCGCTCGGGCGTCCAGAAGCGGATGGCGTCCTGGGCCGTCCAGCCGTCGTCGGCGCTCGGCACCGCTGTGACGGGGGCCGAGCGCTCGGCCGCGGGACCGGCCGGAACGGTCGGCGTCGGGTCGGCACCGTGCGGTGGCACCGATGCGGTGAGCGGGGCCGATACGCTCGGTGCCGGTCTGCCCGGATCGGGGGAAGCTGTGTCGGCCTGGGCCGCCGCCGCGGCGTTGCCCAGCAGCAGCGCGGTGCTCAGCGCCGCGACGGCCCCGAGACGTATTCGTGTATCGAGCACTTCTGGTTTTCTCCTACTGAGGCAGGCCGGACGGCGGCACGAGGAATCAAGGGCAGGCCACCGACACCGCGGCGGCCGGCAGGCCGCTGTCGCGGACTCGACGTGTGAACTCGCGCCGGCGGCCTGCGCCGCGTTCACGGCGCACCACAGCGCGTCCCCCGGTGATTTCCCCCGTGCCGCCGTACGGCGGCTGTAGATCGACCGTGGTCAGCGGTCGCGGCGACCATGATCGCACGGCCGTCGTACGCGTGCACGCGACAATTCAGGTGCTGCTGGTCAACGCACCCGCTTCTCAGTGCAGTTGTGGCGATCCCAGCTCAATTCCGGTGCCGCACACCTGCGCCCGCACATGGCGCCCCTTCGCATCCGTCATCTTGATGAGGGAGCCCTTCCTGGTGTGCGGGGGCACCACGGTGATGCTGGGGTCGTACTCGGCCGAGACCTCGCAACCGTCGCCCGGAGTGGCCGTCGCCTCGTAGAAGAGCGGGAACTCGACGGCGTGGCCCGGGTTCAGCTCCGAGTGGACGGGCGTGGCCCCCTTCTTGGGCCTACCGTCGGCCGACGGCCCCTTGCCGACATACACGTCGATCTCCGGGTAACCGTCGAAGGCGCAGGGCTTCGACCCCTTGTTCTCGGCGCTGAGCGTGGCCGCCGGCGTGCTCTGCCGCCCGCCGGACAGACGGGTCATCTTCCAGCCCAGCTGCGACGCTTGGCATGCGACGGGACGAGCGTCGGACGACCCCTGGTCCTTGCCGCAGGCCGCGGTCCCCAGCAGTGCCACCAGGCCGAGAGCGGCGACCGCCAGTGTCCGCCGTGCCATGAGAATCCCCCTGGTGAAGACACCCTTGCGGGACCCAGTGCCACCGCTCCCGTCTCACCGCACAGCTAGATGCGGGCAGGGCGGGGGAGGTTCCAGCTCCTTCCGGGCAGTTGGTCACCCCGGCCAGGTGAGCGGGCCTGCCGCCGGGGAAGACGTGGAGGTATGACGCCGGTCAGCGGACGAGACGGCGGCGCCCGACCGGCCACCCGGCGAACCGGGCCGTGGCTGCGCCAGGGCGCCGCCACCGCCGCTGTGGCGGCCACGGCCGTGGCAGGTTCCCAGGCGGTCGACCCGGACAGCGCCTGGTACAAAGCCTTGCGCAAGCCACGGTGGCAACCGCCGTCCTGGGCGTTCGGCGCCGTGTGGACACGGCTGTACGCCTCGATCGCCGGGGCGGCCCTCGCCGACACGGCCCTGACGCCTACGTCATGCCCGACGTCTCACTGAGCTGATGCCCGACGCTCAGTGTTCCTTTCCGCCGGCGACACGGTGGAGTCCTCCAGAGCGGAGATGTCGCCCTCGGGCAGCCCAAGTTCCCGAGCTCGCAGCAGACGGCGCATGACCGTGCCGCTGCGGGTGTGCGGCAGGTGCTGGTCGAAGGCGATCTCACGCGGTGCCACGGCCGGGCCCAGCCGATCCCAGGCAAAGGCCAGCAACTCCTGCCGCGTCGTGGTGGTCGCGTCGAAGCCCGGCCGCAGCGTGACGAAGGCCTTGACGATGTTCCCGGCCACGGGATCGGGGCGGCCGATGACTCCGGACTCGGCGACCGCCGGGTGTTCCATCAGCGCGCTTTCGACCTCGAACGGCCCGATGAGGTGCCCTGCCGATGTGATGACGTCGTCGGCACGCCCGACGAACCAGAACCAACCGTCGGCGTCACGTCGTACCAGGTCGCCGGTGAGGTACCAGCCGCCCGCGAAGGCCGCAGCACTGCGTGGCTCGTCGTGCAGATAGCCGCGGAACATGGACGGCCAGCCGGGCCGGAGCGCCAGCTCACCCTCCACCCCGGGCTCCTCCAGCACGGTGACGTGGCCGCCCGCGACCTCAGCCCGGCCGTCCGCCCCGCGCCGCAGCACCGCCGCCTCCACACCGGGCAGCGGACGCCCCATCGAGCCGGGGCGGATGTCGCAGGCCGCGAAGTTGGCGATCATGATGGCGCCGGTCTCGGTCTGCCACCAGGTGTCGTGTACCGGCGAGCCGAGCACGTCCCGACCCCACGCCACCGTCTCCGGGTCGAGCGGCTCGCCGACGGACGCGATGAACCGCAGCGCACTCAGGTCGAAGGAGCGGGGCAGATCGTACGGCCCCGTCCGCGGTGTCGTCCGCATCAGCATGCGCAGGGCCGTCGGCGCCGTGTACCAGACGCTCACCCGTTGTCCGGCGAGGATCCGGTACCAGCGGCGGGCGTCGTAGTCGCCCTCGTCCACCACGACGGTCAAGCCGTGCAGAAGAGGGGCGATGATCCCGTAGGACATGCCCGCCGCCCAGCCCGGATCGGCGGTGCACCAGAACACATCGTCCTCGTGGAGGTCCAGGGCGTACAGAGCGGTCATGAAGTGGGCGACGGCCGCCTCGTGCACGTGCACCGCGCCCTTGGGGATGCCGCTCGTGCCGCTCGTGAAGTGCAGCAGGGCCATGTCGTGGGGCGAGGTCGGCGGGATCCTGAAGGTATCGGCCGCCTCGGCCATCGACGCGGCGAAGGACGTGGTGCCGGGCAGTCCGTCCGCCCCCTCGCCGACGATCAGTACGTGGCGGAGGGCGGCGAGCGCGTGCCGCCGGACGGCGATCCTCCTGCGGTACAGGTCCGCCGTGGTCACCAGGACCTGCGCGTCGCCCAGCGTCATCCGCTGGAACACCGGGTCCGGCCCGAAGGCGGAGAACAGCGGGCACAGGACACTGGTGTTCTTGAGCGTGCCGAGGACGGCCGTGTACAGCTCGGGGCAGCGCCCCAGCAGCGTCACGACCCGGTCGCCGTACCCGATACCGAGGCTGCGGAGCACGTTGGCGAAACGTGACGTGGAGCGGGCCAGTTCCCCATAGGTCACCGCCGTGACGGCATCGTCCCGCCCGATGCAGCGCAGTGCGACCCGCGTGGCCCGGTCCGACGCCGCATGCCGGTCCACGGCCTCGTACGCGATGTTCAGTCCCCGCCCACCGGGCAGCCCCGGGAGTCTGCCGCGCGCCGCCTGCCACGAGAAGCCCGCGCACTCCTTGTCGTAGTCGCGGAGATGGGGGACGGCGCCCGCCGGGATGTCCTTCCGGATGGTCTCCCACGGCATGGCGGGCCCTCCTTCCTTCGGGCCTGCTCCTACCATCGGCCCGAGCCACCCCCGCCGCACCGGGGCGAAGGGCCCCGGCCGCGGCCGGGCCGGTACCGGCCCCGCTGCCGCCGGGCCGTAGAGCCACCGCCTGCGGAGGCCGTCGAACCACCGCCTGCGGCGCGAGAGCCCGGCGATCGACGCGGCGGCCCGCGGCGAGCAGCACGGTCAGTGGCGTCCACCGCCCGCGGAGTCAGGCCGGCGTGCCCTCGGCCGATGGGCGGCGAGGCGCTCGCGGGCCTCGGTATGAGCGTCCGTGTCGATCTCTCCCGAGGCATAGCGCCGGTCGAGGATCTCCTCCGGGGTCTCCCGGGGATCGCTGTCCGCCCAGCCGCGACCGCGGCCGGAGGCACCGCCGGCCGTCGCGTGCATCAGGCGGATCACGGCCCACACGACAAGGACGATCAGCGCGATCCACAACAAGGGCACGAATGCCATCCAGGCCCAGCCGCCGTTCCAGTACATCACCGCGCCTCCTCCACCTGCGAGGTTTCGAAACAGCGTCGCTCACTTCATGGTGAACCTCGGCCGGCCGGAGACACCAAGGGCCCTTGGTCCTCGTTCCTGTGCCACTCGGCGCCACATGCTTTCGGGCCGGCGTACAGACGACAGACTCCGACGTCCCGCGGGTAACGGAACGTCCAGGGCCGGGCGTTGTGCGGTGAGGACGCCGAGACGGCCTGAGTCACGAGCGCGGCGCGGCGTTCACACCAGGAGGATGCGCAGTCGCCGTGGCGGCTCTCCTTCTTGCCGGTCCGGAGCCTCACTGTCCGGAGCCTCACTCACGTATCGGGACCGCGATGACAGGGCAGCGGGCGTGACGCAGCACGCCTTGGCTGACCGAACCCAGCAGCATGCCGGCGAAGCCCCCACGGCCCCGGGTCCCCACCACCAGCCCCAGCGCATGGGCCGAGGCATGGGCGAGCACCTGGACGGGGTGCCCGACGAGGACTTCGTGGCGCAGATTCACCTCGGGGTAGCGGGCGTGGCGCCCCGCCACGATCTCGGAGAGCAGCCGCCGGCACTCCTGCTGCGGTTCGTGCTCGTCGAAGACGCGAAGCGGCCCGGGCTCCCACACGAGCAGGGCCCGCAGCTCGGCCCCGCGCAGAGCGGCTGCCTCGAACGCCACGTCGACCGCGGCACCGGAGTGTTCGCTGCCGTCGACGCCGACGACGAAATACGCGGGCTCCTGGGTCATGTGCTCGGACTCCGGAACGACCACCACGGGGCAGCTCGTGTGGGCCATGACCGGCAGCGCGACCGACGAGGAGCCGAACACCTCCTGCTTCCGGCTCAGGTGCCGCGATCCCAGCACGACGGCGGTGGCCTCGCGGCTCTGCTCACGCAGCACCCACACCGGGTCGCCCTCCGCGAGCAGAGAATCCACCTCCACTTGCGGGTGCCGGGCCGCGACGAAGTCCGTGGCCTCCTCCAGCACCTGGCGCCCGGCTTCGTGCAGCGCCTCGTTCCACTCCTCCCACGACGGTGGGACCTCCTGCCCCCGGTAGCCCCTGGTGGGCACGCCCTCGACGTGAACAGCGCGCAACGGCAGACGCCGGCGGGCGGCCTCATCGGCGGCCCAGGCCAGTGCCATCCGGTGGTCGGGATCCGGATCGACGCCCACCACGACCGGCCGGCGCTCAGCGGGCCCGGACACGCCCGCCTCCAGCCACCAGGTGCCGGACGTACGCGTCAGGACCCGGGAAGTACAGGGTCACCCGACCGCTGTCCAGCCAGCGCACGTCGTAGGGCGGACTACCGTCGGGGTGGTGGAGGCCGACGACCTCGCCGTCCCGTGCGACGATCCCGGCAGTGGTGCCGCGTACGACGATCTCGTCGCCCACGCCGGCGCGCATGGATGCGCCGCTCGCATCGAGGCCGGTGCTCGATACTCCCTGGTCGTTCCTGTTCACTGGTGCGGGAGCGGACATCACTCTCACGCCTCCTCCCTGCGGTGGCGCGGAGGGACGTGCCGCCACCGGTTCCATGGAAGGCTCCGCCGGCCTCGGCCTGCCAGGGGCCATAGGTCCCCACGACGGGCCTGCCGACCCCTCGTCGGCTCATGCCGATCGCGCTCGTTGCACCGTGTCCGGCACCTTCCAGCGTGTGGCGGAAAGCCGGGGGAGTGCCAGGGGCCGCCCGTACCTCGGGTGGACGGTCCGGGACCGGCGGGGGTCGGTCGGTCCCCGAAGGGGCCGTGTGGCCTCTGACGCCGCCGGCGCCGCGCCTCCACGCTGGTACCGGACCCCTGCCGGACCCCTCACTCCGGAGGCGAGACCATGTCCGGAACCATCACCGTAGGTGTCGAGGACTCGCCCGAGAGCCGGGCCGCGGCCGAGTGGGCTGCGCGCGAAGCGATGCTGCGTGGCCTGCGCCTCAAGGTCGTGTACGTCTCGGAGCCGACGCCCAGGTTCGTTGCCCGGACTCCACTGCTGGATCCCGAGACGTACCGGCACTGGGCGGAGGAGTTGACACGCGAGACCGCGGAGGGCATCCGGCTTCGCCACCCGGGCATCGAGGTGATCACCGAGCAGCTCACGGGGACCGCGGCCGACGTCCTGTGCGAGGCCGCGGGCTTCGCGGAGCTGCTGGTGCTGGGTTCACGAGGCCGCGGCGGTCTCGAAGGGTTCATGGTCGGCTCGGTCAGCCTGGCCGTGGTGGCCCGTGCCGAGCGGCCCGTGGTGCTGGTGCGTGCGGGAGAGCAGGCCGCTGACGAGCACAAGATGGACCCGGTGGGCGTGCCGTCCGCCGCGGCGCCCTTCCGGCCCGTGGTGCTGGGCCTCGACCTCGACCACGCGGACGACACCTTGCTGGAGTTCGCCTTCGACGCCGCCGCGGTCCGCAGAGCCCCTCTGCGTGCCGTCCACGCCTGGCCCGAGCCGCCGACGTCCTTCTACCGCTTCGCCGGTGACGCCGAACTCTACGACGAGCTGGAGCGCGGTCAGGCCACCCTCCTGAACAAGGCGCTGCGCCCCTGGCGGCAGAAGTTCCCGGACGTCGAGGTGTTCGAGGCGAGCCGGTGCGGCAATGCCGCACAGGTCCTCGTCAACGATTCCCGCGATGCCTCTCTCGTGGTCGTGGGCCGCCGCATCTGCACCGGTACGTTCGGCGCCCACATCGGCCATGTCACCCACGCGGCCCTCCACCACATCGCCGCCCCCGTCGCGGTGGTGGCGCACAACGACCTGCCCGCACACTGACACGTCCGCGGTCCGAAAATCCGAAAAGGGGGACATCAGGTGTCCGAATTGGTATCTAGCGTCGTGCTGGAAACCGCTGAAAGGACACCTAGCCATGCGTATCGCAGTCACGACACCCACCGGGAACGTCGGTCGCCACGTCGTCGCCATGCTTCTACGGGCCGGAGTCCGTCCACGCGTGCTGGTACGAGATCCAGGCCGGCTCGCCCCGCACGTGCGCCATGAGGTCGATGCGGTCGCGGTGGACCAGCGTGACACCGAGGCCGTCGTCGCCGCCACCGCCGGGGTCGACGCCCTGTTCTGGGTGGATCCCCCATCCGTGGGTGAAGATCCGCTCGCCGACTACGAGTTGGCCACGGCAAGCCTGGTGAGCGCGGTCAAGACGAACGGTGTCGAGCGGACGGTCTTCCAGAGCAGCGTCGGCGCCGAAAAGCGCCACGGAGCCGGAGAGATCGACGGCCTCGCCGGCACCGAGCTCGCCCTCGACACCCTCGGCGCCACCGTCACGCACCTGCGCTGCGGCTACTTCTACACCAACCTGGAGCTTCAGCTCGATGCCGTACGCAACGGCGTGATCCCCGTGATCTGGCCCTTGGACCAGCCTCTGCCCTGGGTCGCGCCGCGCGACATCGCGGAGGTGGCCGTGACACGGCTGCTGTCGACCACATGGTCCGGACGCTGTGTCCGGGCCGTCCACGGCCCGGCCGACCTCACCTGGCCCCAGGTGGCCGCGATCGTGTCGGCGGCCACCGGTCGTCCGCTGCGCGTCGAGCGGGTGGACGACGACGCGATGCGGAACCAGCTGCGCGCATCCGGCATGACCGACGGCCTGGTCGAAGCCGTCATCGGGATGTCGACCGGTCTGCGAGACGGCTTCGTCCCGGAACAGCCGCGTACCCCGCACACCACCACGCCCACCACTCTGGCGGCCTGGGCCTACGACGTGCTCCGTCCCCAGTTGTAGAGGGAGTAACCGTTCTCCCGCCGACTCCGGTAATCCCATCGACGCCGAGAGGTGCTACAGCCCGTTCGAAGGAATGGCCATCGGCGACACCGAGTCCTTCACCGCCAAGCTGCCGAAATTCGAGAGCTGCTGTAACTAACATCGTGTACGCGGAGTTCCAGGCAGGCGCTCTGTGAATGATGAAGCATCGGAGAAGTCTGGTTGCGGAAGGAGTTTCCAAGATGGCGCAGGCAGGTGCTGCCAGGTTTGCCTCGGTCTGGGTTCAGCAAGGCGGGCCGGCGGTGGAAGCTCGACACAATCTGACCTCTGATCAGCATCAACAGACGGTCAGTGATCTGTTCGGTAGGGGATTCCGCCCCATCTGGGTCAGCGGTTACGGCAGTGAGCCTCGGTTTGCGTCCATTTGGGTGCAGCAGGACGGGCCGGCGGTGGAGGCTCGGCACAATCTGACCTCTGATCAACATCAGCAGACCGTCAGTGAACTATTCGGTAGAGGATTCCGGCCGATCTGTGTGAGTGGATATGGCAGTGAGCCTCGGTTTGCGTCTATCTGGGTGCAGCAGGACGGGCCGGCGGTGGAGGCACGCCATAACCTGACATCTGATCAGCATCAGCAGACGGTGAGTGATCTGTTCGGTAAGGGTTTCCGGCCGATCTGTGTGAGTGGTTATGGCAGTGAGCCTCGGTTTGCGTCTATCTGGGTGCAGCAGGACGGGCCGGCGGTGGAGGCTAGGCATAATTTGACGTCTGATCAGCATCAGCAGACGGTGAGTGATCTGTTCGGTAAGGGTTTCCGGCCGATCTGTGTGAGTGGTTATGGCAGTGAGCCTCGGTTTGCATCCATTTGGGTGCAGCAGGACGGGCCGGCGGTGGAGGCACGCCATAACCTGACGTCTGATCAGCATCAGCAGACCGTCAGCGAACTGTTCGGCAGGGGATTCCGGCCGATCTGCGTCAGCGGTTACTAGTGTGGAGTGGATCGCTGCCGAGGCCGCGCGGCGACTGACCTGATGCCGTAGCGGGCGAGACCGCCAGGTTGCTCAAGCCGCCGTGTCAGGGGGTGTCCGCCCAGCGGCTGCCCTGCCGACCTGCTCGGCGATGAGCCGCCAGTAGTTCGGGCACTTGGTGACGTCCTCGTACTCGCAGCTCAGGCCGCCCTCGATGAATTCCAAAGAGGCCCGCGCCGCCGCAATTCGCGACCGGAGCGCCTCTGCCTCGGCACGGAGGATCACGTGCCGGTCAGCGCGGTCGACGGTGTCGGACAGGCTCCTGATGGTGTCCAGGCCGAGGCCGGCCTGCTTGAACATCAGGATCGTCGCCACGCGGGTGAGGTCGTCCGCACCGTAACGGCGGCGTCCGCCCGCGTCTCGGACGGGGTGCAGCAGGCCCATCGACTCCCAGTGCCGCAGGACATGCGTGGCCAGGCCGAACCGAGCCGCGAGAGCGCCGATGCTCATCGCGCTTGCGCCGCTGTCTCCGCTTGACTTCATGCCGACATTAAGGCGCAGCCTGGCATCCATGTCCAAGAATCAGGATGCGGTGGGAGAACACCGCGACACAGAGGCCCTGCTGGCCGTCCTCGACGCGGCGGACCAGATGCCGAGCGCCATCGGGCTGCGGGCCCGCTCCTACGAACTGCTGTCCCTCGTCCCTGACTCGACTGTCGTGGACGTCGGCTGCGGTGCCGGACGTGCCGTCGCCGAGCTGACCGAACGCGGTGTCCACGCGGTGGGTGTGGATCCCGATCCATGGATGCTGGCCGCGGCCCGGGAACGGTGGCCGGCGGCCGATTTCCGGGAAGCGGGAGCGGAGGATCTGCCGTTCGCCGACGGAAGCGCGCGCGGCTACCGCGCCGACAAGGTCTTCCACCTGCTTCAGCAGCCAGGGCGCGCGGTGGCGGAAGCGCGGCGCGTCCTCTGCCCGGGAGGCAGGATCGTCCTGGTCGGACAGGACTGGGACGCCATCATGATCGACTCGGATGACGCGGCGCTCACCCGCACGATCGTGCGCGCCCGCGCCGACCTCCTGGGCACGCCCCGCGCCGGCCGCCAGTACCGCAATCTGCTCCTGGACGGCGGCTTCGACGACGTCACCGTCGAGGTGCACACCAGCGTGTTCACCGACCCCGCGATGCTCTCGCTGCTCACCAGGCTCGCCGAGCAGGCCGGCGCGAGCGGCGCCGTCGACCGCGACCAGGCCGACGGGTGGATCGACGATCAGCGCCGACGTGCCGAGGCCGACCGCTTCCTCGTCGCCATTCCGTTCTTCGTGGCCGCCGCCTCCGTCTAGGAAGCGGGTGGAGGCCGGAGTTGCGGAGATGGCCTCTTCGGCGAGGGTCGGTGACCACACCTGTCGGGCAGCCATGGCCGATTCGGGATTCGCCGGCAAGCTGGGGTTCGGGGACGTCCTCCTGACTCCTGCGCCGCCGGGGCGGCCCACTGCCGCAACCGGTCCAGGCGAGCTGACACCGGCCCTTGAGATGAAGCCGTCATCGCGTCACCACAGTGAGTCCGCCCGCACCGACCGCCCAGGATCGCTGCCCGCTTGAGGAGTGGGGCTGCCGGCGCGCACGACAACGGCAACGGCAACGGCAAACAGCTTGCCTGCCGATCGCCGGCTCCGGTTGGATCGAGCGTGCTGCGGCGGCCCCGTAAGGCGGGCCTTTTCGACAGGGTGTCAGGCGGCAGACGAGCGGAGAGGCGGCGATCGTGCCTGAAGAGCCGTCCGAACGGGATGCGTCCGGACTGGATGCCCTCCTTCAGTACGCCTCTCGCGTCCGAGTGGCAGAGGTCGTCCCCTCCGAGGGGCACGGGGTCGTCGTGGACCTGTCCTGTGCCGACGAGCGTGATCGTCTGCGTGCGGCCATGGCGGTGGAGTCACTGCCCGGCTTCGTGTGCATGTGCTGGGGGGATGTCCGCTTCGAGTTCCTTGATCAACACGGTGGGCACCTCACGGTCGCGGTCCTCCACCACGGATCGGCACTTCGCTGGGAAGGCTGGGACAGCGATGCAGTACTTGCCGATGGCGGGACGCTCCTGTCGTGGCTGGACGAGCACGGCCTTTCTGGCCCCAAACGACATGCCGATGAGGCGCGGTCTCGACGCGACCAAGGAGGTGTGGAGGAAGCAGCCTGGATCGCGGCCGTGCCACCGGCACTGGAGACGCTTTCGCGGGCGATGCTCGCCCTCTCCCGGACGGGCACGCTCCCCTCGCCAGACCTACTGATCGAAGCGCAGGAGCGGCTACGCCGGGCAGTACCTGACTCTGTGAGCCGAGTACTGCTCCTCTTGGCATGGTGTGGCGCCGGCAGCGGCCGGTGCTCGGGGTTCCCTGTCCATGAACAGGTGCCAGGGCTGCTCCTCAAGCATGTGCCCATCACGGAGATCATCGCTGGACTGCAGGACCCGAGAGCCGATGGGCGCCACTACGCAGGAGCGGTACGTCATCTCGTGGGCTGGAAGAGCCGTCCTCGGCAGAGACGAGACGTGGATGCCCTCCCCGCTCCGCTCAAGGCCCGTCTGCTGCAAGAAGCCCAGGCGTCCGACGACCCTGACAAACAGTCCCGGGCAGAGCGCTGGCTGACGGGTAACCGGTCCAGTTGACAGCTGTCGCGAAAGGGATCACGGACGGCGAGCCACCGAATGCCCGCCACATTCGAACCGCCCCCGGCGCTGACTCACCCACGTGTAACCCGCCAGCCCGACCGAGCCGCGCACCATGAAGTCGGCCCACACGGAGACATCCCCCACGTGCAGGGCCATCCGCAGAGCCAGCGCTGTCAGCACGCCCGCAGCAACCAGCGCCAACGCATAGCTGATCAAGCCGCTGTGCTTACGGCCCAGCCAGGAACCCAGAAGCCCGGACGGAATCTGCACGAGCACATGGAAGCCAACGCAGGCGAGCAACATTGCGGCGAAGATCGCAAAGGGGGGTACATCTGCTGAAGGATCGCTCGCCGGTGCCGCGCCGTAAGCATCGAGAGCCCAGGCCGGAGGTATCAAGAAGCTGCACAGCAAGATCACACCACTCAGATGCATGGCGCCGAGATGCCGCACGACTCGACGGACCCTGCCTTGCCGGGCGTTACGTCCTCGCCGGAAGAGTTCTCGAGCAGGCGCCCGACCGTTTCGCGGCATGGGATCTGTCACCGGGTCAGCAGAATCGCTGCGGCCGACATGAAGAGCACGGACACGCCGCAGAACGCGAGGTGTGAGCGCGGGTAGTCGTACCGCTCGCGTGTCACACCCTGGTTGATTTCGTGCGCCCACTCCGCGAACAGCTTGCGAGTCGGGTACATGCCGATCGTCAGTCCGATGAGCGCGAACGAGCACAACAGGAGCATGTTCTCCAGGGCGAACCCGCGCCATTCGCCGTAGGACACCGCTCCGGTGCCACAGACCACCCAGATGAAGGGGTACGTCGTCCAAACTCTCTGGATCGGTACCCATTTCGCCATGGCGGAGCAGTGGATCACGAGTGCTGTGATGGCCAACAGCCACAGCCACTCCGTGGCAACCGACGTGAGCACGGACTTCCCCCTGAGTCATGTGATCTGCAGAGAGTAACAGCGAGGCGAGAGACAGTTGATGGGCGGCAGCCAATGCAACTTTTGGATCGCTGTACCAAATGTGCCACCATCGAAACGACGAGCCTGGAAGCGGTCGGATCGGTACTGTACGAGCGGGCCACCGCGCTCGGAGTCGAGATGATCCGGAACGCTCTCGTCACGGCTGTGGCGCAGGACGCCGAATCCGTCCTGGTCACGGCAGGCGGCCAGGAGTACCAGGGGTACTGGCTGGTGGGCTGCGACGGCGGGCGTAGCGCCGTACGTCAGCTCGTCGGCTTCGAATTCGTGGGCACCGAGCCGCTGTTCACCGGTTACGTCGCCAAGGTCACCTTCGCCGACCCCGAGCAGCTGCCGCTCGGGTTCAACCTGACGCCGAAGGGCATGTATCTGCGCACGCCCTTCGAAGGGCACCTGGGCATGATGGACTTCGACGGCGGCGCCTTCGACCGCTCCCGGCCGCTGACCCCCGAACACCTCCAGACCGCTCTGCGCCGCATCAGCGGCACCGACGTGACGCTGAGCGAGGTCCATCTCGCGTCCAGCTTCACCGACCGCGCGATGCAGACCACGACGTATCGCGAGGGCAGGGTGCTGCTCGCCGGCGACGCGGCACACATTCACTCGCCCCTGGGCGGTCAGGGTCTCAACCTCGGCATCGGTGACGCCGTCAACCTCGGCTGGAAGCTCGCCGCCACCGTGCGCGGCTGGGCACCCGAGGGCCTGCTCGACGCCTACACCACCGAGCGGCACCCCGTCGGCGCCGCCGTGCTCGACTGTTCCCGCGCCCAGGTCGCGACCATGGAGCCGGGCCCCAACGCCCCCGCACTGCGTCAACTCGTCCACGACCTGATGCGCACCACCGACGGAACGACGCACGTGCACCGAGAGACGTCCGGGCTGTTCAACCGCTACGACCTGGGCAGCGAAGAACCGCTCATCGGCTGCAGCGCCCCGGACTTCCGCTTCGAGACGGCACCCGCCCCGGTGAGCTGCTGCGCCACGGGCGGGGAGTCGCGCTCGACTTCAGCGCCGACCGTGCGCTGCAGGTCGCGGCCAAGGGGTGGTAAAGCCGGGTCTCCTACGCGGCCGGCCCGGCGCGCAACGACCTCGGGCTGGGGGCCGCGCTGATTCGGCCCGACGGCGTCATCGCCTGGGCGAGCGAGGCCGCCCCGCATCGCGTCACATTCGAGCAGGCGGCCGCCCAGTGGTTCGGTGCGCCGCAGGACTAGGGGTTGCCCGGTCGATCACATAAGTCGCCAAGCTGCCACTTCTTCTCGAAGGAGGCGTGATGGCACCCGAAACCGCCCCCGGCCCGCGCCACACCATGCTCGGCGGAGCCGAAGGCGCCTCCCCGTACGGCCCTTGGGAGCTCTACCTCAGCCAACCTGCCCCGTCGGCCGCACCGTGATGTGGTTGATGTCCACGCCCGCGGGCTGGTTGACGGCGAACACAATGGTGTCCGCGATCTGCTCGGCGGTCATCGTGGCGGCTGCCTCGGGGGTGCCGCCACGGGCGTGCCAGAAGGGGGTGTCCACGACGCCGGGGGCGACAACGGTGACGCCGACTCCGTCTTGGCCGACCAGGAGGCGGGTGTTCTCGGCGAGGGCGTGGGCGGCCCACTTGGTGACGGAGTAGAGGTTGCCGGGGGTGTGGCGGACGCCGGCGACCGAGCCGATGATCACGATCCGGCCCTGGGAGGTCCTCAGGTGGGGCAGTGTCTCCTGGATCAGCAGGGCGGGGCCCAGGACGTTGGTGAGGATCATGGCGCGCATGTCCTCAGGGGCGTGGGTCTCCAGGTTGCCGGGCAGGGAGAAACCAGCGTTGGCTATGACGTTGTCCAGCTGACCCCAGGTGTCCAGCACGTGGCGGACAGCGGCGGCGACATCATCCGCGTCGCCGGCGTCGCCGGTGATCGTCAGCAGCCGCTCGCCCGCCCTCGCGGTGGTGGCGAAGGCGGCCAGCTTGCCCGCGTCGCGTCCGGTGACGGCTACGCGGTGGCCCTGCTCGAGCAGGGTGCGGGCGGTGGCGGCGCCGATTCCGGTCGAGCCACCGGTGATCAGCGTGACGGGTTCCATGGGACGGCCTCCTCGGCGACGGGGCATCGGGGCAGAGCGCCTGCACTCTACCCAGCGATCTTCGACGCTCGCTCCCGGCCTTCTCCGACGGCTCCGCTCCTGACTGTGGATCAGGAGTCAGGCAGTGCCCTGCCGATCAGTTGAGGAGTAATTGTCAAATGTTGTGGACCTGGGCGAAGGTGTGCCAGCCTCGCCTGCGGTGCTCTCCGGGGGTTCCCAAGGTGTCACTCGGAGGGTGTCGAGGAGACCCGGTTGAAGAACCGTCCGGCCATGTCGGCTCCGATGACGGCGCCGTCGGCATTGCGGGTGAGGAAACCGCGCTGGCCGATCAGGCCGCCGCCGGTGACGATGTACTCGTCGCCGCTCCCGGGGAGCAGGCCGAGGCCGGCCGGCGGCAGGTCCGCCGGCAGCTCCCTGTCGGCCGCCGCGCGGATCTCCGGCTTGATCCGGCATTCAACCGTCATCGTGTCGCCGTCGGTGTCGATGATCAGCGTCATGAATTCATTCTCGTAGTGCCCGGTGATCTCCTGGGCGCGTTGCGGGTCGTGCGGGAGCGGGTCGGGGTCGCGCTCGACCACGCCAAGGTAGTGTTCGAGCGCCCAGCGGAGCACGGCCTGGTTGAACTCCAGGCCGTTGTCGGGCCCGGCGTTGGATGCCGCCACGACGGCGAAGTCCCGCTCCGGGACCAGCAGCAGGTTGGCGAACTGTCCGTTGGTCGATCCGCCGTGCCCGACGGTGCGCACTCCGTCCACGTCGCGCAGGAACCAGCCGAGGCCGATGGCGTGGCCGAGCGTGGAGCCGTGCAGCTCCACCGTCGGCTCCTGCATGCGCCTCGCCAGGTCACCGCCGCCGAGGTGGAACCGGGCCCAGCGCAACTGGTCGGAGACCGAGGACACCAGGCCGCCGCCCGGGTTGTTGCCGCGCGTGTCCTTCCAAGTCCGGGCGACCTTGAGCGCCCCTTCGCTGAGGTTGTGGCCCACAGCGAACCGGCGGGTGAGGGCCTGTTCGGCGGTGAAGACGCTGTCGGTCATGCCGGCCTGTTCCAGGACGAGTGAGGCGACAGCGGCCTCGTAGGTCTCGCCGGTGACGTTCTCGACGACCCGGCCGAGCAGGTTGTAGCCGAGCTGGCTGTAGGAGGCGCGGCCGCCGACTGGGCCGATCAGCGCCACCTCGGCCATGTTGGTCACTTCGCGGGCCAGCGCGTCGTCTCCGTCTCCGCTGTCGAAGACCATCCGGGTGTCCAGCCCGGCGGTGTGGTTGAGCAGGTTCAGGATGGTGATTTGCGCGGCCGCGTCCTCATCGGGGAGCCGGAGTTCGGGAACGTAGCGGCGCACTGGCGCCTCCAGCTCGACCCGGCCCTGCTCGACCAGGTGCATGATCGCGGTCGCCGTGTAGGTCTTGGTGACCGAGCCCAGCACGAAGAGTGTGTCCCGGTCGACGGGCAGCGGGTTGTCGATGTTCGTCACGCCGTGGCAGACGGTCAGTTCCCGTCCGTCCACCCCGACTCCCACCGCAGCACCCGGGATGCCGAGCTCCTTGGCCTTCTCCTCGATGAACTCCGCCAGCGCATCGTAAGACATCTCGATTCCCCCTCGATCGGTGCGGTTCTCGCACGGCGCCTCGGGCGTCGCGGCGACTTGCACTGTGTTCAAGTGGAGGCTAGCGAACGACTTGAACACTGTGCAAGAAGTTTCTTGAACGGCGTGCAAGTCGAGGGTTATCGTGAATCCATGCCCCGCAACACACTGACCCGCCAACAGATCCTCACTGCCGCCATCACCCTGCTGGACGCCGAAGGGCTGGAGGGCCTGAGCATGCGGGCACTGGGCCAGCGGCTGGGCTCGGCGGCCACCGCGGTCTACTGGCACGTGGGCAGCAAGGACAACCTCATCGCCCTCGCCGGCGACCAGCTATGGCACGAAATCGTGCTGCCAGACCCCGACGGGGTCGGCTGGCGCACGGCGGCCACCATGATGGCCAGCGACCTGTACGCGATGCTCACCCGCCACCCGTGGCTGCTGCAGGCCTTTGGCTCCCTCCTCATGTTCGGCCCCGGCAAGGCCCGCCACGACGACCACCTCCTCGCCATCTACGAAGCCGCGGGATTCGCCGGCCCCGCAGCCGACCAGGCCGCGGCCGCCGTGTTCACCTTCGTCCTCGGCAACGCCCTCGGCCCAGCCGCGACAGCCTCACTCACCCGCAAACTGCGGCGCGAAGGCAGCGGTGACGCCGAACAGGCCATCGGCGAGGCCCAGGCCGAGGCTCGCGAGATCGCCGCACAATTCCCTCGGCTGCGCGCCCGCCTCGACACCCACAGCGCCGACTACGGCGCGGCGCCCGACAACACTTTCCAAATCGGCCTTCAGGCCATCCTCGATGGGCTGGAGGTGCTGCAACGTGGGCCTACTCGGTGACCATCACGCGATTTCGAGCAAGGGGCCCTCGGCCCACGGGTTCAAAGGCGAGGCGGAGGGCGGTGGCCCTGTGGTCCAGGTGCCGCAGCACAGCGGACTGGGCCATGGTCTGATCTGGATCGGTCAGGACCTTCTTGACCAGAGCCGTCTCCTCAGCCGCCGGTGACCTGCACGAACTCGCGAAGGTGGGCAACGAGACGCAGGTGCTCGGCCGGCTCTTCCTGCGGGCGTCGTAGGGTCTCATGCGGCTTGCTCCTGACGCTGGACCAGGACGCCGTGCTCGAACCTCGCTCCCGCGCGGACGAGGGCGACGAGCTGGGCCCCGGTGATCGCGCGCCAGCGGGACCGGGCGGACTCGACGAGCTTGAACACCATGGCGAGCGCGGCGGCCGGGCTGCCGGCGCCGCGGGTGACCTTGGTGCGAAGCTTGACGGTGGAGAAGGTCGACTCGATGGGATTCGTGGTCCGCAAGTGGATCCAGTGCTCGGCCGGGAAGTCATAGAAGGCCAGCAGTTCCTCCTGGTCGTCGGCGATCTTCGCGCCGGCTTTGGGGAACTTGGCGCCGTAAGTCTTCGCGAATGCATCGATCGCCTACTCGGCGTGGGCACGGTCCTCGGCGTTGTAGATCTCCTGCATCGCCTCCGTCGCGCCCGGCTGTGCGGACTTCGGCAGGGCGTTCGTGACATTTCGGGCTTTGTGGACCCAACAGCGCTGATGCCGGGCGGCGGGGAACAGCTCGGCCAGGGCCTTCCACAGGCCCATCGCGCCGTCGCCGACGACGAGTTCGGGGTCGCGCATGCCGCGGCGGCGGCGGTCGCGCAGCAGATCGGCCCACGACTCGGTGGACTCGCGCAGCCCCTCGGCCAGGGCGATCAGCTCCTTGGTGCCGTCCAGGCGCACTCCGAGCAGGACCAGGACGCAGGAGTGGGCCTGGCCAAGGCGGACCTTGGGGTGCACCCCGTCGGCCCACACGTAGACGAAGTCGCTGTCCGCGAGGTCGCGCTCCTGGAAAGCGGCGTGGTCGTCGCTCCACTGCTTGATCAGCCGGGTCACGGTGGCCGGCGACAGCCCGGCCGAGGAGCCGAGGAACTGCTCGAGTGCGGGCACGAAGTCGCCGCTGGACAGCCCGTGCAGGTAGAGAAGCGGCAGCACCTCGCTGACCGCGGGCGACTTGCGGTACCACGGCGCCAAGACATTGGAGGAGAACCGCATCCGCTCGCCGGTGGCCTCGTCCACGCGCCGGTCGTTGACCCGGGGCGCGGTGACCTCGATCGGCCCGGCCGCGGTGGCCACGGTGCGGGACCGGTGGCGGCCATTGCGGACCACCAGACGGCGGCCACGCTCGTCGGTCTCCGCGGCCAACTCGGATATGTGCTGGTTGACTTCGGCCTCCAGGGCGGCGGCGAGCATCCGCGGTGCCGGGCGCCTTCGCGGACGATCTCGTCGATCAGGGAGCCGGTCTCGGTCGAGCCGTTGGCGGTCACTACGCTGAGCATGGGCGTGCCTTCCCAACCCGCGCCGCGAACGCGGGTCTACTCGGTGACTGGTCGATCAATCACCCGGGAAGGTACGCCCTTCGTGCGCTCCCGGGGCGCCGATCCACAAGTCCTGAGCATTGCTCCCAGTTGAGTCGTTGACAGGACTGTGGGACATAGGGGTGATCGGACCGACGCCCAGTGGGAGCGACTTGAGCCGCTCCTGCCGGTGAACAACCGACGCTGTGGCCGATGCACCGGAGTGCCGTATCGGATCCGACCAGCGTGCACTGGCACGATCTGCCGGATCTCAGGAACGCTCGGATCCGGGCGGAACTGATCGCCCTCCTGGCGGAGGTGGAGCAGGAGGTGAGGCGCTCGGCCGCTCACGCGGCGGCTTCAGAACGAACGGCTGCTGCCCGGCCCCGTCCAGACGCGGTGCAGCCGTCACCCCCGCAGCCCTGCTGTGGGCGTGACATGTGACGACGAATCTAATGCGCCCAGAAGCCGGCGAACTGTGCCGCCCACGATCGCGCCTTCTGTGCCTGGTCGTCGGTGATCTGGATGCCCGGGCCCGGGCTGTTCATCACGTTGTTCGGCAGGTCGCTGTGCGCCTGCGAGCCTGTGATCAGATGGCCGATCTCATGGGCGATGTTCGCGTCCTTGTCCGCGGTCGTGCCGGCGGCTATGCCGATGGAGCCGCTGCCGATCAGGGCCTGGCCGATGTGGTCCGAGTCCGGCGGGGCGATCCGCTCCATGAAGATCACTTTGAGGACGGGTTTGTCGGCGATGTGCTGCGGGTGGCCGGTCAGGGCGTCGTTGTTCTCTCGCAGGCGCCTGTCGGTCAGTCCGTCTCCGGACACCGGAGCGGCGTGCACGTTGTCGGTCTTGATGTCGATGTAGTTGACCAGCCGGAACCGGACCTTCGCGCGCCCCCAGATGCCGTCGGGTGATATCCAGCCGAGGTGTGTGTAGAGGTGCTCATTGTTGAGCGTGGGCCACACGTCCCATTGACGCTCGGCGAAGTTCAGCTCGCCGGTGCCGCCGTCGAGGCTCCGGAAGTTCGTGGTGGCGTTGAGCACGGGCACTTGGTCCCACAGCGCCATCTGGCCGGTCATCGAGATGTTCGAGACGGGAAACTGGTCGGAGAAGAAGCGCGCGACCTCGACGGGGACGAGGAGCACCTGCGGGTCGAGCGCGATGCGGCCCCGGGCGGCCACGTTGGCGGCGAAGCCCTTGCGGCTCTCGACGAGCAGCTTGACGTCGACGGGGCGGTAGCCGACGCGGATGCGGGACTGCAGCCTGACCTCCGCCCCGGTGTCGCCGCTGAACGTTCCGTCCACGGTGGGCCAGGCGAGTGCGTCGTCGCTGAGGGACCCGGCCCGGACGGGGCGCGGGCCTACGTCTGCCTCGCCGTTGCTGACGGAGAGGTGGACATCGCCGTTGGTGAACCGCCAGCCGTTGTTCTCCCGGTGCAGCTCCTGCGCCACCATCGCCTGCGCCGCCTCGGAGTTCACCTTGATCAGGTGGGTCGTGATCTCGACCCGGGGGTTGTCCGTGTCGACGAGCGTGACGTCGCCCTGGACGCCCGAGGAGCCCTCGACGACCAAGGAGGGCGTCTGGGCCGGCTGCACCGGGGGCTGCGGTACGTCCAGCGGCTTCAGCAGCCCCGAGAAGGCCGTCTCCTGCTGGGGGTAGCGGTCGTTGAAGCCTTCGAGGACCGAAGCCTCCAGGAGGCCGGTGTTGACGTCCTCGATGCGGCGAGGCGAGGGATCGCCCGGCGAATGCTCGTAGTTGAACACGATGACGTCGAGGAAGACGGGGCGTTTCAGCATGTTGCCGTCGAGCAGCGCGAGCAGGGCCGCGGACATCGCCGGGTACGGCGTGAACTCGGCGTTCCGCAGGAAGTCGACGAGGGCGGGTTTCGGGATGCTGAAGTCGATGCCCACTTTGTCGAGGGCGCGGATCACGCCTTCGGGATCGGTGTCGTTCGGCATGACGATCGTCCTTCGCGTCGGGGCCGTTCCGGCGCGGGGCCAGTGACGAGCCCGTGGGAGAGTGATCGCGATGTGCCTGCCGCAGACACTTCCGATCGTCTCATGGTGCGAGGCGCGGCGCGAGCGCAGCTCAGGAGGAGGGAATGGCTCAGCGGGCGGCTCAACGGACGGTCCCCGCGAGCCGTTGAAAGGGCCAACCGTGGCAAGTGAGTTCCAGCGCGACAAGCTCGTCAACATGTTTCGCGCGGTTCGATGCCGACGACAACGGCTACCTCGACCGGCGCGACTTCCAGGCCCTCGCGGACCGCTGGAAGGTCCTGCCCCACGTGGGACCGGGATCCGAACTGGCCGCACGGGTGGACACGCTCATGCGGGGCTGGTGGGACCACCTCGCGGCCCAGGTGGACATGAACGAGGACGGCGGGGTCGATCTGGACGAGGTCCTCGCCATGGTGGACCGGCTGCCGACGATGCGCGACGTCGTGGCTGCGACTGCCGAAACCGTTTTCGACGCCGTCGATGAGAACGGTGACGGACGGATCTCCCCTGCTGAGCATCAGCGGTTGGTCGACACGTGGCACGGCGAGAGCATCGACGTCGCCGACGTCTTCGATCACCTCGGCCGGGACGGGGACGGCTACCTGAGCCGCTCCGAGTTCACCGAACTGTGGATCCAGTTCTGGACCAGCGACGACCCGGCCGAGCCGGGCAACCAGCTTTAGCGTGAGGGCGCGAGGCTTTCCGCGAGGGGCTGGCGGCTACCAGCAATGCGGTGAGCACGAGAGGGGCCGCCGTCTGGTACCCCATCCACACCCACCCACCAGCGCCGCTGCCCTGCCACGCCATCAGGAGACCGGCAAGCGCCGTCAGTAGCCAGCCGCTGTCGTAAGCAACCATGAGCCGCAGGTATGTGCGCATCGGTCGGCTGCGCACCAGGCGGATCTCGGTCCCGCCACCGACCAGCAGCGCCAGGCCGGAGAGCGCCATCAGCCAGGGCGGCACGCCGAGCCGGTGGCCGAGCGGCGCGGCGCCGACTGCGCAGACACCGGCGAGCAACACCTTGAAGACGCCATCGGCGATGATCCCCACCGACTGGCGTGTCCCTGGCGACACCACATCCTGGGCCATGAGCGCTCCCCCTTGAAGCTCGTCGGTACTGGTTTCATAATTAGATTACGGCAATAATCGAATTATGAGAATGACGAGAGCGGAGGCCAGGGAGCGCAACCGTCGCGCCTTGCTGGACGCTGCCTTCCTGGTCGTCTCCCGAGACGGGTACCGGGCCAAGCTGGAGGAGATCGCCGAGCGCGCCGATCTGACCACCGGCGCCATCTACTCACTGTTCGGGAGCAAGAACGGCCTGGTGGTCGCCTTGGTCGCCGACCACCTGCGGCCGCACTACGAAGAGATCGAGCAGGCGGTTCCCGCCGGTCTGGATCTCCTCGAAGCGGTGGACGCCTTTGCCCGGTACTACCGACGCAGTTGCGACGCCGCCGACGCGCGGGCCGGGCTGTCGCTCCAGATCACCCTGCTGGATATGGCCCTGCACGACCCGGACCTCGCGTCCCAGCTCTCCACGTCCATCCGTACGCAGGAGAACCACCTGATCGAGTTGTTCACCGGGCGCTCGCACAACGCAGGCGTCGTGACGTCACACCAGGCGCAACGCCTGGTCACCGCATTCCGGGCGCTGTTCGTCGGCCTCAGCCAAGGCGTCATCCTCGGCCTCGCCGACGACGCCGACGAGCAGTACTTCGCCGATGCCGCCCGCGCCCTGGCATCCGACGTGTCCTCCCTCATCGATCTCGATGCTGATGCTTCCTGATGACCTGGAGGCGTTCACGGGACTGCGGAAGGAGGTGGGAGGCGTGACGTCGGCCATGCGAGCGGGATCACATCCTAAAGAGGGCCGTACCCCTGGACCCCCTGGAAGCGCAGCGGATGGCCCCCTCGCGGAGCATTCTGGACATTTCTCCGTAAGTGGGTAGTAGGTCACATCATTGCGTCCGCTGCGGGCGGCCGCTAATCATGGCTGTCGTCGCTGCGAGCCGGAAGCCTCCGGAGCGAGCGAATCCCCTGCAAGGGTCTGCCCGCCGACAGTGGCGGGTGGC
>NZ_JBFBBK010000022.1:0-62182 GCF_040682635.1 Streptomyces sp. NPDC051133
AACCCATGTTGAGGACCGACAGGGCCGTCTTCACGTAGTGCTTGTGCGGGGCGCTGGTGTTGAAGAAGGTCCGGATCCGCGGGGAGTTCCCGCGGGGCGCCGCTTTTTTGATGATGTGTCATGCGGTGTCGCACTTACGTGACGCTCGATGCGTCGCACGCTGCGTCATGCGACGCAGCGATGTGGTGTCACGCCTTGCGGGCCCGCGTCGTCTTCTTCGCGGGCGTCGCCTTCTTCGTGGCCGCGGCGGCCTTCTTGGTCGCCGTGTTGTTGGCCTTGACCGTCACCGTCTTCTTCGCGGCCGACTTGGCGGCGGCCGTCTTCCTCGCCGTCGTGCTCCGCGGCGCCTTCACGGGCTCCGCGTCGCTGATCCGGTCGGCGCCGAGGATCTCGCGCAGGAACTTGCCGGTGTGGCTGGCCGGCACCCCGGCCACCTCCTCGGGCGTGCCCTCGGCGACCACGAGGCCGCCGCCGGCGCCGCCCTCCGGGCCCATGTCCACGACCCAGTCGGCGGTCTTGATCACGTCGAGGTTGTGCTCGATGACGATGACCGAGTTGCCCTTGTCGACCAGGCCGCCCAGGACCTTCAGCAGCTTGCTGATGTCCTCGAAGTGGAGACCGGTGGTCGGCTCGTCCAGCACGTAGACCGTGCGTCCGGTGGACCGCTTCTGCAGTTCGCTGGCGAGCTTGACGCGCTGTGCCTCACCACCGGAGAGGGTGGTGGCGGACTGGCCGAGGCGGACGTAGCCGAGGCCGACGTCGTGCAGCGTCTTCAGGTGGCGGGAGATCGCCGGGACCGCCTCGAAGAAGTGCATGGCTTCCTCGATCGGCATGTTCAGGACCTCGGCGATGGACTTGCCCTTGTAGTGGACCTCCAGGGTCTCCCGGTTGTACCGGGCGCCGTGGCAGACCTCGCACGGGACGTAGACGTCCGGGAGGAAGTTCATCTCGATCTTGATCGTGCCGTCGCCCGCGCAGTTCTCGCAGCGGCCGCCCTTGACGTTGAAGGAGAAGCGGCCGGGCAGGTAGCCGCGGACCTTCGCCTCGGTGGTCTCGGCGAACAGCTTGCGGATGTGGTCGAAGACACCGGTGTAGGTCGCCGGGTTGGACCGCGGGGTGCGGCCGATCGGCGACTGGTCGACGTGGACGACCTTGTCGACGAGGTCGTCGCCCTCCACGCGCGTGTGCCGTCCGGGGACGGTCCGGGCACCGTTCAGCTCACGGGCCAGGTGCGTGTAGAGGATGTCGTTGACCAGCGTCGACTTTCCGGAGCCGGAGACGCCCGTGACGGCCGTGAAGACACCCAGCGGGAAGGACACGTCGATGTCCTGCAGGTTGTTCTCGCGGGCGCCGTGCACGGTGAGCTGCCGGGACGGGTCGCGGGGACGGCGCACGTCCGGCAGGGGGATCGCCTTGCGGCCCGCGAGGTACGCGCCGGTCTGCGACTCGGTGTTGGCGAGCAGCTCCTTCAGGGAGCCGCTGTGCACGACCTTGCCGCCGTGCTCGCCGGCACCGGGGCCGATGTCCACGACCCAGTCGGCGACCTTGATGGTGTCCTCGTCGTGCTCCACGACGATGAGCGTGTTGCCCATGTCGCGCAGCCGGACCAGGGTCTCGATCAGCCGGTGGTTGTCCCGCTGGTGCAGGCCGATGGAGGGCTCGTCCAGCACGTACAGCACGCCGACGAGTCCGGAGCCGATCTGGGTGGCCAGGCGGATGCGCTGGGCCTCGCCGCCGGAGAGGGTGCCGGCCGCGCGGTTCAGCGAGAGGTAGTCCAGGCCGACGTCGACCAGGAAGCGCAGCCGCTCGTTGACCTCCTTCAGGACGCGCTCGGCGATCTTCTTGTCGCGGGCGCTCAGCTTCAGCTCGCCCAGGAAGTCGGCGCAGTCGCTGATCGACATCGCGGCGACTTCGGCGATCGACTTCTCCATGATCGTGACCGCGAGGACGATCGGCTTCAGGCGTGTGCCCTCACAGCTCGGGCAGGGCACCTCGCGCATGTAGCCCTCGAAGCGCTCACGGCTGGCGTCGCTCTCGGCCTCGCTGTGCCGGCGCTTCACGAACGGCACCGCGCCCTCGAACGGCGTGGTGTACACGCGCTCGCGGCCGTACCGGTTGCGGTAGCGCACCTCGATCTGGGTCTTGTGCCCGTACAGCAGGGCCTTCCTGGCGCGCTGGGGCAGGCCTGCGAAGGGGATGTCCGTACGAAAGCCCAGCGCATCGGCGAGGGCGCCGATCAGACGGCCGAAGTAGTCCTTGGTGTGCCCGTGCGACCAGGGGTGGATGGCGCCCTCGTCCAGGGACTTGTCCTCGTCCGGGACGATCAGCTCCGGGTCGACCTCCATGCGGGTGCCGATGCCGGTGCACTCGGGGCAGGCGCCGAAGGGCGAGTTGAAGGAGAAGGAGCGCGGCTCCAGCTCCTCGAAGGACAGGTCGTCGTACGGGCAGTACAGGTGCTCCGAGTACATCCGCTCGCGCTCGGGGTCGTCCTCGGGGAGGTCGACGAAGTCGAGCACGACCATGCCGCCGGAGAGGCCGAGGGCGGTCTCCACGGAGTCGGTGAGGCGGCGCTTGGCGGAGTCCTTGACCGTGAGGCGGTCGACGACCACCTCGATGGTGTGCTTCTCCTGCTTCTTCAGCGTCGGCGGCTCGGACAGCTGGATGGTCTGCCCGTCCACGCGCGCGCGGGAGTAGCCCTTGGTCTGCAGGTCGGCGAAGAGGTCGACGAACTCGCCCTTGCGCTCGCGGACCAGCGGCGACAGCACCTGGAAGCGGCTCCCCTCCGGCAGCTCCAGGACCTTGTCCACGATGGCCTGCGGCGACTGGCGCGAGATCGGGCGGCCGCACTCGGGGCAGTGCGGCTTGCCGATGCGCGCGAAGAGCAGACGCAGGTAGTCGTAGACCTCGGTGATGGTGCCGACCGTCGAGCGCGGGTTGCGCGAGGTCGACTTCTGGTCGATGGAGACCGCCGGGGAGAGACCCTCGATGAAGTCGACGTCCGGCTTGTCCATCTGGCCGAGGAACTGCCGGGCGTACGAGGAGAGCGACTCCACGTAGCGGCGCTGGCCCTCCGCGAAGATCGTGTCGAAGGCCAGGGAGGACTTGCCCGACCCGGACAGGCCCGTGAAGACGATGAGCGAGTCACGAGGCAGGTCGAGCGAGACATTCTTCAGGTTGTGCTCGCGCGCGCCACGGACGATGAGACGGTCGGCCACGCCGGTCCGCACCTTTCTTGAGAGAAGTGACAGGGGCGGGGCCCCTGTGCTTCTTCAGACTAGGGGGAGCCACTGACAACGCCGGTCGGATTGCCCGGTTGCATAACAACCCCCGACCATCCAGCATGCCCGACGCCGCCTTCGACGATATAGCACGTGCTTTCGATTTGCGGACGAGGTTCACCACCTTCACCCGAAGGTGTGGCGGGACTAATGTCAGGCCCATGATTGATCACGCTCATGACCTGGCATGTGTACGTGACGCGACCGAGCGACTCCTCAACGCGGTCGCCGCACTGGACAACGCCTCGCTCCCCGAGCCGTCACGGCTTCCCGGGTGGACCCGCGGGCACGTCCTCGCCCACCTCGCCCGCAACGCGGACGCGCTGCGGAACGTCCTCGACGGCCGCCCCATGTACGCGAGCGCCGCTGCGCGCGACGCCGACATCGACAGCGGCGCCCCGCGCGACCTCGACGCGCACCTCGCCGACCTGCGCGAGAGCGCGGCCCGCTTCCAGGCGGCCGGCGAGGCACCGGCGGACTGGAGCCGCACGGTGGAGCTGCGCAACGGGGTGACCGACTCCGCATCCCGGGTGCCGTTCCGGCGCTGGGTGGAGGTGGAGCTGCACCACGTGGACCTCGGGACCGGCTACGAGCTGGAAGATCTCCCGGAGGAGTTCCTGGAGCGGGAGACCGACTTCCTCGCGGCGCGGTTCTCCGGAAGCCCGGACGTCCCCGCGACCCGCCTCACGGACGGCACGCACGCGTGGAGCACCGGACGCGCGGCGGACGCCCCGGAGGTCACGGTCGCCGGCACACCGGCGGAGCTGGTGGGCTGGCTCGCCGGACGCCGCGACGGGACGGCGCTGAAGGTGACGGGCGGGGCACTGCCGAAGCTGCCCCCGCTGTAGCACGACGGCCGCCCGTCTCAGGCCCCCGCGCTATAGGCTGATCACCATGACGTACACCGGAGAGGTCAAGGTCGGCGGACCGGCGGACGTGCACGAGCTGAAAGACCTGATGATCACCAAGATCGCGGTCGGCCCGATGGACAACAACGCCTATCTGCTGCGCTGCCGGGCCACCGACGAGCAGCTCCTGATCGACGCCGCCAACGAGGCGGGGACGCTCCTCGGATCGATCGGTGACGACGGCATCGCGTCCGTCGTCACCACCCACCGGCACGGCGACCACTGGCAGGCACTCGCCGAGGTCGTGTCCGCCACGGGCGCGCGTACCCACGCCGGCCGCGACGACGCCCCCGGCATCCCGGTGCCCACGGACGTCCTCGTCGACGACGGCGACGTCATCCGGGTGGGGCGCGTGGAACTCACCGCGCGCCACCTCGTCGGGCACACCCCGGGGTCGATCGCGCTGGTCTACGACGACCCGCACGGTCATCCGCACGTCTTCACCGGCGACTGCCTCTTCCCCGGCGGCGTCGGCAACACGCACAAGGACCCGAAGGCGTTCGCCAGCCTGATCCGCGACGTGGAGACGAAGATCTTCGGTGCGCTGCCGGACGAGACCTGGGTGTACCCCGGCCACGGCAACGACACGACCCTGGGTGCGGAGCGGCCGCATCTGCCGGAGTGGCACGCGCGCGGGTGGTGAGCGCCGGTGGCGCGCTCTCCCGTACGCGCGCCCCGTGTGAACGTTTCGCCCACACTCGGGTCGTGTGCGCGCTCCCGATGCGCTGCCGCGCGCGGTGAACTGGTGGCAACCCCGCGGAGGCTGACGGCTCCTCGGCGGTGGGGCCGCCGGCCTCCTACCCCGCCCTCGGCCGGCGGCCCGAGCCGAAGTCCCAGGCCGGACTCCCGCGCCGGGAGCCACGTTCACACGGTGGCAACACCCGCTCCCACTATGCGGACAGTTACCGTCATGACCTGGACAAACGTGGGGTTCGCTGCCAATCTCCCGCCATGTACCTCGCCCCTCGCGCCCTGCGCCGAGCGCTGGCCGCCGCCACCGTAGCCCTGCTCGCCACCGCTGTCGGCTGCGCTCCGCAGCCCGACGAGAAAGCGTCGGCCGCCCCGTCCGGCTCCGCGAAGAGCTGTGCCCCGGGCAAGCTGGCCACCAAGACGTCCGGCAAACTGACGATCGCGACGGACGAGCCGGCGTACGAACCCTGGTTCAAGGACGACAGACCCGCCGACGGCAAGGGCTTCGAGTCGGCGGTCGCCTACGCCGTCGCGCAGCGGCTGGGGTACGGCAAGAGCGCGGTCGTGTGGCAGAGCGTGCCGTTCAACAAGGCGTTCGCGCCCGGCGTGAAGACGTTCGACTTCGACATCAACCAGGTGTCGATCAGCACCGAGCGGAAGAAGGCCGTCGACTTCTCCTCCGGCTACTACGACGTGCGCCAGGCCGTCATCGCCCTCAAGGGCACCAAGGCCGCCCGGGCAACGGACATCGCGGACCTCAAAGACCTCAAGCTGGGCGCCCAGGTGGGCACCACGAGCCTCGACTACATCTCCGACGTGGTGAAGCCGAAGCAGGAGGCCGCCGCGTTCTCGAAGAACGACCAGGCCAAATCCGCGCTGAAGAACGGCCAGGTGGACGCCATCGTCGTCGACCTGCCGACCGCGTTCTACATCACCGCGGCCGAGGTGACGGACGCGAAGATCGTCGGCCAGTTCGAGAACCAGGGCGGCACGCCCGAGCAGTTCGGGCTCGTGCTGGACAAGGGCAGCGCGCTGACCTCGTGCGTGAGCGGCGCCGTCGATGCCCTGCGCAAGGACGGCACGCTGGCGAAGCTGGAGAAGCAGTGGCTCTCGGAGGCCGTCGACGCCCCGGTGCTCAAGTGACGGTCACCAAGGGCGAGTCCGCCCGGGAGGGGGCCGACGGCAAGGGTGACATGACCGGTGGCGCCGGTGACGGCGTCCTGAACGACGGCTACGTGCCGTCCGCGCGGCGGCTGGAGCGCGAGCGCCACCAGCGGATGCGTGCCCGCCGGGCCACGGCCGTCGCGGCGCTCTCCACGCTTGTCACGGCCGTCGTGCTCTACCTGGTCGTCGTCGACGCGCCGGGCTGGCCGCGTACCAAGGAGACCTTCTTCAGTGCGCGGTACGCGCGCGAGGCGCTGCCGAAGGTCCTCGACGGGCTGTGGCTGAACGTCCGTCTGCTGCTGGTCTGCGGGGCCGCGGTGCTGGTCCTCGGCATGCTGATCGCGGTCGCCCGCACGCTGCGCGGTCCGGTGTTCTTCCCGCTGCGGGTGCTGGCGGCGGCGTACACCGATTTCTTCCGCGGCCTTCCTCTCATCATCAACCTGATGATCGTGGTCCTGGGCGTGCCGGCGCTGCGGCTGCAGGGCGTGACGGTCGACCCGGTGCTGCTGGGCGGTACGGCGCTGACGCTGACGTACTCGGCGTACGTGGCCGAGGTGTTCCGGGCCGGCATCGAGTCCGTCCACCCCTCGCAGCGCGCGGCGGCACGCTCGCTGGGGCTCACCAACCGGCAGGCGCTGCGCTACGTCGTGCTGCCGCAGGCGGTACGCCGGCAGGTGCCGCCGCTGCTCAACGACCTGGTGTCGCTGCAGAAGGACACCGGCCTGGTGTCGATCGGCGGCGCGGTGGACGCCGTACGGGCGGCCGACATCATCGTGGGCCGCAGTCTCAACTACACGCCGTACATCGTCGCGGGGCTGGTGTTCGTGGCGCTGACCATCCCGATGACCCGTTTCACGGACTGGGTGACGGCCCGGATGGACCGGCAGCGGGACCAGGGAGGTTCCCTATGAGTGACTTGAGCGACGCGGGCGCGCCCGTGCTGCGCATGGAGTCCGTCCGCAAGACCTTCGGCGGGTCCGTCGTGCTGCGGGACGTCGATCTGGCGGTCGCCCCGCACACGGTGACCGCGCTGATCGGTGCCTCCGGCTCGGGCAAGTCCACGCTGCTGCGCTGCGCCAACCTCCTGGAGGAGATCGACGACGGCGCGATCTGGCTGGACGGCGAGGAGATCACCGATCCGCGGGTCGACCAGGACGCGGTCCGGCGCCGGATCGGCGTGGTCTTCCAGGCGTACAACCTCTTCCCGCACATGACCGTGCTGGAGAACATCACCCTCGCCCCGCGCCGCGTGCACGGCGTCTCCCGTGCCGAGGCCGAGGAACGGGCCAGGGGGCTGCTGGAACGCCTCGGCCTCGCCGGCAAGGCGGATGCCTACCCGGACCGGCTCAGCGGCGGTCAGCAGCAGCGTGCGGCGATCGTACGGGCCCTCGCCGTGCGGCCCCGGCTGTTGCTGCTGGACGAGATCACGGCCGCGCTCGACCCCGAACTCGTGGGAGAGGTGCTGGAGGTGGTCCGCGGTCTGAAGGGCGAGGGCATGACCATGGTGCTGGCGACGCACGAGATGGGCTTCGCCCGGGACGTCGCCGACCAGGTCTGCTTTCTGGACGGTGGCGTCGTGCTGGAGCGGGGCAGCCCCGAACAGGTCTTCGGCGACCCGCAGCAGGAGCGCACGCGGCGCTTCCTGCGGCGGATCGTGGAGGCGGGCCGCCTCTGAAACCGCAGGGTCACGCCTCGGTGCGGGTCTCTCCCAGCAGGGCCGCGACCCGCTCCACGCCGAACACGTAACCCTGCACCCCGCAGCCCGCGATCACGCCGTCGGCGCGCAGCGAGACGTAGGAGTGGTGCCGGAACGACTCCCGCTGGTGGATGTTGGAGATGTGCACCTCCAGCACGGGCATGCCGTCGCAGGTGTTGAGTGCGTCCAGAATCGCGACCGACGTGTGGGAGTAGGCGGCGGGGTTGATGACGATCCCGCAGTGGTTCAGCCGCGCCTCGTGGATCCAGTCGACCAACTCGCCCTCGTGGTTGGACTGACGGAAGTCGGCCGTGCCGCCATGGGTCGCCGCCGCCTTGGCGCACAGCGCCTCCACGTCGGCCAGCGTGTCCTTGCCGTAGATCTCGGGCTGCCGCTGACCGAGCAGGTTCAGGTTGGGCCCGTTGAGGATCATGATCGGGGCGTTGGCCAGGGTGCGGGGCACGGTTCCTCCGGTCCGTTCGGGGCGGTGCGTCGGCGACCGCTCTCGGCACCCGGTCTATCACGGTGGCCCGAGCGGGCGGTGAGCCCGTGTGCGCCGGTCGCCTCGGCGCGCACTCCGACCCCGTGATCACCTCCACGCGCCCCCCGTAACCCCTGGTCACTGCGGGTGGTTGACGCGGCATGCACGATGTACGCGCCGTAAGCACACCGTCCATGCCCCGGCTCGCCGTCGCCTCCCTCGCGGGCACCGCGATCGAGTTCTACGACTTCTTCGTCTACGGGACCGCGGCTGCCCTGGTCCTCGGGCCGCTGTTCTTTCCGACGTTCTCGCCGGTCGCGGGGGTCCTGGCGGCGTTCGGCACGTTCGGTGTGGGGTTCGTGGCCCGCCCGATGGGCTCCGCGCTGTTCGGGCATCTCGGGGACCGGCGCGGACGCCGTCCGGTGCTCGTCATGTCGCTGCTGCTCACCGGCGCCTCGACGGTCGCGGTCGGCTGTCTGCCGTCGTACGGCACGATCGGCGTCGCCGCTCCCCTGCTGCTGCTCGTGCTGCGCTTCGTGCAGGGGCTGGGGCTCGGTGGGGAGTGGGGCGGGGCGGTGCTGCTGACCGCGGAGCACGCTCCGGCGGGCCGGCGCGCCCTGTGGTCGAGCTTCCCCCAGGTGGGACCCGCGGTCGGCTTCCTGCTGGCCAACGGGGTGATGCTGGCGCTGTCGGCGGCGCTGTCCGACGCGGAGTTCGCGCGGTGGGGGTGGCGGGTGCCGTTCTGGGCGGCCGGTGCGCTGGCAGTGGCCGGGCTGTGGCTGCGCTCGTCGCTCGCCGAGAGCCCCCGCTTCCTGGAGATCGACGACCACGCGCGCGTACCGCTCGTCGAGGTCGTACGCCGGCACGGGCGACTGGTGCTGCTGACGGCGGGGGCGCTGGCCGTCGGCTACGCGGTGTTCTACGCGGTGACGACCTGGTCGCTGGCGTACGCGACGGAACGGCTCGGGGTGAGCCGCACGGTCATGCTCACCTGTGTCATGGCCGCGGTGGTCGTGAAGGGGGCACTCACGCCGTTCATGGCGCTGCTCGGCGATCGGTACGGGCGTCGGACGATGTGTCTGGTGGGGTGCTCGGCCTGCGCCCTGTGGATGCTGCCGATGGTGGCGCTGCTGGCGAGCGGTGAGCCGTTGCTGATGTTCCTCGGCATCGTGGGCGCGCTGATCGCCTTCATCACGATGTTCGCGGTGGTAGCGGCTTACCTTCCGGAGCTGTACGAGGCACGGGTGCGCTGCACGGGAGCCGCCGTGGGCTACAACCTCGGCGGAGTCCTCGGCGGCGCGCTCACCCCGATCGTGGCCACGGCGCTCGCGGAGCACGGCGGGCGGATCCCCTGGGGCGTGGGCGTCTATCTGACCGGTGTCGCACTGCTGAGCCTCGGGTGCTTCGCACTGCTGCCGGAGACCCTCCCGGCGCCCGTACCGGCGGGGGAACCGGCCGCGGGCTGACCGGATCACGGGACGGCTCGCGGTGCGGGCTACGGGTTGATGGCCAGTTCCAGGTAGGCCGCGAAGATCACCAGGTGGACGCCGCCCTGCAGGGGGGTGGCCCGTCCCGGCACCACGGTCAGGGAACTGACGACCACGGTCAGCAGGAGCAGCAGCATGTGCGTCGAGCCGAGACCGAGGACGAGCGGCCCGGACAGCCAGACGGAGGCGAGCGCCACGGCCGGGATGGTCAGGCCGATGCTGGCCATCGCCGATCCGAGGGCGAGGTTGAGGCTGGTCTGCACCCGGTCCCGGCGGGCGGAGCGCATCGCGGCGATCGTCTCGGGGAGCAGGACGAGCAGGGCGATGATCACACCGACGACAGCCTGGTTCAGGCCGGCCGCCTTCACGCCCGATTCGATCGTGGGCGACACGCTCTTGGCGAGGCCCACCACGCCGATCAGGGCCAGGCCGAGCAGGCCGAGGCTGATCCAGGCGGTGCGCGCGGACGGGGGCCGGGCGTGGTCGTCGGCGGTGATGACCTCGCCCTGCCGGGTGATCGGCAGGAAGTAGTCGCGGTGGCGCACGGTCTGGGTGGCCACGAACAGGCCGTACAGAATCAGTGAGGACAGTGCGGCGAACGTCAACTGGACCGTGGAGAACTGGGGCCCGGGCTTGCTGGTGGTGAAGGTCGGCAGCACCAGGCTGAGCGTGGCCAGGGTCGCCACGGTCGCCAGGGCGGCGCCGGTGCCCTCGGGGTTGAAGACCGCGGTGCCGTGCCGCAGGGAGGCGACGAGCAGGCAGAGCCCGACGACGCCGTTGCAGGTGATCATCACGGCGGCGAAGACGGTGTCCCTGGCCAGGGTGGCGCTCTTGTCGCCGCCGTCCGCCATGAGGGTGACGATCAGGGCCACCTCGATGACCGTGACGGCGATGGCGAGCACCAGGGAGCCGAAGGGCTCTCCGACCCGGTGGGCGATGACCTCGGCGTGGTGCACCGCTGCCAGGACGGAACCGGCGAGGACGACGGTCACCAGGGCGACGACCGCCCCGGGGAGCCCGCGGCCCCAGGTGAAGACCAGCAGGACGACGGCGAGCACCGGCACGATGACGGTCCACAGCGGGGTGAGCGACCGGAGCCGAGTGATCATGCGGCGATCGTCGCAGAGACGTACAGGGTTCGCATTCTGTTCTTTCCGGATGCTTCCGTCCTTTCCGGCTCGGAGGGCCCGGCGCCGGTACGGCCGGGCCCCGCGTGCCCCCGAGGAGTGTTCCCGTGCGCTCCCGGCCTCTGCGCGGTCAGGCGTCGACGCTGTCCTTCGGAGCGCTGCCGCTGCTGTGTTCGGTCCCGACGGCCGCCTGCCTCCTGGACGCCATCAGGCTGGTGACCGTGGTGACGGCGAGGACCGCGCAGATCACGCCGAGCGAGACCGGGATGCTGATCTCGGGCACGTGGACACCGGCCTCGTGCAACGCGTGGAGCACCAGCTTGACGCCGATGAAGCCGAGGATGACCGACAGGCCGTACGACAGGTGGACCAGCTTCTTCAGCAGGCCGCCGATGAGGAAGTACAGCTGACGCAGCCCCATCAGGGCGAAGGCGTTGGCGGTGAAGACGATGTACGGGTCCTGGGTGAGGCCGAAGATCGCCGGGATCGAGTCCAGTGCGAAGAGGACGTCCGTGGTGCCGATGGCGAGCATCACGACCAGCATCGGGGTCATGACCCGCTTGCCGTTCTGCCGTATCCACAGCTTGGTGTCGTGATACCGGTCGGCCACACCGAACCTGCGCTCCACGGCCTTCAGGAGCCTGTTCTCCTCGTACTCCTCGTCCTCTTCGTCCGCGCGGGCCTCCTGGACGAGCTTCCAGGCGGTCCAGATCAGGAAGGCGCCGAAGAGGAAGAACACCCAGGAGAAGCCGGCGATGATCGCTGCTCCCGCGGCGATGAAGACGGCTCGCAGGACCAGGGCTATGAGGACGCCGACGAGCAGAACGCGCTGCTGGTATCGGGCAGGCACCGCGAACTTCGCCATGATCAGGACGAAGACGAAGAGGTTGTCGACGCTCAGCGACTTCTCGGTGATGAAGCCCGCGAAGAACTCGCCGGCCGGCTGTCCGCCGCCGAAGACGAGAAGGCCGAGGCCGAAGAGCCCGGCCAGGGTGATCCAGACGACGGTCCAGATCCCGGCTTCCTTGATCGACACCTCATGCGGCTTGCGGCCGATGAAGAAGTCGACGGCGATCAGGGCGGCGAGCCCCACGACGGTCAGGACCCACAGGCCCATGGAGACATCCATTGTTCCTCCGGCATTCGTCACGGCAAACACATCAGCGTCGTCGCTGCCGGAGGTCTCTTCCACCCGCGAGGGGCCGGCGCCCCGGGACCTGTCCGGTCCGTACTGACGGGTGCGCCGCAGTCAGGGAGTACTCCCCTCCGTACGAAAAACGGTACCCCAATCACCAAGGGAAGGTAAAGAGGCTGGCAAAGAAAATGCCAAACCGCCTGTTCAGGACCTCTTTACCGGTGCTTGGACCGCTCCTTGGCCACCTCGTCGAGCACCTTCTCCACGATCCGGCTGCCGATGGGCACGGCCGGGGGCTCGTACGTCCAGGCATGACCGACCCAGGGGTCGGCGAAGTGGTCGTCGGGCACGGGAGTGAGTCGCATCAGCGAACGCCACAACGGGTCGAGGAGAGGGCCGTACGCTGCGGCGTCCTCGCGGTCCGCCACCATCAGGAGGTGCACGCCGACGGCCGGGCCCTCGTCGGCGAGGTAGCGCAGCCGGGTCACCGCCCGGTCGTCGAAGCCGTGCGGGAAGTCGTTGACGATCAGCAAGTGCTGCGCGGGGTCGACATCGGCCGGCAGCGACTCGGCCGCGCCGCCGCGCACCGCCATCTGCACCAGGTCGACCCGCCGGGTGAGCCGCTCCAGCGTTTCCGTCACCCCGGCCGCACCCGCCGCGGGCGGTGCCGCGAGCACTCCGGCCCGGGTCAGCGGCACCAGCGTCTGGGCACCGGCCCCGGCCGGGTCGATGACCTGTACGGAGAACTCGCCCACCGGATGCGCGGCGAGCAGCCGGGCCGCGAGCACGACCGCCGCCGTCATGGCCGCCTGCCGCAGCTCGGCGGAGTCCGTGAAGGAACCGTCGAGCCCCGCGATCGCACCGCTGTCGATCCACAGGCCGCGCTCCAACGGCAGCCTGACCAGCATCGGGATGCGCAGCGGGCTTTCGGGAAGGTGGAGATCACCGAGGCGCAGGGCCAGTGGCGGCTCCGTGGGCACGCGGTACCCGTGCCAGGCGGGGCTGTCCCAGCGGGCGTACGCGGGCGGCAGCGCGGGCTCGACCACCTCGGACTCGGCGGTGAGCTGGGCGAGGTCGCGGTCGAGGTTGGCACGTGCCTGGTCGATCAGCTGGATCCGGCGGGCGTGTGCCGCCTCGCGCGCTGAGTCCCCCGCCGTGCCGAGCCGGCCGCGAGGGTCGGCGAGGGCCTGGTCGAGTTCTTTCTCGAGACGTGAGTCGGCGAAGTCGACGGCGCTGCGGTACGCGGCCGTGGTGCGGGCCAGGTCCTCGAACATGCCCCAGACCTGGTTGTACAGCCGCTCCTCCATCGACCAGCCCACGGCGTCGCCGGCGACGGGCCCGGCCTGCTGTTCGCCGGTGTCCGGGGACGGGGACGACGGTGGCGGGGTGGTGTGCGTGCGGCGGCCGGGATGTGTGTAGTCGATCGTGCCGCCGGACTCCTGCCGGTCGACGCCCGGTGCCTGGGCGTCGTACGGGCTCTGTGGGGCGTACGGGCTGCGGTTGTCGTACGGGTTCTGGGCGTCGGCGGCTGTCGGCTCCGGGTGCCGGGCGTCGTACGGCGCCGGCGGCTCCTCGTTCACCGGGGTGTACGAGCGGGTCGGCCCCGCCGTCCCGTGCGCCGGGGCGTCCTGGGGTGCGGGTGCCGTGGACGGTGCCTGGTATGCCTGGACCCGGCTCGGGGCCGCGGCCCGGTGAGCGGCGGCGGCGAGGTCGGCGGACTCGCGCAGGCCCCGGTCGGCGAGGAGCGCGCCGAGTCCGCCCGCGTAGCCCTGGCCCATCGCGCGCACCTTCCAGGTGCCCTGTCTGCGGTACAGCTCCAGGGCGACGACGGCCGCCTCGGCGTCCAGGCCGGTGAGGGTGTAGGAGGCGAGTTCGGTGCCGTCCGGGCCTTCGACGGTGGTGTGCGGAGCGGCGACGGCACCGAATCGCAGGGGGCCACCGGTCCCGGCGGGCAGGGCAAGGAACACGTCGACGCGGTGCACGTCCTCGGGCAGGGCGCCCAGGTCGACGGCGAGGCGGTGCCCTGCCGCGGCCTGCCGGGACACCTCGATCCCGGGCAGGGCCGGGGCACCGGGGTGGGCCACCCCTTGAGGTCCGAGCACCGAGCCGCCCTCGTCGCCGAGGGTGATCCCGGCCAGGACCGGCGCTCCGGCCGAGATCCGGATCGCCAGTCGGATCTCGGACAGCGGGTGGTTCTGGCCCCGCACCAGCTCGGCCGTCATCGCCGTCGCCCCCTGCGTCGTGTTGTCGTGCCTGCCCCGCCCGGCGAGTCCGGGGTCTACAGGTGCGGCAGGATCGCCGGCATCAGGTCCTGGAAGGTGCGGCCGTTGGCCGCGGTGCCCAGAGCGGTCATCGTCCAGCCCGAGCCCGCCCGGTGCACCTTGGCCATGATCTGGGCGGTGTAGTCGCCGCCGCCGTCCAGGGTGTAGCGGGCCAGCTCCTGGCCGTTGGTCTCGTCGACGAGGCGGCAGAACGCGTTCTGCACCTCCTGGAAGGTCTGGCCCGTGAAGGAGTTCACGGTGAAGACGATCTGGTCGATGTGGACCGGCACGCGCTGCAGGTCCACGAGGATCGCCTCGTCGTCCCCGCCCTGGCCGACACCGCCGACCAGGTTGTCACCGGTGTGGCGCACGGAACCGTCGTCACTCACCAGGTGGCGGAAGAAGACGACGTCGACCGGCTGCTTCTCGGCGAAGAGGACGGCCGAGGCGTCCAGGTCGATCTCCTTGGTGCGCGAGCCGAACAGGCCGCGCCGCTTCGCCGCCTGCCAGCCGAGCCCCATGCGGACCGCGCTCAGGGTGGCCCCGTCCTTCTTCTCCAGGCTGATGGCCTGACCCTTGCTCAAGTTGACGGACACCGCTGATTCCCCTCTCGAAGGTCCCCTGTTGCCGCGCACCGCGCGGTTGGCAAGAACCCTACGCAGGGGCACTGACAGGGCCGAACCCCGGCCCGCGCTTTGTGTCGGTGTTGCAACACTTGGCGCATATGCCGAGGTCCGGCGGGGTGACGAGGGCTCAGGCGAGGCCGGCTTCCCGCATCTGGCGCAGCTCCTTCTTCATCTCGGACACCTCGTCGCGCAGCCGCGCCGCGATCTCGAACTGCAGCTCCGCCGCGGCGGCGCGCATGCGCTCGGTCATCTCCTCGATCTGCTCGGCGAGCTCGGCCGCCGGGCGGTCGGTGGGCGCCGCCGCCTTGGCCTTGGCCGCCTTGCCGGCCTTCGCGCCCTTGGCCGCCTTGTCGCCCAGCGCCGGGACCGGTGCCTTGGCGCCCTTGCCGTCCTTCGTCCTGCGGTAGCCGGAGCCGAGGAGCTGTTCGGTGTCGACCTCCTCGCGGGCGATCTGCGCGACGATGTCGTTGATCTTCTTGCGCAGCGGCTGCGGGTCGATGCCGTTGGCCTTGTTGTAGGCGATCTGCTTCTCCCGGCGGCGGTTGGTCTCCTCGATGGCCTTCTCCATCGCCGGGGTGATCTTGTCGGCGTACATGTGGACCTGGCCGGACACGTTACGCGCGGCACGGCCGATGGTCTGGATCAGTGAGGTGCCGGAGCGCAGGAAGCCCTCCTTGTCGGCGTCCAGGATGGCCACGAGGGACACCTCGGGCAGGTCGAGGCCCTCACGGAGGAGGTTGATGCCGACCAGGACGTCGTACTCACCGGCGCGCAGTTCGCGCAGCAGCTCGACGCGGCGCAGGGTGTCGACGTCGCTGTGGAGGTAGCGCACCTGGATGCCCAGTTCCAGGAAGTAGTCGGTGAGGTCCTCGGCCATCTTCTTGGTGAGGGTGGTGACGAGGACGCGCTCGTCCTTCTCGGTGCGCTTGCGGATCTCGTGCACCAGGTCGTCGATCTGGCCCTCGGTGGGCTTCACCACGACCTCCGGGTCGACCAGGCCGGTCGGGCGGATGATCTGCTCGACGAAGCCGTCGGAGCGCGACATCTCGTAGGTGCCCGGGGTCGCCGACAGGTAGACGGTCTGGTCGATGCGCTCCTGGAACTCCTCCCACTTCAGGGGGCGGTTGTCCAGCGCGGACGGCAGGCGGAAGCCGTGGTCCACCAGGGTGCGCTTACGGGAGGCGTCGCCCTCGTACATGGCACCGATCTGCGGGACGGTGACATGCGACTCGTCGATGACGAGCAGGAAGTCGTCCGGGAAGTAGTCCAGCAGGGTGTTGGGCGGGGAGCCGGGCAGGCGGCCGTCGAAGTGCATCGAGTAGTTCTCGACGCCGGAGCAGGTGCCGATCTGGCGGAGCATCTCGAGGTCGTACGTGGTGCGCATCCGCAGGCGCTGGGCCTCCAGGAGCTTGCCCTGCTTCTCCAGCTCGGCGAGGCGCTCCCCCAGCTCCTTCTCGATGTCGTTGACGGCCCGCTCCATGCGCTCGGGGCCGGCGACGTAGTGAGAGGCGGGGAAGACGTACAGCTGCTGGTCGTCGCTGATGATCTCGCCGGTGAGCGGGTGCAGCGTGGACAGCGCCTCGATCTCGTCGCCGAACATCTCGATGCGGACGGCCAGCTCCTCGTAGACCGGGAAGATCTCGATGGTGTCGCCGCGGACGCGGAAGGTACCGCGGCTGAAGGCCATGTCGTTGCGCGTGTACTGGATGTCGACGAAGCGGCGGAGCAGCTCGTCCCGGTCGATCTCGTCGCCGACTCTGAGCGGGACCATCCGGTCCACGTACTCCTGCGGCGTGCCGAGGCCGTAGATGCAGGACACCGAGGCGACCACGACGACGTCGCGGCGGGTGAGCAGCGAGTTGGTCGCCGAGTGACGCAGCCGCTCGACCTCCTCGTTGATCGAGGAGTCCTTCTCGATGTAGGTGTCCGACTGCGGGACGTAGGCCTCGGGCTGGTAGTAGTCGTAGTACGAGACGAAGTATTCGACTGCGTTGTTCGGCAACAGCTCGCGGAACTCGTTGGCCAGCTGGGCGGCCAGCGTCTTGTTCGGCGCCATCACGAGGGTGGGGCGCTGGAGCTTCTCGATCATCCACGCGGTGGTTGCGGACTTGCCGGTACCGGTTGCGCCGAGCAGGACGACGTCCTTCTCACCGGCCTCGATGCGCTTGGCCAGGTCGGCGATGGCCGTCGGCTGGTCGCCGCTGGGCTGGTAGGGGCTGACGACCTCGAAAGGCGCCACCGTGCGTTCGATGTGGGAAACGGGCCGCATGCCATCAACCGTACGACCCCCCACTGACAACGGGTCCGGATCAGCGGTTCTGCGGGGTGCTGGCAGCGTGGTGCTCGGGTCGGCGGGCCGGCCGGTGCTCCGGGCGGCGGGCGGGCCGGCGCTCCGTGCGGGGGGCGACGGCGGCGGCCGGGACTCCCGGTTTGTGTTCGACGGGCCGCAAGCCGGGCCGGCCCGTGACCATCAGCGGGTCGAAGATCACCACGACGCCGGCGATGAGCAGGAAGGCGAGCGGGCCGATCAGCATGGGCGCGAGCAGGGACGGCTCCGGTGCGCCTCCGCCTCCGTGGGCGGCACCGTCCAGGTGGACGCTGAGGGCGGCCATGCCGGTGTAGTGCATCCCGCTGACCGCGAGCCCCATGACGAGGCTCGCCCCCACGCTCCACAGGAAGCCCCGGACGCGTCCGGCGGCCCACAGGGCGGCGGTGGCGGCCACGACGGCTATGAGGACGGAGGCGCCGACGGTGAGGGTGTTGTACGTGAACCGTCCGTGGAAGCGCATGCCCGCCATGCCGAGGTAGTGCATCGAGGCGACGCCCAGACCGGTGATCGTGCCGCCGGTGAACAAGGAGGTGCCGGTGGCACCCCGGTAACCGACGATGAAGACCCCCACGCCGACCATGACGATGGCGAGGGCGAGGCTGGCGTAGGTGATCGGCTTGTCGTAGTGGATCGGCGCCTCCTTGATGGAGAAGCCCATCATGGCGACGAAGTGCATCGTCCAGATTCCGGAGCCGATCGCCGCCGAGCCGAGGGCCAGCCAGGCCGGGCGCCGGGAGTGGGTGACCAGCAGGGAACGGGTGGTGCAGCGCAGGCCGAGGGCAGCGCCGAGGCAGGCCATCAGATAGGCCACCAGTGGGGTGACGGCCCCGTAGCTGAATCCGTCGACCGTGCCTTGCATCCGCGGCTGCCCTTCCGCCCACTTGCGTCCCGGAATACCTGAAACTGTGCCCCCGTCCCAAGACCGCGGCGGCGGTCAGGGTTGTCGCAGAGAGTATGACCCCCACCGGAATGGTCGAACGATTTTCCGGCAAAGAAACACGTCCTTGCCCCACTTGTGCGGCACCCGTGAGCAGCCTTTGGCGTCCTCCTTCCATGTATGGCCATCGTGCGCCCGGGGTGTCGCCGACCCTCTGCTGTCAGTCTGGTGCTGTCCGTATTCGCTCGACGCGAGGAGTCTGCATGCACGCGCGCGTAGTCGCCGCCATGGCCGCCGCGGTCCTGGGGACGGCGGCGATCCTGCTGAGCCCCACCTCCGACGCCCGGGCGGGCGAGGTCGGCGAGGTCACCGTGGTCGCCCACCGAGGCGCCTCGGCGTACGCCCCCGAGAACACGCTGGCCTCGATCGACAAGGCGGCCCGGATGGGCTTCACCTGGGTCGAGAACGACGTCCAGCGCACCAAGGACGGCACGCTGGTCGTCATCCACGACGACAGCCTGCAGCGCACCACGAACGTGAAGGACGTCTTCCCCGACCGGGCGCCCTGGAAGGTGAAGGACTTCACCGCCGCCGAGATCGCGCGGCTCGACGCGGGCAGCTGGTTTTCCCCCGCCTACGCGGGCACGCGCGTGCCGACGCTGCAGCAGTACATGCGCCGGATCGAGCACAACCACGAGAAGCTGCTGCTGGAGATCAAGAACCCGGAGCTGTATCCGGGCCTCGAGCAACAGACCCTGAAGCTGCTGGCCAACGAGGGCTGGCTGGACCACGCGCATGCGGGCCGGCTCGTCGTGCAGAGTTTCAGCGCCGACAGCGTGCGCACGGTCCACGAGCTGAAGCCAGCGGTCACCACCGCCTTCCTCGGCATGCCCAGCGCGGCCCAGCTGCAGCGGTACTCGGCCTTCGTCGACCTGATCAATCCCTCGTACGGCTCGCTGTCGCAGAGCTATGTGGCGGCGGTGCACGCCTTCGACGGGCCGCACGGCAAACCGCTCGGCGTGTTCGCGTGGACGGTGAACGACGCGGCCACCGCCCGCAAGGTCGCCGGGCTGGGCGTGGACGGGGTGATCACCAACAAGCCCGACGTGGTGCGGGAGGCGCTGGACTCCGACTGAACCCGGCGGGCGTTGTCAGTGGCGGGTCGTACGGTGGGCGCATGGACAGCCATGGGCAGGATGAGCAGCGGGTGGTGTGGGCCGTCGTCGCCAGCGACATCGGCCCGCTGATGCTGGCGGCGACCCGTGAGGGCCTGGTCAACGTCGTCTTCCACGCCACCGACGCGGTGCGCGACCGGGCGCTGGAGCGGCTGGCGGCCCGGCTGGGCGGCGAGCCCGTGGAGGACCCGGACGCACCGCTGCTGACCGAGGCGGCAGATCAGCTGCGGGCGTACTTCGCGGGGGAGAGACACGACTTCGATCTGCCGCTGGACTGGTCGCTGATCTCCGGGTTCAACCGGCAGGTGCTGCGTGAGCTGGCGTCCGGCGTGCCGTACGGCGCGGTGGTCGGATACGGCGATCTCGCCGGGCGGGTCGGGCAGCCCGGCGGCGCCCAGGCGGTGGGTGCCGCGATGGGCGCCAATCCGCTGCCGGTGGTCGTGCCGTGTCACCGAGTGGTGGAGAGCGACGGCGGCATCGGCGGCTTCGGGGGCGGGCTGGAGACCAAGCGGAAGCTGCTCGCTCTGGAGGGCGTGCTGCCCGAGCCGCTGTTCTGACTCTGCTCGGCGCTACGCGTCGTAGTGCCGGGCCTCGAAGACGTTGCCGTCGGGATCCCGGAAGTAGAAGCTGCGGATGGCGTTGCCCCGGGCACCGTACGAGTCGTGGCCGATGTCGCTCGTCGGGACACCGTGCTCGGTCAGCCGGGCGCGCAGGGCGTCGAAGGAGCCGGCCGGCAGGGCCAGGCAGACGTGGTTCACGGGATGGCCCGCGCTGTCGGCGGAGCCGGGCAGCATTTTCATGCGCTCCGCGAACGTGCGCGGGGCGAGGTCCAGGATCGTCTCCTCGTTGACGCGGACGGAGGGGAAGGAGACCTCGCCCTCACCGAACTCGTCGACCCTCAGGGGCTCCAGCCCGACGATCTCCTCGTAGAAGCCGGCCGCTGCGACCGGATCGGTGACCCACAGGACGACGTGGTCGAGACGCGTGCTGTTGTTCGTCATGCGCCCCAGGCTGGTGGTGTCCCCCACAGGCCGCAAGCGTTTATCCGCGTGTGCGGCCCGCCAGAGATGTCAGGAAGGACCGACGGACAGGAGGCGGGCACGTGGTGCTGTTGGTGTCGGAAGAGGTCCGGGAAGCGATCGACGCGCGGCGGCCGGTGGTGGCCCTGGAGTCCACGATCATCGCGCACGGTCTGCCCCGCCCACGCAATCTGCAGGTGGCGCTCGAGCTGGAGGAGGTGGTGCGCCGGGAGGGTGCCGTGCCGGCGACCGTCGCGGTGCTCGACGGGCGTCCCCGGGTCGGCCTCGACAAGGAGCAGCTGGAGCGGGTGGCCAACGAGGACGGCATCCGCAAGCTGGGCCACCGTGACCTGCCCCTGGCCGTGGCCGCGGGCGCCAGCGGGGCGACCACGGTGTCGGCGACGGCTCAGCTGGCCGCGCTGGCCGGTGTCCGGGTGTTCGCCACGGGCGGGCTGGGCGGTGTGCACCGGGAGTGGACGGTGACGCAGGACGAGTCGGCCGACCTGGGGCTGCTGGCGCGCACGCGGATCACGGTGGTGTGCGCGGGCGTGAAGTCGATCCTGGACGTGCCGGCGACGCTGCAGCGACTGGAGACGCTGGGCGTCGCCGTCGCCGGATACGGCACGGACCGGTTCCCCGGCTTCTATCTGTCGGACTCCGGGCATCCGGTCGACTGGACGCTGCGCAGCCCGGAGCAGGTCGCGGACGTCATGCGGGCCCAGGACGCCCTGGCCACGCCGGAGACCGCGCTGATCGTCGCCAACCCCGTCCCGGAGGCGGAGCAGCTCGATCCCGAGCTGCACGCACGCGTGCTCGCCGAAGCCCTCAGCGCCTGCGCGGAGCAGGGCGTCACCGGGCAGGCGGTGACCCCGTTCCTGCTGGACTACCTGGTCCGGCACACGGACGGCGCCTCCCTGAGCGCCAATCTGGCGGCGGTGCGGGGGAATGTGCGGCTGGCGGCGAAGATCGCCACGGCGTGGTCCCGGGGATGACCGGCCCCGGCGTGGCCGAGGGGGCGCATGCGGGGCGGCGGGCGGGGGCGCTGCTGGTCGTCGGGGACGTGGTCACGGATGTGGTGGCCCGGCACCGGGGGCCGCTCGCGGCAGGCACCGACACGGCCGCCGTGATCAGGACGCTGCCGGGCGGCGCCGGCGCCAACGTGGCCTGCTGGGCCGCCCACGCGGGCTGTGCGGACGTACGGCTGCTCGGGCGGGTGGGCGCGGACGCGGCCGCATGGCACGAGCGGGAGCTGGACGCGGCCGGGGTGCGGTCCCGGCTGGTGGTCGACCCGGAGACGGCGACGGGCACGGTGATCTGTCTCGTCGACACGGGTGCGGCGGCCGAGCGCACGTTCCTCACCGACAGCGGGGCGTCCCTGCGGCTCGGGCCCGCCGACTGGTCCGACGCGCTGCTCGACGGGGTCGCCCGGCTGCATCTGTCGGGCTATCTGCTGTTCGCGGAGTCGAGCCGGGCGCTGGCCCGGGTGGCGCTCGCGGCGGCACGCGCGCGTGGTGTGCCGGTGAGTCTGGATCCGGCGTCGGCGGGGTTCCTGGCGCAGCTCGGGGTGGACCGCTTCCTGGCGTTCGCGGAGGGGCTGGACGTGCTGCTGCCGAGTCGCGACGAGGCGTGTCTGCTGACGGGGCTGGTGGAACCGGCGGACGCGGCGGCCAAGTTGAGCCGTCACGTGCCGCTGGTCGTGGCCAAGGCGGGGGCGGACGGCGCGCTGGTGGCCCGTTCCGGCGCCGTGCTCGCCCGGGTCCCGGCGGCGCCGGCGGCGCCCCGGGACACCACGGGCGCCGGCGACGCCTTCACCGGCGCGTTCCTCGCCGCCCTGCTCGCGGGCGCGGACCCGGTGGAGGCGGCGGCGCAGGGCTGCCGGGTGGGTGCGGAGGCGGTAGGACGGGTGGGCGGACGACCGCCACATCGGGGGCGGGAGGAACGAGGGGAAGCCGGCCATCGCGTCGGGAGCGACGAGCCGACCGCCGCGTCAGGGCGGGGTGGGGCTGCCACCGCTTCCGGAGCCGGAGAGTCGGCCGCCTTGCCGGCGCCGTGAGGACGGGTTCCCTTCGGTTCGCCAGCACCCGGACGACGGCCACCCGGCACCACCGGCCCCGGCTCTCCGTTCCCCGGCTATGCCTTGCGCCCCCATGCCGAGATCATCGGCGCCGTGGTCAGGTCCATGGTGCCCGCCTCGACGTTGGCCAGGTGCTGGTCGATCTCCTCGTCGGTGGCCAGGCCGGCGGTGACGAGGCGGTCCCGGATCTGGCGGACCGTCGCCGCCTCCAGGGCGGTGCAGGCGGGTGAGGTGACAGGGAAGTACGCGTCGGCCTCGACCTCCCGCAGCCCGGCCTCGCGCAGCAGACGCGGCAGCTTGCGGCCGTACGACAGGTCGGCGCCCCGGTCGGCGAGCAGTGAGCGGAAGCCCTGGCGCAGCCGGTTGGCGAGCCGCTGCTCGGGGCCGTACTCGTCGGGGCAGATCAGGGGTTGCAGGGCGGGGTCGGCGTCCTCGATCAGCAGCATCCCCCCGGGGCGCAGGGCCTGGACCATGGACCGCAACGCCCTGTCCCGGTCCGGGACGTGGACGAGCACGAGCCGGGCGTGGACCAGGTCGAAACCGTCCCCCGGCGGCTCCTCGGCGCCCACGTCGTGGACGCGGACCTCGACCGGCGGACGGGCCACCGCGCCGAGCAGCGAGGCGTCGATGTCGGTGGCGAGGACCTTGCCGGACGGACCCACCCGCTCGGCGAGCCAGGACACGACGGAGGTGCCACCGGCCCCGACTTCCCAGCAGCGCCAGCCGGGTGCGATGCCGAGCTTCTCGACGTGCCGGAAGGTCGTGGGATCGAAGAGGGTGGCGAAGGCGTCGAAGCGCCGGCCGGCCTCGTTCTGCCGGTTGTCCAGGAGGTAACCGTCGGATCGCGTCATACCGGAATCATCCCAGTGCCCCGCATCGTGGGGATCGACCGGCGCCTTGTCCACAGGCGGGAACCAAGCGGAAGTGGCTGTTCCCACAGGCTTACCCGTGCCTTGCTCTCGGCTGGCAGACTTGCGGAGCAAGGCGCGAAAGCGTTGAGCACGGAGATCCACGCGAGGGGGATCCAGATGTCCATGGCAGGGAATCTGCGGAAGGTCACGGGGTTGGGCAGGGTCGGTGGCCTGCGCAAGGTGGCGCGGCTGACCCGGCGGCGGCCGCGCGTCGACCTGAGTCACCCTGCCAGGTCACCTCTGGGTTCGTCGGTGGTGAACTGCGTCACCTATCAGGACGGCGTGCGCGTACCGGAGTGCACGGATCTGGTGGACGCCGTGCGGATGGTACGCAAGAAAGGCGAGGGTTTCGTCTGGCTGGGGCTGCACGAGCCGACGGACACGGAGTTCGCGGGCATAGCGGAGCTGTTCGACCTGCACCCGCTGGCGGTGGAGGACGCGGTCGAGGCCCATCAGCGCCCGAAGCTGGAGCACTACGGGGACACGCTCTTCGCGGTCTTCAAGACCGTCTGCTACGTGGAGCACGAACGGCTCACCGCGACCAGCGAGGTGGTGAACACCGGCGAGATCATGGTGTTCGTCGGCGAGGACTTCGTGATCACCGTCCGGCACGGCCGGCACGGCTCGCTCGGGCCGCTGCGCGAGGAGTTGGAGGCGGACCCGCAGCAGCTCGCCAAGGGGCCGGCGGCGGTGCTGCACGCGATCGCCGACCATGTCGTGGACGACTACCTGAACGTCACGGACGCGGTGCAGGCCGACATAGACCAGGTCGAGACGGAGGTGTTCTCGGAGGGAAGCGCACAGCTCGACCCCGGCCGCATCTACCAGATGAAGCGTGAGCTGCTGGAGCTGAAGCGGGCGGTGGTGCCGCTGGGCCGACCGGTGGAGGACCTGGCCACACGGCCCATACGGGTCGTCGCCCCGGAGATACAGGCGTATTTCCGGGATGTGTTCGACCATCTGATCCGGGCCAAGGAACAGATCGCCGCGTTCGACGAACTGCTCAACTCCATCCTGCAGGCCCATCTGGCGCAGGTGACCGTCGCACAGAACGAGGACATGCGGAAGATCACGGCCTGGGCCGCGGTGATCGCCGTGCCGACGATGGTGTGCGGGGTGTACGGCATGAACTTCGACCACATGCCGGAACTCCACTGGCAGTTCGGGTATCCGCTCGTCATGGCTGTGATGGGCGCGGCCTGTCTGGCGCTGTACCGCGGCTTCAGGCGCAACGGCTGGCTCTGAGCGACGGACACACCGGCGCCGGCGGGGTTCGGTCGGCGGTTCGGCGAACTCCGCTCCAGTGAAGCCGAGTTGCCGGCGCTCCGGATCGCCTGTCCCGGTCAGCCGGTCCAGGCGGGATGGCGCGGATCGTCGGCGCGCACCAAGACGTCCGCCGTCCCGGCGGGGTCGGTCTCGGACTCGTAGCGCTCGAAGGCGGGGAGCGTCCAGTGGTCCGCCTCGGGGGTACGACGGCGCAGGGCACCCGCGGAGAGGAGGACGTGCACGGTCAGGTCGAAGGGGAACCAGTGGCGCAGCAGGAGGGGGCCATGGAACAACAGGACGGCGCCCGGCGGGAGTTGGACGTAGGGGCTGCGGGTGGCCCGGTCGGTGGCCGGATCCCACAGGTCGGGCAGGACGCGCCCGCCGCCACCGGGATCGAGCGGGCCGAAGACCTCGCGCCACAGGGCGCCCGTGTCGAACCATCCGCTGTAGTACGACTCCGCGTCCCGCCGCCCGTGCTCCAGGCGCAGCGAGGCGGGCCGCAGGAAGCCCTCGGCGCCGACCACCAGCGAGGGCCGGCCGCGTACTCGCAGCGCCTCCCCGACGCGCTCGGCGAGGTCGCCGGGGCGGGCGGCCGGTGCTCCGTCGAAGCCGACGCGCACCCAGGCGCCCGCGTCGGCCGTCTCCAGCCCCGTCAGCCGGTCGGCGAGCAGTTCGGCGAGCCGGTCCCAGGTGATCGCTTCGAGTCGCACAGACCCCATCATGCCTGGTGGGCGGTGAGGGCGTCCGGCAGAGCAGGTCGTCGGCTGCGGGAGCGCGCCGACGGACCCGTCGACCGGGTGGTCCTCACGCCCGCCGGGCACCTGGAGCGCGGCGGGGCACGGACGGGCCGGTACCGGGTCGGTGAGGAGCGGACGCCCGGCGGTCACGATGGCGGTGGTGGCGGCGCCGGCGGGCCGTGGCTGTCGTACAGAGGTCCCGCCGTGGCGGTGATGGGCGAGATCCGGGTCCCGGCACGGCACCGTGCGCGCGTATCGGTGTTCAACAGGCGAGGAGAAGGAGGCGGCGACCCGTCAGCGGATCAGAAGGGGGCCGGAACGGGAGCAGGAGCAGGCCGACAGGGGAGCGGTGGGCGGGGAAGGGGAAAGTACCGCGTATGGCGCTTCCCTCGACTCCCCACTCCCCCGGCCGACTTGTCGTCATCCAGTCCCTCAAGCGCAAGCGATGCAGCGCCTGCCGGCGCGGGCCGCTGTCGCTGCTCGTGCTGGAGGACGGGGCGCCGCGCTGCCTGGACTGTGCCGATCTCGGGCACCTGGTGTTCCTGCCGCGCGGTGACACGGCCCTGACCCGCAGGTCGCGGGAGGAGAGCACGCTGTCGGTGGTGGTGGTGCGGTTCAACCGGCGCAAGAGCCGCTACGAACGGCAGGGCGTGCTCGTGGAGGAGGCCGCGCTGGCCCGGGCCGAGGCCCGCTGTCTGGCGGACGCGGAGGCGCGGCGCCGGCGGCGGGCACGGGATGCGCGGGGCAGGACCGCTGAGGACGAGCGGTTCGCGGCGGCGTTCGCGGGCGAGATCCTCCGCCTGTTTCCGGGCTGCCCGGCCGAGCGGGCCCGGGCCATCGCGGTCCACGCGTCGGTGCGGGGCAGCGGGCGGGTCGGGCGCAGCGCGGCCGGGCGGGCGCTGACGGAGGGGGCGGTGATCTCGGCGGTGGTGGCGGCCGTGCGGCATGTGGACACGCCGTACGACCAGCTGCTGATGGCCGGGGTGGCGCGCTACGAGGCCCGGCGTCGGATCGCGCCGGCCGTGGAGGGCGTGCTGCTGGGCTGGCAGGGGGCCGCGGAGGACGCGGGGTGAGAGGGGCGGGAAGGGGGAACGCGAACACGGCCGGGCGGGACGCGTGCGGGGACGGCGGGGACGGTGTCGCGGTGCGGCCGGGGGAATCCCGAGGAGCATGGGAGTGATGACGGTGGTCCCGGGCTGCGGCTCCGGGTCCGGTGAGAGGGGGGCGTGACGGTGATCGACGGTCCGTACTTCGTGCTGGTCGTGCTCGGGGTCCTCGGTGCCGGGCTGGTGGCCGGGGTCTTCTGCGGGTTCTCGACCTTCGTGATGCGGGGGCTCGCCGCGCTGCCGCCCGCGCAGGGCGTCGCGGCGATGAACGCGATCAACGTCGCCGCGGTGCGGCCCGCCTTCATGGCGGTGTTCACCGGTTCGGCGGTGCTGAGCGCGATGATCGCGGTGGTGACGTTCGTGGTGTGGCCGGACGTGGGGAAGGTGCAGCTGCTGCTGGGCAGCGCGCTGTACCTGTTCGGCGCGTTCGGGCTGACGATGGTCGCGAATGTGCCCCGTAACGAACGGCTGGCGGGCCTGACCCCGGGCACGGCGGAGGCGGCCGTGTACTGGTCGGCGTACGTGCGTGAGTGGACGTTCTGGAACCACGTGCGCACCGCCGCCTCCGCCGCGGCCGCCCTCGTCTACGTCCTCGCGCTCGCCTGAGCACCTGAGCATCTGAGCGCCTGAGCACCCCCTGGGACCAGGCGAGGAGCCGTCCCGGAGGGCGCTGGGAGAGACCTGCCAGTAAGCGCTGTCCGCCGCACTGCGCGGCTGTCGGCGGAGACGTATCGTGGCCGGAAGAGTGCCGAGATGTGCGGTGCGGACAGGTGCCGCCCGATGACGCACGGCCCGTCGTACGCCCGGTACCCCCGGCGCCCGTACGCGAGGGAGTCGACCATGGCCGATCCCAAGGGGTTCATGACCACACCGCGCCAGGAGTGGCCGCGGCGCCCCGTCGAGGAGCGGGTGCGGGACTGGGACGAGGTGTACGTCCCGGGCGCTCTGCTGCCCATCATCAGCAAGCAGGCCGATCGCTGCATGGACTGCGGCGTGCCGTTCTGCCACCAGGCCTGCCCGCTGGGCAACCTCATCCCCGAGTGGAACGACCTGGTGTCGCGGGAGGACTGGCGGGCCGCGAGCGACCGGCTGCACGCCACCAACAACTTTCCCGAGTTCACGGGGCGGTTGTGTCCGGCACCGTGCGAGGCGGGGTGCGTGCTGGCGATCAACCAGCCGGCGGTGACCATCAAGAACGTCGAGTGTGCGATCGCCGACCGGGCCTGGGAGGAGGGCTTCACCCCGCCGCGGCCTCCGGAGCGGCTGTCGGGGAAGACGGTGGCCGTCATCGGGTCCGGGCCGACCGGGCTCGCCGCGGCCCAGCAGCTGACCCGGGCCGGGCACACGGTCGCCGTGTACGAGAGGGACGACCGGATCGGCGGCCTGATGCGGTACGGCATTCCCGCGTTCAAAATGGAGAAGCGGCATCTGGAGCGGCGGATCGAGCAGATGCGGGCCGAGGGGACGAAGTTCCGCACGTCGACGGTGGTGGGGCGTGATGTCGGGGCGGTGGAGTTGCGGGGGCGGTACGACGCCGTCGTCCTCGCCACCGGTGCGACGGCCTGGCGGGAACTTCCGGTGCCGGGACGGGAGTTGGACGGGATACACCAGGCGATGGAGTATCTGCCGCTGTCCAACCGGGTGTGCGAGGGGGATCTGGCGGTCTCGCCGATGTCGGCGGCCGGCAAGCACGTGGTGATCGTGGGCGGCGGGGACACCGGGGCGGACTGTCTGGGGACGGCGGTGCGTGAGGGGGCCGCGTCCGTGACCCAGCTGGACATCTACGCCCAGCCGGACACCGAGCGCGACGAGGACACCGAGCCGTGGCCGACGTACCCCAAGGTCTACCGGCTGTCGGCCGCGCACGAGGAGGCGCGGGACCTGCGCACGGCACCGGCCGCGGACGCGGACGCACGGCTGTTCGCGGCGTCCACGCTGCACTTCGCCGGGGACGGGGGCGGGCACGTGCGGTCGCTTCACCTGGTGGAGGTCGACGATCGGCGGGAGCCGTTGCCGGGGACCGGACGGACGCTGCCCGCCGACTTCGTGCTGCTCGCCCTCGGCTTCTCCGGGCCCGATCAGGGGGACGGGCTGATGGAACAGCTGGGGCTGGCGCTGAATCCGCGGGGCACGATCGCCCGGGACGACGGGTTCGCGACGAACGTCCCCGGGGTGTTCGCCGCCGGGGACGCGGCGCGCGGTCAGTCGCTCATCGTCTGGGCGATCGCGGAGGGGCGGGCGGTGGCGGCGGCGGTCGACCGTTATCTGACGGGGAGTTCACGACTGCCGGCGCCGGTCTCTCCGCGGGATCGGCCGATGAGGGTGTGAGAGTGGTCTCGTGTCCGAGGCGGTTCCGGGCGGTTGGGCACCGCCCGGTCACGCCGGTTGGGCACCGCCCGGTCACGCCGTCGTGATCAGCCAGCGTCGAGGTCAGTGACCGTCGTGATCGGCCACGGTCGAGGGCAGTCACCGTCGTGATCGGCCACCGTTGGAGGTCAGTCGCCCTGAAGGTCACTCAGCGGCGTTCGTCCGTGCCCGCCACCTTTCCCGTCGACAGGGCCACGCGGTTCCAGGTGTTGATGGTGAGGATCAGGGCGAGGACCTGGGCCAGTTCCTCGTCCTCGAAGTGGGCGGCGGCCTCGGCGTAGACCGCGTCGGGGACGCCCGCGTCGGCGACCAGGGTCACCGCTTCCGTCAGGGCGAGGGCCGCCTGCTCCTTCGGGGTGAAGAAGTGCCGGGCCTCGCGCCAGACGGCCACCATGTGCAGCCGGTCCTCGCTCTCGCCGGCCTTGCGGGCGTCGTTGGTGTGCATGTGCAGGCAGTAGGCGCAGTGGTTGAGGTGCGAGGCGCGGATCTGGATCAACTCGACCAGCGCCGGGTCGAGGCCCGCGCGGGCGGCGGCGTCGAAGCCGACGAGGGCGCGGAAGACCCTGGGGGCCGCCTTCGCGAAGTCCAGGCGACTGCGGGCGGCGTCGGCCACGGCGATCCGAGGGGTGGTGTCGGCTGCCGTGGTGGTCGTGTTCGTCGTCATGGCTCCACGTTATGGCCTGAAAAGACCCGCTGTAGGGTGCACTTTCATGACAGAATCGTGGGTCAATTCCGCGGAGCGCATCGGCGCCGATCTGCATCTGGAGCTGTCCGGACCGGGCGGACGGCGGGCGGCGCTCACCCGAGCGCTGCGGGAGGCCGTGCGCGGCGGACGCCTGGCAGCCGGCACCCGCCTGCCGCCCTACCGCTCACTCGCCGCCGACCTGGGCGTGGCCCGCAACACCGTGGCCGACGCGTATGCCGAGCTGGTCGCGGAGGGCTGGCTGACCGCCCGGCAGGGTTCGGGGACCCGGGTCGCGGAGCGCGCGGAGCCGCTGCGCCGCGCCGCGCGGACGCCCGTGAAGGCGCCCGCACGCGCGCGCGGGCCGCGACACGACCTGCGGCAGGGCACGCCGGACGCGTCGGCGTTCCCGCGGGCGGCCTGGGCGGCCTCCTACCGTCGGGCGCTGCAGGCGGCGCCGAACGAGGCGTTCGGGCCGGGGGACCCCGCCGGGCGCCGGGAACTCAGGGAGGCGCTGACGGACTACCTGGCACGCGCGCGTGGCGTACGGACCGAGCCGGACCGGATCGTCGTCTGCTCGGGCTTCGCGCACGCGCTGCGGCTGCTGTTCGGCCAGGGGGCGGGCGGGGTGCTGCGCGGGCCGCTGGGCGTCGAGGCGTACGGGCTGGACTTCCACCGGGGGCTGCTCGCGACGGCCGGTGTACGCACCGTGCCGCTGCCGCTGGACGAGCACGGCGCGCGGGTGGACCTCCTCGAGCGGGAGCGGGCGGTGCGGGCCGTACTGCTCACGCCCGCGCACCAGTTCCCGACCGGCGGCCCGCTGCATCCCGAGCGCCGGTCGGCCGTGGTCGACTGGGCACGCGCGCGCGGGACGGTGGTGCTGGAGGACGACTACGACGGCGAGTTCCGCTACGACCGCAAGCCCGTCGGCGCGCTCCAGGGCCTCGACCCTGAGCGGGTGATCCACATCGGGTCGGTCAGCAAGAGCCTGTCACCGGCGCTGCGGCTGGGCTGGATGGTGCTGCCGGAGCGGTACGTCGGGCCCGTGCTCGCGGCGAAGGGCGAGCGGGAGGCGTGGGCGAGCGTGCTGGACCAGCTCGCGCTCGCGGACTTCGTGGTCTCGGGGTCGTACGACCGTCAGGTGCGGCGGATGCGGCAGCGGTACCGGCGCCGGCGCGACCGGCTCGTCACCGCGCTCGCCGCGCACGCGCCGCACATCGAGGTGACGGGCATCGCGGCGGGGCTGCACGCGGTGCTGCGGCTGCCGCCCGGAAGCGAGCGGTCCACGGTGAAGGCCGCCGCGTGGCAGGGCATCGCCCTCGACGGCCTCGCCGCGTTCCGGCACCCCGCGGCGGCCGCCACGGCGGGCGACGGTCTGGTGGTGGGGTACGCGGCCGCCGCCGAGCACGCCTACGGCGCGGCGGTGGAGGCGCTCTGCGGGGTGCTGCCGCCGGGGTGAAGGGCGCCGCCGCCGGGGTGAAGGGCGCCGCCCCCGAAAGGCCGTCAGCGCGGCAAGGCGGTCGTCGTACTCGTACGACGGCGGGTTACCGCTTGCGCGCCACCGCGCCGTACCCGGGGATGACGCCGTCGTCCTGGCCCGGTACCGGTTCGCCCGGTTCGGGGTGCCACTTGTGGACGATCTCGACGCCGGGCTCCACCAGGTCCAGGCCGGCGAAGAAGCGGGCGAACTCCTCGCGGGAGCGCAGGGCGAGGGTGACGCCGGCCGCCTTGAGCTTCTCGGTCGCCGCCGCCGATTCCTCGGGGGTGAAGTCGGCCGTGGCGTGGGTCATCATCAGGTGGCTGCCGGAGGGCAGTTCGGCGAGCAGGCGGGCGACGAGGTCGTGCGCGCCGTCCTCGTCGGGGACGAAGTGCAGCAGGGCGACGAGGGAGAGGGCGACCGGGCGGCCGAGGTCCAGGACGTTCCGGGCGCCGGCGAGGATCGCGTCCGGGTCGCGGACGTCGGCCTGCAGGTACTCGGTGGCGCCCTCCGGCGTGCTGCGCAGCAGGGCCGCGGCGTGGGCCAGCACGACCGGGTCGTTGTCGCAGTAGACGACCCGGGCGTCGGGGGCTATCTGCTGGGCGACCTGGTGCAGGTTCGGCTCCGTCGGCATACCGGTGCCGACGTCCAGGAACTGCCGTACGCCCTGCCGGGCGAGCCAGCGTGTGGCCCGGTGCATGAACGCGCGGTTGACCCGGGCCATCACCGGCACCCGGGGGTCGAGGGCCAGCATCTACCGGCCCATCGCCTCGTCGGATCAAGTCGGTACCACGATAGAAAAGTTGACTAAGAAACAACACACGGTCCGGATCAGGACAGCAGGAAGTCGGCCACCCCCGCCTTGGCGCCCTCGATGAACGCGGTCATCTCGTCCGTGGTGTAGATCAGCGCCGGGCCGTCCGGGTCGGTCGACTGGCGTACGGCGATCCGGCCGTCGGCGAGCTTCATCGCCTCCAGGCAGTTTCCGCCGTTGCCGCCGCTCCAGGGCTTGTGCCAGCCCTCGTCGCCCAACTCCCGCGCGGGCATGCCGTTGTAGACGCGTCCGCGCGGCTTGTTGCGGTCCATTCACAGCTCCTTGCGGAGATCCCGCAGGATCTCCTTCGTGCGTTGTGCCGTCGCGGCCTGCGCCGCCATGCGGTCCATGACCTCGAGGTGGGTCGCCACCTCGGTGCGCGCGTCCAGGTAGACGGCGCCGGTCAGGTACTCGCTGTAGACCATGTCCGGCAGTTCTGACATGGCGAATCGGAACAGCACGAAGGGCCCGTACGTCCCCGGGTGCGGCCCGCTCGCGAACGGGGCGACCTGGAGCGTCACATGGGACAGCTTCGTGGCCTGGAGCAACTTGTCGATCTGCGCGCGCATCACCTCCGGCCCGCCGACCGGGCGGCGCAGGGCGGTCTCGTCCATCACCGCCCAGAAGCGGGGGGCGTCGGAGCGGGTGAGCAGTTCCTGGCGTTGCATGCGCAGGGCGACGTGCCGCTCGATGTCCTCCGGGCTCGTCTGGCCGACGGCACCGGACCTGAGCACCGCGCGCGCGTAGTCCTCGGTCTGCAGCAGGCCCGGGACGAAGTGGGGCTCGTAGGAACGGATGAGGCTCGCCGCGCCCTCCAGGCTCACGTACATCGAGAACCAGTTCGGCAGGATGTCGTGGAACCGCTGCCACCAGCCGGGCCTGTTGGCCTCCTCGGCCAGCCGGACGAAGACCTCGGCCTCCTCGTCGGTGACGCCGTAGGCCTTCAGCAGCAGTTGCATGTACGGGATTTTGAGGGCGACCTCGGCCATCTCCATGCGACGGACGGTGGCGGGCGCGACGCGCAGGACACGGGCGGCGTCCTCACGCTTCAGCCCGGCGCGTTCCCGCAGGTCCAGCAGGCGCCGGCCGAGGACCACCTGGCCCACCGTCGGCGCGGACCGCGGCTCGCTCACGCTCCCACCTCCAAAAGAATCCTGACAGCCCTGCGGCGCCGTTCGAAGATTCATTCGAAGAGCGACCGCATCTCCGAGGACTTCAATTGGCGCCGCGCCTGGTGCTGTTGCGAGCAGTGTGCCATGGCCCTTCACCGCGTCACACCGCACTCTGCAATTTCCAGAGTGACGCTTGCCAAGTGTTCACGGCGGGGAGATAGTGGCAAGCGTGATTCCGTCCGTGCCCTTAGGAACAGACGCCGCAGACCGTCCCGGTCTCGGTGCCGCACCGGAAGCGGCCCCTTCGTGGGGTGCTGCCGGGCGCCGGTTCCGGTTCGAGCTGGCCGCACATCCGGGTTCCGTCGCTCGGGCGAGACGCCTGGCGCATGCCCGGCTGAGCGGCTGGTCGGTGTGCGCAGACACCTGCGACAGCGCGGCGCTGGTCATATCCGAGCTGGTCACCAACGCGATCGTGCACACGGCGAGCAGTCGGGTCGTGTGCGAGCTGCACGACCACGACGACACAGTGCGCATCGCCGTGCGTGACGAGGGCTGTGCCCCCGGTGAACCTCATCCGTCCCCGCAGCGGCCCGACGAGGAACACGGGAGGGGATTGTTCCTCGTCGACGCGCTGTGCCGGGCGTGGGGGGCGCAGGAGCACGGCCCCGGGCTGCTGGTCTGGGCCGAGCTGGCCCGTCAGACCGACGCGGCCCACGACACCGCCGAGCCCCGCAACGACCTGGGCTGGGGCGCCCGCCCCAAGCCGGGCCGCCCCGACGACCCGGACGGGGGCGACGGGACGGAAGCCCATCGCCGCGGGGGGGCTGAGCAGTATGGGGCCGGGAGCCGGCACGGCGTGGGCGAGCCGCGCCAAGCCGGAGAGCGGCACCACGTCAGCCAGCAGCGCCAAGCCGCGGATCAGCACCGCATCAGCGAGCCGCGCCAGGCCGGAGATCAGCACCGCATCAGCGAGCCACGCCAGGCCGGAGATCAGCACCACGTCGGCGAGCAGCGCCAAGCCGGGGACCGGCACCGCATCAGCGAGCCACGCCAAGCCGGAGATCAGCACCGCATCAGCGAGCAGCGCCGCGCCGGAGAGCGGCCGTGACCGGCGGCACCGGCTCCGGCCGGCCGGGCGGCGACGGCTACGACCGCCGGGACGGCAGCACCGCCGGACCACAGGACCCGAACCACCTCGACCAACGGGACGGCAACACCACCGGACCACAGGACCCGAACCACCTCGACCAACGGGACGGCAACACCACCGGACCACAGGACCCGAACCACCTCGACCAACGGGACGGCAGCCGCGCCGGGCATGAGGACCCGAGAGTGGTGATCGGTCTCGACACCCTGGTGCGGTTGCAGCGTCGGCGGCCCGTCCGGGGCGCGGTCCGTCCGCTGCCGGTGCCGGACGGCATGACCGCCCCGCTCGGCTGTGACGCCGTGGCCGTGCCCGACCGCCTCGGCCCCCTCGTCGTGCCGCGGCTGCCCCGGCTGGGATGTGTGTACGCCGACGGCGCCCAGTGGTGGTGGATCGTCCCGTCGGACTCCGACTACGCCCTGCCCTGGCCCTCCCCCGCCCACTACGCCCCCGGAGCCCTGGTCACCGGCACCGCCCGGCTCATCCACCGCCCGGAGGGGACGGTCCCGTACACCCCGCCGATCCCGTTGTACCTGGCCCTGTGCCGGGTGACCGGGACGGCACCGGACTGGTCCCGGGCCCAGTCGGCGTAACCACGGCACGCGCCCGCCCTCTCGCCCGGCACCGCCCCCGGCAGCGGGCGTTACCCGGTACCGGGGCCGCCGCCGTCCTCCCCCGCCCGCGCCCCTTCCGCGCCCCCTGCAAAGCCGCTCGCGCCCTGCCCAGGCGTGCCCCCGGCCCGCGATAGTGGCCGTTCCGTCGTGGTGCGGGAGGTCGCGGTGAGGAAGAGGCAGGGGGCGGCCGAGCCCACGGTGTCCGGGTCGGAGCGGCTGCTGTTCGGGGGGCCGCTGCGCTACGACACGGGCTGGAACGAGCACGCGGACGCCTTCATGGAGCTGAGTTTCCGGGCGATGGTCGTCCGGCTGCCCGGCATGCTGGCCTCCAGCCTCCGGCTGGCCCGGCAGGCCGACGCCGGGGCCGCGCGGACCGTGCTGGCCGCCGAGGTGGGCCGGGGCATGGCCCAGGCGGTCGGCCTGCTGGCCGTGAACAGCGCGCTCGGCAGGCTCCTCACCGGCCCCGACATCGGGGAGCGGCTGCGCTCGGCCGCCCCCGCCCTGTGCGCGATGGCCGCCGTGTCGCTCCTGGCCGCACTGCTGCGGGCCGCCTCCACGTACGCCACCGGCCGGCTGGAACCCAAGGTGGAGCGCGTGGCCACCGAGCTGTACCTGGAGCGCGCGGCGAACGTGGAGCTGGCCGCGATCGAGGACCACGCCTTCCACAAGTTGCTGGACACCGCCCAGTACGGCGCCGAGGCGGCCCGCCGCATGATCTCCTACGGCGCCCGGGTGATCAACGCGGTGATCTCCCTGGTCGCGGCGGCGGGCGTGCTGGCCGTCCTGCATCCGGTGCTGCTGCCGCTGCTGATCACCATGACCCTGCCCAGCGCCTGGGGTGCGCTGACCAACGCCCGGCGCCGCTACGCGTCGTTCCACACCTGGGTCCAGCACGCCCGCGCCGGCCGGCTGATCAGCGGACTGCTCACCGAGCCCGCCGCCGCCCCGGAGATCCGGGTGCACGGGGTCGGCCCGTTCCTGCTGCGTCACTTCCGGTCCATGTCGGAGACCGCGGAGGCGGAGCAGGCCCGGCTGTCCCGGCTGGCCGCCCGTACCGGTCTGATCGCGGGGGCATGGACGGGCCTCGCCACCCTGGCGACGTACGCCACGCTGGGCGCGCTCCTGCTGGCCGGTGCGATGGCCCTGTCGGTGGCGGGTACGGCGGTGATCGCGATCCGTACCGGCGCGTCCAGCCTGGACACGCTGGTGCTGGAAATCAATCAGCTGCACGAGGAAGCCCTGTTCGTGGGGGACCTGCAACGGCTGTACGTGGAGGCGGCCGATCGGGCGATCCCGGCGGGCGGCGCGGCCCTGCCGGAGGACCCGCGGGAGATCCGGTTCGAGCACGTCACCTTCGGCTATCCGGGTGACACGGCGCGCCCCGCGCTGGACGACGTCACCCTCACGCTCCCGCTGGGCCGGATCATCGCGCTCGTGGGCGAGAACGGCTCGGGGAAGACGACCCTGGTCAAGCTGCTCGCGGGGCTGTACACACCGGACCGGGGCCGGATCCTGTGGGACGGTGTCGACGCGGCGCGGGCGGACCGGCGGCTGCTCGCCGAGCGCATCGCGATGGTGGCGCAGGACTTCAAGCGCTGGCCTTTCACGGCCCGGGTGAACGTGGCCATCGGCCGCTCCTCCGTGCCGATGGCCGAGGAGCGGCTGGCCGCGTCCATCGCCGAGGCCGGGGCCGAGGAGGTGGCCGCGGATCTGCCGCGCGGCCTGGACACTCTGCTGGCCCGCGACTTCAGCGGTGGGCACGAGCTGTCCGGCGGCCAGTGGCAGCGGCTCGGCATCGCCCGGGCCGCGTACCGGCGCGGGCGCATCCTGATCGTGGACGAGCCGACGGCGGCACTGGACGCGCGGGCCGAGCTGGCCGTGTTCGAGAAGATCAGGGCGCTGGCGGACAGCGGGCAGACGGTCGTCCTGATCACCCACCGGCTGGCCTCGGTACGCCATGCCGACCTGGTGCACGTGCTGGAGCACGGACGGCTGGTGGAGTCCGGTACCCCGGAGGAGCTGCTGGCCAGCGGCGGTGTCTACGCCGAGCTGTACGGCCTCCAGGCGGAGCAGTTCAGCGCGCCGAAGGTGCCGGCGCCGAAGCCGGCCTGAGCCGGCTCATCCGCGCCTCCGGAACGGCGCGCACCCCCTCGGGAGGCTCACTCGAGGGTCTCGCCCCCGCGCACGATCACCAGGAACGTGTCCGTCGCGAGGTCCATGACGACCTCCGCGGGCAGGCCTTCCAGACGCCGTGCGTGCGCGAACTCCTCGGCGGGCCAGGAGCCCCGCGGACCACCGGCGGGAAAGCGCTCGAGCACCGTTCGCCCGTTCACCATCTCGCACCTCCAGAAACGTCGTACCTAGGGGAGTTAACGCCCTGGAGGGGGGAATCGCCTCGCTCAGTCACCCGACTGAGACATTGTCGACACCGAGTCGGCGCGGACCGTGAGAATCCGTTCACGTTGTGACACGAACCGCACGGTCCGTGTCAGTACTCGTACTCGTCGTCAGTTCTCGTACTCGTCGTCAGTTCTCGTACTCGTCGTCAGTTCTCGTACTCGTCGTGCAGGCGGAGCCGCTCGCTGCCGACGGGGCTGCGGCCGAGGGCGGTCAGGTCGAGCAGACCGGCGAGGGAGCCGAGTCCGTCGAGCGCGTCGTCGTACACCGCGTAGGTGTGGAAGACCCGGTCGCGGTCGCGCAGGAAGCAGCTGACGCCCGGGCGCTCGACCTGTTCGCCGTCCAGGACGACCGTGGCCTCGAAGTCGCGGTTGAAGTCGCAGTGGGACGAGGAGTACCAGGGCACCGCCCAGCCCATCCGCGCCTTGAACGGCAGGATGCGGGTGAAGGGCGCCCGGGAGACCGCCGCGAAGGAGGTGTTGCGGGCGCGCAGATGGGCGAGGTGGCCGACCTGGTCCAGGAAGGCCGCGCAGCACGGGCAGCCGGCCTCCCACTCGGGGGCGAACATGAAGTGGTGGACGACGAGTTGGGCCCGGCCCTCGAAGAGGTCGAGCAGGGTGGCCTTGCCGTCGCCGCCCTCGAAGACGTACTCCGGGTCGACTTCGACCATCGGCAGCCGCCGCCGCTCGGCGCCGAGTGCCTCGCGCGCCCGTCTGACCGCCTCCTCCTTGCGCAGCAACTCCTCGCGCGCCGCGCGCCACTGCTCACGCGAGACGATCTCGGGAAGCGACATGGGCCCTCCTGTCCGACGGTCGGTCCGGGGTGGTGACTGCCGGGAGGAGCGGAACTCATCGCTACGCCGGGAAGTTTTTTCAGTGCGCCATCAGTCAGTACGTCATCAGTCAGTACGTCATCAGTCAGCGCGTCATCATTACGTCACCGGCAGCTCGACCGGGCCCCCGCGGGCAGCGGCACCTCGGCCTCCTGGAGCCGCAACTCGGCCAGCGCGTCCCGTAGTTGCCCGGCGTGCCCGGGCGTGAGGCGCCCCGTGTCGTCGAGGTGTACGGCGCACGCCGTGGTCGTGTCGACAAGTCGCTCCAGAGCCTGCGCGACGGCGTCCGTGCCCTCGGTGTGCCGGGCCAGGGCGGGCAGTTCCGCGGCGGCGACCGCGATGGCGGTGCGGGCCTCGGCGAGGGTGCGGTAGGCCTCGCGGCGCAGCGCCCAGCGCTCGGCGCGGTCGCCGGACTCGCCGAGGACGTGGATCAGGTAGGCCTGCGCGGCGCCACCGGCGGCGGTGAGCCGGGCCCGTACCCCGCCACCGCGCCCGCCGGGCATCGGCAGGTGCCCGACGATCAGCACGAGCGCGCAGGCGAGCAGCGTCTCGCCGATCCGGCCGGCGGACGCCTGCGGCTCCCCGCCGGCCATGACCAGGGCGAGGACGAGCACGGTGACGACGGCGGTCAAGGCGGCGAAGTGCCGGGTGGCGACCGGGACGAGCGCCCCGCAGACCGCCACGAGCGCGATCAGCCCCGCCGGACGGGGCAGCAGCGCGGCGAGGGCGGCGAACACCAGGGCGCCCAGCACGGTTCCGGCGGCCCGGCACAGCACGCGGGAGGCCAGCGGGCCGAGGTCGGGTTTGACGAGGAAGACGGCGGTGGCGGGCAGCCAGTACCAGTGCTGGTGCTGGCCGTACCAGCGGGAGTGGTGCAGGGCCTGGGCGATGGCGGCGCTCGCCCCGAAGCAGAGGGCGACCCGCAGCCCGTACTCGCGTCCGCCGCTGCCGAACACGGCCCGCACGGCGTCCTTGGTGCCCCGGCGCCGGGCGAGCAGCCGGCGCTGGGCGCCCTCGGCCCGGTCGAAGGCCTCGGCGGCGTGCAGCAGGGCGTCGTCGAGGGCGCGCAGGGCGGGCGCGGACCGGTGGGGTGCGGGCAGGGGGCCGGTGCCGGTGTCGCCGCGCACGGCCGCGGCGAGCCGGCGCGGCGCCTCGGCGGCCCGCGCCGGGACGGGCTCCGCCGTCCAGAAGAGGGCGGTGGCGGCCTCGGCCAGGGGCAGCGCGGCGGCGAACCGGGCGTGCAGCCGGCGCTCGGCGGCGGAGCTCGCGTGCCGGCGCAGCCGGGGTCCGGCGAGGGCGTCCTGGGCATGGTCGAGGGCGGCGGTGAGGGCGGCCCGCCGGGCGGTGGCGTGCGGACCGCCCACGGCGTCGAGGAGCGCGGCGACGGCGTCGTACACGTCGGCGACCGCCTCTCGCTCCCCGTCGAAGCGGAAGTCCCCGGTGAGCGCGCCGGGCGTGGGCAGCACCAGCCGCAGCAGGATCAGCCAGCCGGCTCCGGCGAGGAAGGCGAGGGCCCGCTGCCAGCCGCTCTCGGCCGCGGGCATCCCGGCACCGACGGCGGCGGTGACCAGCAGCTGCGTGCCCGCCGCGGAGGCGACGGGCCCGACGGCGCTGACACTCCCGGCGAGGAGCCCGAGCGCGGTGAGCACCAGGGTGAGCGGTACGGCTTCGAGTGCTTGCCCGGCGTACGACCCCACGGCCAGCCCCAGCGCCCCGGCCAGTGCGGGCACTCCGAGGCGTGCGACCGAGGCGCGCCGGCTGCCGGGCCGGTCGTTGATGCCGGCGAGCATCGCGGCGATGGCGGCGAGGACGCCGGAGGCGAGCCGGCCGGCCGCGATCCCGGCGAGCAGCAGCGGGCCCGCGGCGAGAGCGCCCCGGGTCACCGCGCTCCAGGGAACGGGACCGCGCTGGGCGTGGAGGGCGTGGGCGAGCCAGGGAGGTGCGGCGGGCCGGGACACGGGGCTCCTGTTCGTGCGAGGGCGGGGTGGGCCTTCGGACGACTGTGGCCGGTGGACCGTGGGTCCACGGTAGGCCGCGTTCCCGGTGCGAACGGGACGATCACGTTTCGGGCAGGTGAAAGCTGCCGGGGGCGGCGGTTTCTTTATGAACGCAATGTCCCGAGGAGCGCCTCCGTCTCGGTGACGGCCCGCACCAGGGCGTCGGGCTCGGCCCGCAACGCTCCCACGATCGCGTCGGCACCCCGCAGCCCGGCCCGCTCCAGCAGCCGCTTCTCGTTCGTCACCCACTCCCCACGGGCCGCCAGCACGCCGTGTCCCGCCTGCACGGCGGCCGTGGCGAGGGCGCCGGCGGTCTCGGTGAGGCGGCCGTGCGGGGCGTGGTGGGCCTTGGCGTAGGAGAGGGTGGCGCGGGCGGTGCCGTGCCAGTGCTCGGCGGCGGCGCGGCGGAGCTTGGCCGGGTAGGCGGCCGGGCGGGGCAGTGCGCCGCGGAGCACCTGGTTGACGGCCAGTTCGGCCACGACCAGGTAGGTGGGGATGCCGGCCAGATGGAAGAGCAGCGGCTCGACCCGGAACCGTCCCTCCTCCGCCTCGGCCAGCTCGTGCTCGACCACGCCGAGGTCGCGGTAGTGCACGTCGACCCGGCGTCCGTCGACCGTGAGCCAGGCACCGCCGTTGAAGACACCGCCGCCCCAGCCGCCGACCTCGGACACCTCCCCCTCCCAGCCGACGGCCCGCAGATCGTCCGGGTCGAAGGGGCCCCGGTAGTAGACCGCCATGTCCCAGTCGCTGTCGGGCCGCTGGGTGCCCTGCGCCCGCGAGCCGCCGAGGGCCACGGCCCGGACCGTGGGGAGGGCGGCGAGGCGGTCGGCGGTGGCGGTGAGGAAGTCGGCGTCGGACAGGGCGGGCACGGGCACTGCTCCCAGGGTCGCTTCGGGGTGGCTCATGAGTGCGGGGCGGAAAGCCCAGGACGGGGACGGGGACGTGGACGGAGTGGGCGGCGGACGGGGACGGGGGCGGGGTGGGCGGCGGACGGTTCGTGCCGCCCCGCGGGGGCATCGGCCGGGCACGTTGCCCGGTGTCTCCCGTCCCGGTATACCGGACGGTCGGCGGAGATCACGGCGACTGCCGTGGGGCCGGAGCGGGGGGAGAAGCCGATGACGGACGAGGTCGTGCTGCGCCGGGCCGTGGCGGCGGACGCGGGGGCCGCCGCCGAGGTGTATCTGCGGTCCTTCGCCGCCGCCCTGCCCACGGTCGTCCGGCCGCGCACCGACGACGACGTGCGGGACTACATCCGGGATGTCGTGGTGCCGTTGCGCGAGACCTGGGTGGCACAGGCGGCCGACGCCGGGATCGTCGGGCTGATGGTCCTGCGGGACGACCTGCTGTCCCAGCTGTACCTCGCCCCCGGCTGGCGGGGGCGAGGCATCGGTGACCGGTTCGTCGCGCTGGCCAAGGAGCGCAGCCCGGGCGGGCTGACCCTGTGGACCTTCCAGGTCAACGAGCCCGCCCATCGCTTCTACGAACGCCACGGTTTCGTCGCCGTCGAGTACACCGACGGCAGCGGCAACGAGGAGCGGGAGCCGGACGTGCGCTACGTCTGGCGGCCCTGACGCGGCAGCGGTGTCACCGGCCCGGCGGCCGCCCCCATGTCCTGCCCTTGGGCAGCGGTCTGCCGTAACTGCCCGCCCGGCTCGTCGTCAGCCCCAGGCCCACCAGGGACTCCGCGAGCTTGACCGCCGCTGCCACCCCGTCGACCACCGGCAGCCCCAGCTTCTCCCCCACCGCCCGCTGCAGGCCGGTCATCCCGGCGCAGCCGAGGACGAGGACCTCGGCGCCGGACTCGCGGGCGTGTTCGGCCGCGGCGAGGAAGGCCGCCTCCGTGCGCGCGGGATCGTCGGCGAGGTCCAGGACACCGAGGCCGGTGCCGACGACGGCGGCGCAGTTGCGGGCCACGCCGGCCGTCTCCAGGCTGTCCTCGATCTGGCCGCGGGAGCGGTCGAGGGTGGTGACGACGCCGTAGCGCCGCCCGAGCAGACAGGCGAGGTGCGCCGCCGCCTCGGTGATGTCCACGACCGGGACGTCCACCAACTCCCTTACGCCCTCCCGGCCGTGCTCCCCGAAACCGGCCATGACGACGGCGTCGTACGCGGGACCGTCGTACGTCCGCAGCGCGTCGAGCACGGCCGCGGCGGAGAGGTAGCTGTCGAGCCAGCCCTCGGCGGACGCCGGACCCCACGCGGGGGTCAGTCCGGTGACGGTGGTGCCCGGGGCCGCGGCGGCCCGGGCACCACGGACGATCTCCTCGGTCATCTCCTGCGTGGTGTTGCAGTTGGTGACGATGATCCGCAACGCCGTCAGACCTCCTCCGCCGCGCGCTCCCGCCGGCCGAGGGCCGCGTACAGGGCGGCGGCCAGTGCCGTGCCGATGAACCAGGAGTACGGCGCCACGTCGCCGAAGGCCTTCACCAGCGCGAGGACGGCGGCGACCGCGGCGGAGGGCAGGAACGCCCACAGCGCCTTGGGGTTGACGCCCTTGCGGTAGTGGTAGCGGGAGCCGGGAGTGGCGTCGAACAGGGCCTCGGTGTCGATCCTGCCGCGCTTGACCCAGTAGTAGTCGATCATGATCACGCCGAACAGTGGGCCCAGGAAGGCGCCGAGGCCGCCGAGGAAGTAGTTGACGACGGTCGGGTTGGAGAAGAGGTTCCAGGGGGTGACGACCAGCGCGGCCACCGTGCTGATCATGCCGCCGATCCTGAAGGTGATCTTCTGCGGCCACACGTTGGCGAGGTCGTACGCCGGGGAGACGAAGTTGGCGACGATGTTGACGCCCATGGTGGCGACCGCGAAGGTGAACGCGGCGACGACCAGCACCCAGGTGTTGCCCACCTTGGCGACCAGTTCCGCCGGGTCGGTGATGGCCTGGCCGAACGCCTTCAGCGAGCCGGCCGTGACGATCACGGAGACGACGACGAAGGCGGTGGAGTTGACGGGCAGGCCCCAGAAGTTGCCGCGCCGGACCGTCCGGTCGTCGGGCGCGAAGCGCGAGAAGTCGCAGAAGTTGAGCATCAGCGTGCCGTAGGTGGCGAGGATCAGGCCGATCGCGCCGAACCACTGCCGCCACTGCTCGGCGGTGGACACCGGGTGCGGGGTGGAGGTGAGCGAGATGCTCCAATGGGCCTTGGCGAGGACCCAGAGCGCCAGCGCGATCATCACCAGCCAGATCGCGGGGCCGCAGAAGTCCTGGAACCTGCGCACCGCCTCCATGCCCCGGCTGATGATCAGCGCCTGGAGCAGCCAGAGCGAGACGAAGGAGATCCAGCCGAGCGCGTCCAGGCCGAGGAAGGAGTGGCGGGTGAGGGAGCCCAGGCCCGGCCAGGCGGCCAGCAGCATCACGTTGACGGCGACGGAGGCCAGATAGGTCTGGATGCCGTACCACATGATGGCGATCACGGCCCGGATCAGCGCCGGGATGTTGGCGCCCCACACGCCGAAGCTGATACGGCTGACGACCGGGAAGGGCACGCCGTGGCGCTGGCCGATGCGGCCCATCCGGTTCATGCCGACGAAGATCAGCACGAAGCCGACGAGCAGCGACGTGAAGACCTGCCAGACGTTCATGCCGAGGACCAGCAGGCCGGCGGCGAAGGTGTAGTTGCCGAGGTTGTGGACGTCGGACATCCACATGGCGAACAGGTCGAAGACCTTCCAGTTCCGCGCTTTCGCGGGGGCGAGGTCCTCGTTGGTGAGGCGGGGGTCGGGGACGAACGCGGGGGCGCCGGTGGCTTCGGCGCGGTCGGCGAGGGACACGGGGCCTCCTGAAAAAGGGACGAAGGGGCCGTACCGCAGGAACTCGGATGGACTGCCGGCGGATGAGCGAGCCGACAGCGAGACGCATTTGGTATACCAAACTGCCGACATGGTCCCGCGTCAAGCGTTCGGACCGATGTCGTTGCCGTCACGGCCCCGTAAAAGCCCCGCGCCTTCGGCGAAGATGGGCCCATGGCGAAGATCGAGCCGCTGGGCGCGGTGCGGGAACGCGTCCTGGCGACGCTGCGGCAGGACATCATCGCCGGGCGCCTCGGACCCGGCGACCGGCTCGTCGAGCGGGAACTGGCCGAGCGGTTCGGTGTCTCGCGAGTGCCGGTGCGGGAGGCCATCCGCGCCCTGGTCGCCGAGGGGTTCGTCCTCTTCGAGTCGGCCCGCCGCACCGTCGTGCGCCGGCTGACCCCGACCGACGTCAAGGAACTCTTCGAGCTGCGCGAGGCGTTGGAGGTGTACGCGGCGGGTCTGGCCGCGTCCCGGGCGACCCCCGAGGCCCTGGCGGAGCTGCGGGACCTCCTCGACCAGGCCGCGCGGGCGACGAAGGAGGGGGACGCCGAGGCGATCACGGACATCAACACCCGTTTCCACGACCGCATCCTCGCCCTGGCCGGCAACAGCCTCCTGATCTCGGTCATGGAGCCGGTCGACGGCCGCCTGCGCTGGCTCACCCGGCAGAACGAGGAGTGGCCCCAACTCCTCACCGAGCACCGCGAGTTGTACGAGGCGATCGCGTCCGGGGACCCGGAACGCGCCCGCGCCCACACACTCGGCCACGTCCGCGCCAACTACCGCTCGACGGTACGGCACCTGTTCGGGACGGACCCGGCCGGGACCGGCTGAGCGGGGCGCCCGCCGGGGTGCCGCGCCGAGACCTGCCGAGGGGTCCGGCTCGCTACGGCAGTCCCGCCGCGTCCGCCGCCGTGCGCAGCACTTCGCGCAGCATCTCGGTGGTGAGCCGGCCGGTGAAGGTGTTGCGCTGGCTGACGTGGAAGCAGCCGAAGAGGTCCAGGCCGTCGAGGGCGACCCGGGTGCCGTGCGCGAAGGCCGGACGGGGCCGGGGCACCGTCCAGCCCGCCTCGCCGAACGCCGGCAGCGCGGCCTGCCAGCCGAAGGCCCCGAGGACGACCGCGGCCTTCAGCGTGGGACGCAGCAGCTTCAGCTCCTGCACCAGCCAGGCACGGCAGGTGTCGCGCTCACCGGGGGTCGGCTTGTTCGCGGGCGGTGCGCAGTGCACGGGCGCGGTGACGCGGACCCCGTACAGCTCCAGACCGTCGTCGGCGCTGACCGAGGTGGCCTGCGAGGCGAGCCCCACGTCGTACAGCGCCTGGTACAGCACGTCTCCGGAGCGGTCGCCGGTGAACATCCGGCCGGTGCGGTTGCCGCCGTGCGCGGCGGGGGCCAGCCCGATGATCGCCAGCCGGGCGTCGGCCGGTCCGAAGCCGGGCACCGGCCGGCCCCAGTACGTCCAGTCGGCGAACGCGGCCCGCTTGGTACGCGCGACCTCCTCGCGCCACTCGACCAGCCGAGGGCAGGCCCGGCAGTCCGCGATCCGCCGATCGAGCCGCGCGAGGGCGCCACTGTCGTCCATACGGCCACGGTATGCCCCTGGACGGTCCCGGCATGCCTGACACATGCCCGCGGACGAGCACCCCCAGGGGTGATCACCGCCCCCGGGCAAGCGCCCCCACGACGCCTTCCGCTCTCCGCACTCCTCCGCACTCCGCACTCGGGCGAACGCCCCCGGCGATCAACTTCCCGAGCGAACGCTTCTTTGTGGATCAACACCTCCGGGCGAGCGCTCCCCTGGTGCTCAACGCCCTCGGGACCCTCGGGATCCTCCGGGCCCGCCAGGCCCACCAGGCCCGCCCGAGCCGCCGAAGCCGCCGAACCCGCTGAAGCCACCGGGTCCGCCCTGGCCGCCGGCCGCACCGCGCAGGCGTTCCATTTCGCGGCGGTCCCGCTTGGTCGGGCGGCCGGCGCCGCGGTCGCGGAGACCGGCCGGAGCGACGGCCTCGCGGGGCGGAGGCGGCGGCGAGTTGTCGATGTAGCACTGGACGGCCACGGCCGCGCCGACCCGCTTGCGGATCAGCCGCTTGACGATGACGATCCGCTCCCGGCCCTCGTTCCGCAGCCGCACCTCGTCGCCGATGCGCAGGGAGTGGGCGGGCTTCACCCGCTCACCGTTCACATGCACATGCCCACCCCGGCAGGCGGCGGCACCCAGGGACCGCGTCTTGATCAGGCGTACGGCCCAGATCCAGCTGTCGATCCGGACCGTCTCGCCGTTCCCCGGCCCCGCGGCCTCGGCGGCGGCCACCGCAGCGGCGATCTTGGGATCGAGCGGCTGGTCGGCGGAGGCACCGGAACCCTCGGCAGCCGAGGCAGGGCTCGGCCCACCGGGGCCGCCGGGTCCACCGGGGCCGCCGGGGCCGGGTCCTCGGTTCACACCCTCGTCCGCATCCTCGGAAGCCATGTCCCGACCCTAACGCTCCGGGGCGGCGGACTTGGACACGATTTCCCGGGCGGGCGGGCGGGTGCGGTCGGGGCCTTGGGTGGAGGTCTTCCGGGGGCGGGGCCCCTCCCCCCCTCCCTCCCGCCCACCCTCCCCCTCCGCTGTCACCGTCGCAGCGCCAGTCGCAGCAGCTCCCCGTTGTGCGCGCGCCGGGTCCAGGCGATCAGGAGCAGCGGGGCCATCAGGATCAGTGGCGTCGCCGCGTTCTGGCCGTCGAACGCGGTGAGCTGGACGATGAACGCCCCCACCATGAGCGCGCTGAGCGCCAGGGCCGCCACCGACTGCAGCACCGGGATCAACAGGGCAACCGCCCCCGCGAGTTCGAGCGCGCCGATGGTGTACATGGCCCCGCTGCCCCAGCCGATCCTGTCGAAGGATTCGACGGCCGAGGGGTGCGCGATGAGCTTGGGCAGGGCGCTCGCGACGCCGTAGAACAACGCGAGCAGCACCTGCACCGAGCGCAGGGCGATCCTGGCCGGCCTCCGGCCGCCGACGGAGCCGGCGGAAGCGGCCGGAGCGGTGGAGGTGACGGGAACGGTGGTCTCGGACATGAGGGACTCCCGGGTGAAGCGGTGCCGGTTGCTTTCACCGAGGTAGACCGGTCATGGTCCGGGAACTCATCGCTCTCGGGCGATCCACTGCGACCCGATGCCCGCTGTGCCTTCGTGCCCGCTGTGCCTTCGCGCCCGCTATGCCTTAGGCACCGCCCGCACCCACACCTCGTCCGGTGTCAGATAGGCGTCCACCTCCAGTCCCGCTTCCGCCAGCGCCGACTCGAACTGGTCCTTGGTCAGGGGCCGGGCCAGGAACGTCTGTGTCCAGGTCGCGTCGGGGAAGAGGTATTCGACGTGGACCGAGTTCACCCCCTCCCCGACCGGCTCCGACGAGGCGATCCGGACGGTGAAGCCGCTCGGGCTCACCCGCTGTCGGGGTACGTCGGTGTGGTAGTCCGCTCCCTCCCGCTGGATGAGCACGCAGCCGCCCTCGGCCACGTGCCGGGCACAGGTGCGCAGCATCCCTCTGCGCACCTCCTCGTCACCGGCGTGGACGAGGAACGACGCGAGCATGACCACGTCGAACTTCTCGCCCAGGTCCAGGTCTTCGATGGGGCCGCATATCGTGCGCGCCCCGCGGAGCCGGGACAGCATGGCGGCGGACTCGTCGACCGCCGTGACCGTGAAGCCGCCTTCCAGCAGGGGGTGTGTCACCCGGCCCACTCCGCTGCCCAGCTCCAGGATGTGTGCCCCGGCGGGTACCGCCGCGGCGATGACCTCCGGTTCGTCCCCCACCGGCAGCCGCTCGTACAGCTGGACCGCGCAGCCGTCCGGGGTGATCGCACCGGGTCCTGTGCCCTCGTGTCCTTCGCGCATTTCGACCGTCATGCCCGAACAACGGACGGTCTCCGCACCGCCGTTCCCGTTCGACACCGGTTCACTCGTTCGAGCTATGCGGTCCGGAACCGGGAACTGTGCACGTTCATTCGGCCCGGAACGGGAACCAGCCGTGTCCGATGTACCAGTGTCCGCCCGCCCGCAGATGGTCGCCCACCGCCCGCTCCACGGATGTCCGCCGGGGCAGCCGTGCGACCGGCAGGCCGGGGTCGCCGAAGACGAACTGGACGGGTTCGGTGTCGGCCGGCTCGGTGTCCTCGCGGGCGGTGCGGAAGCGCTCCTGGAAGCGGACGATGTTGGAGTCCGCCGGCAGGTACCGCTTCAGCTGCGGGTCGAGCAGCCAGGAGTGGCACAGCGCGGCTACCGGCCGCTCCTCGGGGAAGTGCCGGGCGAAGAACGCGCGGGCGTGGGCCAGGGAACGGTCGCAGGCCGCCGGGGTGAGGGGGCCGTGGAAGTCGGGGATGTGCAGGTTCAGGCAGGGGGTACCGGGGGCCGCGTCCAGTCCGGCCGCCGCGATCGCCGGGGCCGAGCGCCGGCCGAGCCGTGCCCGCTCGAACTGCAGCCGGCCCAGCTGGTACAGCTCACCCCGGAAGTGCCGGACGAGCCAGCTCCGCGCCTGCACGCCGGTCGTGCCGTGCCGTCGCCGGTGCACCGCCATCTGACGGCCCAGGTCGGCCAGGGTGCGCCGGGAGACCTCGGCCGGGATGCCGCGTCCCCGGTGCCGGGCGAGGGTGCGCGGGAGCGCGGCGACGAAGACGTACACGGGGAAGGCGCCGGCCAGCTCCGGCGGCACCGCGTCGAAGAGTGCGGCGAGGTCGGGCGGGTGGCCGGACCCCTCCGGGCCGCGGAACAGCTCCTCGACGCATTCCGCCAGGAGCCTCAGCGCGCCGGGGTCTCGCGTCATCCGACGGCGCAGGGCGACCAGTTCGTTGACGTCCTCGTGCGGCACGGCCAGGTCGAGGAGCAGTCCGGGGAGGTCGTCGGCGTCCGGCAACAAGGGGTCCCCCTTCGGCGAGCGGCGGTCGGGTGCCGTTGGTGAACGTCGTCATCGAAGAGTACGTTGCAGGAAGGAGTGGTGATCCGATGCGTACGGGCAGTGAACCGGCGACCGCGCGCAGTGCTCTGCGGGCGCGCTTCTGGCTGAGCGTGTGGGGGCTGGTCTGGGCGGTCTTCGGCACGGTGGCGTTCGCGCTGGCCGGGCGTCCCGGCTGGGCTGCGGCGTGCGGGGTGCTGTGGCTGGTGGTCACCGTCGACATGGCCGTGATCGTCAGGCACATCCGCCAGGGCCCGCACTACCAGCCGGGCCGCGACGTGCCGCCGTACCGTCCGGTGGACGGCGAAGGGCAGTACCGGCGGCCGGCGAGGCACCGGTCCCTCCGGCGGGGCATGCGGCACCGGCATCCGTGACCAGGAGCCCCGTGCCCGGGGTCCGGCGCCCCGGTGCGCGAGCGCTCAGTCGTCGAAGCGTGCCGCCTTCAGGTACTCCGGGTTGGGGTCGAGGGCTGCCGCCAGCCGGAAGTGGCGCTTGGCCTGGGCGGGGCGGCCCTGACGATCGTAGGTGCGGGCCAGGGCGAAGTGCGCGTATGCGTTGTCCGGCTCGCGCTCCAGCACGATGGTGAATTCCAGCTCGGCGGGGCGCAGTTGCGCCGCGGCGAAGAAGGCACGCGCGCGGAGCAGGCGGGCGGCGGTGTTCTCGGGGTGCATGGCGATCACCTCGTCGAGCAGCTTCACCGCACCCCGCGGGTCCCGCGCGTTGAGCAGTTGCTCGGCGGCACGGAAGTCGATGACGTGCGTCTCCGGAGTACGTCCGGTGGATCCGCTGGTCTCGGGCACGGCAGAGTCCTTCCCTCACTCGGTGCGTTCAACGCCCGGGCGGCGGCGCGCTATTCCGGTGAGGCCGCGCGGGCGCGGCGTACGAGGTCGTCCCACACGTCGGCGACGCGCTTCTCCAGGTCGTCCAGCGGTACGTCGTTGTCGATCCGGATGTCCGCGATCTCCCGGCGCTGCTCGCGGGAGGCCTGGGCGGCCATGCGTGCGCGTGCGTCCTGTTCGGTCATCCCGCGCAGCCGGACCAGCCGGTCGAGCTGGGTCTCGGGGCTCGCGTCCACGACGATCACGAGGTCGTAGAGCGGGGCGAGGCCGTTCTCGGTGAGGAGGGGGACGTCGTGGACGACGACGGCGTCACCGGCCGCGGCGCTCTCCAGTTCGCGGGAGCGGACGCCGACCAGGGGATGCACGATCGCGTTGAGGGTGGCGAGCTTGTCGGGGTCGGCGAAGACGATCGAGCCGAGTTTCGGCCGGTCAAGGCTGCCGTCGGCGGCGAGGACGTCCGTGCCGAAGGCCTCGACGACGGCCGCGAGGCCGGGGGTGCCGGGCGCGACGACCTCGCGTGCGATGCGGTCCGCGTCGATCAGCACGGCCCCGTGCTGCACGAGCAGCCGGGACACCTCGCTCTTGCCGGCGCCGATCCCACCGGTCAGGCCCACTTTCAGCATGAGCGGTAGCTTAGGCCCTGCCGCCGACGGCGGGACCGGGGCGGGTCAGCCGTCTCCCTCCCGCTCCGCCAGGAACCGCTCGAACTCGAGCCCGATCTCGTCGGCCGACGGGATCTCCACCGGCTCGGCCAGCATGTTCCCGCGGGTCTCGGCGCCCGCCGCGGCGTCGTACTGGTGCTCCAGGCCCTGGACGAGCGCGGTGAGTTCCTCGTCGCCCTCCTGGATCTGCCGGTCGATCTCGGTCTGTGTGCGGTGTGCGTCGGTGCGCAGGGAGTGCGCGACGCCGGGCAGGACCAGGCCGGTGGCGGCCGTGATCGCCTCCAGGACGGTCAGGGCGGCGTCCGGGTAGGCGGACCGGGCGATGTAGTGCGGGACGTGCGCGGCGACGCCGAGGACCTCGTGCCCGGCTTCCATGAGGCGGTATTCCACCAGCGACTCGGCGCTGCCGGGCACCTGCGCCTCCTCGAAGGGGCTGCGGTGACCGGGGACGAGGTCGGTGCGGTTGCCGTGCGGGGTGAGGCCCACCGGGCGGGTGTGCGGGACGCCCATGGGGATGCCGTGGAAGTTCACGGACAGGCGGACGCCGAGCCGCTCCACGATCTGCCGGATCGCCGCCGCGAACCGCTCCCACTCCACGTCCGGCTCGGGGCCGGACAGCAGCAGGAAGGGGGCGCCCGTGGCGTCCTGGACGAGGCGGACCTCGATGGCCGGGACCTCGTAGTCGGTCCAGCGGTCGCGCTGGAAGGTCAGCAGGGGGCGCCGGGCCCGGTAGTCCACGAGCCGGTCGTGGTCGAAGCGCGCCACGAGCTGGTGGGGCAGTGAGTCGAGCAGCCGGTCGACGATCTGGTCGCCGGTCTCGCCCGCGTCGATGTATCCGTCGAAGTGGTAGAGCATGACAAGGCCGGCCGACTCCTGGGCGAGCGCCATGTCGACCACGGCGAGGCCCTTCGGCTCCCATGCGTACAAACCCTGCGGATCAAGCACTGTGACCGCTCCTCCTCGTGTTCCTCATCGACAACGCGCCCTGGGGTGTGGGCATTCCCGGGACACGCCGCTGATCAGGGATATCGCGCGGGACAGCTTGACGCCCCGTCACCTGGTCCGGACCTTCACGAGGGCGGGGTTCACAAGAGCGTCCATCGTTCATGTATGAGATCACGTGTGAGACCGGCGTCCGTATGACAGGAGGCACCCCGTGCGCACGCTCACGCTGCTCGCCTCCCTGCTCGTCGCGACCACCGCCGGCGGCGGACCGCTCCTCGCCGGCCCCGTCGTCCGCCCGCATCCCGCTCACCGGCTCGGCCGGGGCCGTGCTCACCGCCGGCGGCGGCTGCGGCCTGCATCTCGACGGCGCCTCCTACTGGACGGTCAGCGGGCTGACCGTGACCGGCGGCCAGAAGGGCATCATGATCGACGCGGCGAACGGCGTGACCAGGAACTCCAGGATCTACGACACCGGGAACGACGGCCGCGGCATGGGCGAGGGCATCTACGTGGGCACCGCGAACACGCTGTCCGACAGGAGCGACCGCATCCGGATCCTGGGCAACACCATCGGCCCCGGCGTCGGCGGCGAGAACGTCGACATCAAACGACGGCTATCAGACCCACCCCCAGGCCCGTCCGTGAGAACGCCTGAGGGGCCGTACCCCGAAAGGTACGGCCCCTCAGCCACTATCGGCTAAGCCTCAGCGGCAGCGATCAGCTCTGGCCGCCGGCCAGCTTCTCGCGCAGCGCGGCCAGCGCCTCGTCCGAGGCAAGGGCACCGGAGGTGTCCGCACCCTCGGAGGAGTACGAGCCGCCACCCGAAGCGGCCGGAGCGGCAGCCTCGCCACCCTCGGCGGCAGCGGCAGCGTCGGCCTCGCGGGACTTGATGACCTGCTGCTGGTGCTGCTCGAAGCGGGTCTGCGCCTCGGCGTACTGGCGCTCCCACTCCTCGCGCTGCTTCTCGTAGCCCTCGAGCCAGTCGTTGGTCTCGGGGTCGAAGCCCTCGGGGTAGATGTAGTTGCCCTGGTCGTCGTAGGACGCGGCCATGCCGTACAGGGTCGGGTCGAACTCGACCGAGGCCGGGTCGGCACCGAAGGACTCGTTGGCCTGCTTCAGCGAGAGGCTGATGCGACGACGCTCGAGGTCGATGTCGATGACCTTGACGAAGATCTCGTCGTTGACCTGGACGACCTGCTCCGGGATCTCCACGTGGCGCTCGGCCAGCTCGGAGATGTGGACCAGACCCTCGATGCCCTCGTCCACGCGGACGAACGCACCGAACGGAACCAGCTTCGTGACCTTACCGGGCACGACCTGGCCGATCTGGTGGGTGCGGGCGAACTGCTGCCACGGGTCTTCCTGGGTCGCCTTCAGCGACAGGGAGACGCGCTCGCGGTCCATGTCGACGTCGAGGACCTCGACGGTGACCTCCTGGCCGACCTCGACGACCTCGGACGGGTGGTCGATGTGCTTCCAGGACAGCTCGGAGACGTGGACCAGACCGTCGACGCCACCCAGGTCCACGAAGGCACCGAAGTTGACGATCGAGGAGACGACGCCGGAGCGGACCTGACCCTTCTGGAGGGTCGTGAGGAACGTCTGGCGGACCTCGGACTGGGTCTGCTCCAGCCAGGCACGGCGGGACAGGACCACGTTGTTGCGGTTCTTGTCCAGCTCGATGATCTTGGCCTCGAGCTCCTTGCCCACGTAGGGCTGGAGGTCGCGGACGCGGCGCATCTCGACCAGGGAGGCCGGGAGGAAGCCGCGGAGGCCGATGTCGAGGATGAGACCACCCTTGACGACCTCGATGACGGTACCGGTGACGATGCCGTCCTCTTCCTTGATCTTCTCGATGGTGCCCCAGGCACGCTCGTACTGGGCGCGCTTCTTCGAGAGGATCAGGCGGCCTTCCTTGTCCTCCTTCTGGAGGACCAGGGCCTCGATCTCGTCACCGACGGCGACGACCTCGTTGGGGTCGACGTCGTGCTTGATCGAGAGCTCGCGGCTCGGGATGACACCTTCGGTCTTGTAACCGATGTCGAGCAGGACCTCGTCCCGGTCGACCTTCACGATGACGCCGTCGACGATGTCGCCGTCGTTGAAGTACTTGATCGTCTCGTCGATCGCGGCGAGGAAGGCTTCCTCGTTACCGATGTCGTTGACCGCAACCTGCGGGGTGGTGGCGGTGGTCTCGGTGCTGCTCGTCATGTGGGAAAGGGCTCCGGTACGGACATTGAAGTCGTAGGTACTGCTACGCCGGGAGCCCGTATCGCTCTGATGAAGCCGGACAGCCAAGGAAGCGCCCCACCAGGAAACTGGTGATGGCGCCTCGACAACCGAGGGGACATACAACAGATGCGAGCGCAGCCTGCTACGTCTGAGGTGCGCAGGCCCGCAGCGCAACTTGTAGCATACGGGGGCAGCCGGACAGGGTCAATGCGCGAAGGCGCACACCCGGGACAGATCGCCGCACAACCGGCGGAAGATTCGTCCCAGGAGGCCACGCGGACCATGGGAACCTTCCGCGGCGGACCCCCGGCGGGTTGGACGGAAGAGTACGACGAGGGAGCCGATCATCCAAGAGCCTGGACCGCTCGAACCGGAGGGGTTCGAGCCCGAAGCCACCCGCCGTGACTCCGGTGTCGCGGAGAGCAGCCGGGCCAACCGGGGCTGGTGGGACCGCAACGCGGACGAGTACCAGATCGAGCACGGCACGTTCCTCGGCGACGACCGCTTCGTGTGGGGCCCGGAGGGCCTGGACGAGGTCGAGGCCGAGCTGCTCGGCCGGCCGGAGGAACTGAAGGGCAAGGACGTCCTGGAGATCGGTGCCGGCGCGGCACAGTGCTCGCGCTGGCTGGCCGCCCAGGGTGCCCGTCCGGTGGCCCTGGACCTCTCGCACCGCCAGCTGCAGCACGCGCTGCGCATCGGCGGATCGTTTCCGCTCGTCTGTGCCGACGCCGGCGCGCTGCCCTTCGGGGACGGCTCCTTCGATCTGGCGTGCTCCGCGTACGGGGCGCTGCCGTTCGTCGCGGATCCGCGGCTGGTGCTGGGCGAGGTGCGCCGGGTGCTGCGGCCGGGCGGCCGGTTCGTCTTCTCGGTGACGCACCCGGTCCGCTGGGCGTTCCCGGACGAACCGGGGCCCGAGGGCCTGTCGGTGTCGTCCTCCTACTTCGACCGCACGCCGTACGTGGAGCAGGACGAGCAGGGCCGCGCGGTCTACGTGGAGCACCACAGGACGCTCGGCGACCGGGTCCGAGACATCGTGGCCTCGGGCCTGCGGCTGGTGGACCTCGTGGAGCCGCAGTGGCCCGCCTGGAACACCTCGGAGTGGGGAGGCTGGTCGCCGCTGCGCGGGAACCTGATCCCGGGGACGGCGATCTTCGTCTGCGAGCGGGACTGAGCGGGCGCCGGCCCGGAGACTCCTGACGGGCCGGTCCCGTACGTGCACGCGCGCGTGGGGGCCGTTCCCGCCGTCGTACGACACTGGGGGCGTGATCCGTGACGACGCCCTGGCCGCGCTGCCCGTACGTTCCGCCCTGCCCGCGCTGACCGAGGCCCTGGAGGGTGACGGCGCCGCCGTGCTCGTGGCACCGCCCGGCACCGGCAAGACGACGCTGGTGCCGCTCGTGCTGGCGGGGCTGGTGGGCGGCGGGCCGGCGCGGCGGGTCGTGGTGGCCGAGCCGCGCCGGATCGCGGCCCGGGCGGCGGCCCGGCGGATGGCATGGCTGCTGGGTGAGAAGCCCGGCGAGAGCGTCGGCTTCACGGTGCGCGGGGAGCGGGTCGTGGGGCGGCACACGCGCGTGGAGGTCGTGACGACCGGTGTGCTGCTGCAACGGCTGCAGCGTGACCAGGAGCTGCCGGGCGTGGATCTGGTGGTGCTCGACGAGTGCCATGAGCGGCATCTGGACGCCGACACGGTGGCCGCGTTCCTGTGGGACGTGCGGCAGGCGCTGCGGCCGGAGCTGCGGCTGCTGGCGGCGTCGGCGACCACGGACGCGGAGGGCTGGGCGCGGCTGCTGGGCGGGGCGCGGGTGGTCGAGGCGGCGGGGGTCGCGCATCCGGTGGAGGTGGTGTGGGCGCCGCCGGCGCGTCCGCTGCGGCCGCCGCACGGGATGCGGGTGGATCCGGCTCTGCCGGCGCACGTGGCGTCGGTGGTGCGGCGGGCGCTGGCCGAGCGGGAGGGGGACGTGCTGTGCTTCCTGCCCGGCGTGGGCGAGATCGCGCGTGTGGCCGGGCAGCTGGGCGGCCTGGGGGCCGTGGACGTGCTCCAGGTGCACGGCCGGGCGCCCGCCGCCGTGCAGGACGCGGTGCTGGCGCCCGGGGAGCGGCGCAGGGTCGTGCTGGCGACGTCCGTCGCGGAGTCGTCGCTGACGGTGCCCGGGGTGCGGGTGGTGGTCGACTCGGGGCTCGCGCGGGAGCCGCGGGTGGACCACGCGCGCGGGCTGAGCGGGCTGACGACGGTACGGGCGTCGCGGGCGGCCGGCCGGCAGCGGGCGGGGCGGGCCGGGCGTGAGGCGCCGGGTGTGGTGTACCGGTGCTGGTCCGAGGCCGAGGACGTCCGTCTGCCGGCGTTTCCGGCGCCGGAGATCAAGGTGGCCGACCTGACCGCGTTCGCGTTGCAGGCGGCCTGCTGGGGCGATCCCGACGCCTCGGGGCTGGCGTTGCTGGACCCGCCGCCGGGCGGGGCGATGGCGGCGGCGCGGGAGGTGCTGTCGGCCGTGGGCGCCGTGGACGCCGCCGGCCGGGCGACGCCGGTCGGTGCGCGGCTGGCCCGGCTGGGGGTGCATCCCCGGCTGGGACGGGCGCTGCTGGACACCTCGGGTGAGGGGGCCGAGGTGGTCGCCCTGCTCTCCGAGGAGGTGCCCCGGGAGTACGGCGATGACCTCGCCGGTGCGTTGCGCCGGGCCCGGCGTGGGGGTGACGCCTACGCCGCGCGGTGGGCCGCGGAGGTACGGCGGCTGCGGTCCGCCTCCGCGGAGTCCTCCCGCCCGCCCGCGCGTGCCGGCCGGCCGCCCGCTCGTGCCGGCCGGCCGGCAGGCGCCGGACCGGGCACCGGCGACGACAGGCTCGCCGGGCGGGTCGCCGCGCTCGCCTTTCCCGAGCGTGTCGCCAGGCTCGACGGCGGGTCGTACCTCATGGCCTCCGGGACCCGGGCCGAGCTGGGCGACGGGTCCGCGCTGCGGGGCGCCGGCTGGATCGTCGTGGCCGTCGCCGACCGGCCCGTGGGCAAGGGGCACGCGCGTGTGCTGCTCGGGGCCGCGGTGGACGAGGACACGGCGCTCGCCGCCGCCGGGGCGCTGCGCGCCGAGCGGGACGAGGTGCACTGGGCCGACGGGGAGGTCGTGGCCCGGCGTGTCGTGCGGCTGGGGGCCGTCGAGCTGGCCGTGCGGCCCCTGAAGGACGCCGAGCCGGCTCTCGTACGCGCCGCTTTGATCGAAGGGCTGCGGCAGGACGGGCTCGGGCTGCTGCGGTGGACGGCGGACGGCGCGTCGCTGCGGCAGCGGCTGGCGTTCCTGCGGGCGCGGTGCGGGGAGCCCTGGCCGGAGGTGTCGGACGACGCGCTCCACGCGCGCGTGGACGAGTGGCTGGAGCCCGAGCTGAGCAGGGCCCGGCGGCGGGCCGATCTCGGCCGGATCGACGCCGGGCAGGCGCTCGCGCGGCTGCTGCCCTGGGCGGGCGGGGAGGCCGGCCGGCTGGACGAGCTGGCGCCCGAGCGGATCACCGTCCCCAGTGGGTCCGGAATCCGGATCGACTACCGGGACCCGGAGCGGCCCGTGCTCGCGGTCAAGCTGCAGGAGATGTTCGGGCTGCGGGAGACGCCCACGGTGGCGGGGGTGCCGTTGCTCGTGCATCTGCTCTCCCCCGCAGGGCGGCCCGCCGCCGTCACGGCCGACCTCGCCTCCTTCTGGCGGGACGGCTACAAGGGCGTACGGGCGGAGCTGCGCGGGCGCTATCCGAAGCATCCGTGGCCCGAGGACCCGGCGACCGCCGAGCCCACCCGGCACACCAACGCGCGGCTCAGGCGCTGACCGGTTCGGGTTCCGGCGTCCCGGTGGCCGCCGGGTCCTGGGGGCGGCGGGCGCGGGCCTCCAGCCACAGGGAGAGGGCGAGGAGCAGCACGCCCACGGTCAGGGAGCCCCAGGGGACGTACGAGGTGAGCATCAGGACCAGGGTGCGGTTGTGTTTGACGAGGGCGACCGTGTGCTCGATGTAGTCCTCGCGCATCTTCACGTGCCCGGCGAACGCCGTGACCTTGGCGCGCCCGCCGAGCAGGGTGCCGCCGCGCAGTTCCTCCTGGTGGATCTCCTCGCCGTAGACCGGCGCCCCGGTGACCGGTTCGACCCAGAACCTGCGGACGGTGGTGTACCAGCGGGTGGTGCCGGTCCTGGCGACGGACTCCGGGGTGATGCCCTTCACGGGCATGGACTTCGGCATGGGCACCTTGGTCCAGGGGATGGTCTGTTCGAAGTAGTAGACCTTCAGGCCGCGGAAGGTCCGGGTGCCCTCGTAGTGGATGGGGCTGGTGGTGCGGGTCTGGGCGTCGAAGTACTCGTAGTCCCGTTTCTGCGTCAGGAACGGCCACTTGAACTCGATGCCCTTCCGGGTGACCGGGTCGCCGTCGACCGTCTCGCCGGTGGCGTGCACGGGGTCCTGGCTGTGGGCGTCGAAGATGTAGCGCTCGGGGATCTTGGAGACCATCTTGCCGTCGGGGCCCTGGACGTAGGACAGGCTGTCCCAGACGACGACCGGCCGTCCCGCCGTCCTCTCGATGTTCTTCGCGGCCGCCACGTCGCCCTTGAGGGTCTGCACGATGGTGACCTCGGGGACCTTCTTCGCGCGCATGGTGCCGTAGTCGAGGAGGGTGGCGCCCTTGGCCTCCAGGACCATGTCCTGGTACTGGTTCGGCGGGATGCGGGCCAGCCGCGGGAAGGCGTACCAGCGCAGCAGCGGGGACAGCGCCGCGCAGAACACGGCGCAGGCGAGCAGGACCAGGCTTGCCTTGCGGCGCATTGCGACTCTCCCTCCCGGACGGGCGCGGCTACGGGTGCGCGGGCACCGTCGTCAGCAGTGGCTTGGGGGACGTGCGGCCCGACGGGGAGCCCGTCGCGCTGATCGCGAGGACCAGGGCGAGCGCGAGGGCGAGACCGGTCGCGGCGGCGATCAGGGCGCGCATGCGGGGCCTCCCGGCGGACGGTCGGTGTCCTGACGGATTCCTGATGCGTCGTCAGGTCCGGCACCGTAGCAACGGGCGGGCGAGATGAGAACAGCGGTGCACGCACGAACGACGGGGCCCTCCACCGCCGCGGCGGTGGAGGGCCCCGTCGTGTGCGTCCGAACGGAGCGCGCGCCGTCAGGAGGAGGAGGCGGACGGGCTCGGGGACGGGCTCGCCGAGGAGTCGGCGGCGGCGACCTTCAGCTCGACGGTGAGCGTCGCGCCGCCGGTGGTGGTGATGCGGAGCAGGAAGGTGCCGGTGGTGTCGTCCGCGTACAGCTTCGGCAGCGTCAGCAGGCCCTTGTCGTCGGTCCGGAGGCCGGTGAGGGTGCGTACGGTCTTGCCGTCGGCGTCCTTGAAGTAGGGACCCTTGTCGTTCTCGGTGGCGTCGGTGCCGGACTTGATCAGGGTGGCGGTGGCCGCGACCTTGTCCGCCACGGCGCCCTTGTACGTCGCCTTCACCTGGACCTGGTCGGCGAACTCGCCGCCCGGGGTGCAGGTCGGCGCCGTGTCGCTGGTGCGGGCCAGGGTGTCGGCAGCACGCTCGGTGACGCTCGCCGTGTAGCCGACGCCCTTGACGGAACGGCCCACGACGGCCGTGGTCACCTTGAAGTCGCCGGTCTTCTCGCCCGCCTGGAGCGCCGGGGCGGTCGCCACGCCCTTGGCGTCGGTGGTCACCGTGGCGACGGTCTCGCCGCCGGCGAAGGTCGCGTCGGTGTCCCCGGTGATGGTGAACCTGATCCTCACCTTGGCGACCGACTTGCCCACCTTGTTCTCCGCGCGGGTGCTGATCCGGGCGGTGAAGGCGTCGCCGGCCATCGCGGTGAGCTCGGCGGTGCCCGCGTCCTGAAGGTGGTCCACCGTGTCGGTGGGGGTCTGCGGGGGCGCCGGCGGGGTGGGCGGCTTCGGCGGGGTCGGGTCCGGACTCTCGCCGCCGCCGGGCTTGTCGGGCTTGGGGTCCGGCTTGGTCTTCGGCGGGGTGGCCGGGGGCTTGGGGTGCGTCGTGTGCGGCGTGGCGTGGCCGGTGCCGTGCCCGGTGCCGTGGCCCGTGCCGTTGTCGCTGCGGTGGCTCGGCAGGTCGCCGGTGCCGTCGGGCACGGAGTGGGAGCCCTTGCGGTAGTACTCCAGCCAGTTCAGGACCAGGTTCAGGTAGTCCTGCGAGTTGTTGTAGCTGAGGATCGCGCTGTGCAGGCCGGCCTGCTGCGACAGGTCCCAGTCGTTGCGGCACAGGTAGTGGCCCGCGGCGAGTGCGGCGTCGTAGACGTTGTTGGGGTCCTTCTTGCCGTCGCCGTTGCCGTCGCGGCCGGCCCAGGCCCAGGTGGACGGGATGAACTGCATGGGGCCGACGGCCTGGTCGTACTGGGTGTTGCCGTCGTACGCACCGTGGTCGGTGTCCTTGATGAGCGCGAAGCCGTTGCCGTCGAGCGCCGGGCCCAGGATGGGGCTCAGTGTGGTGCCGGCGGCGTCGACCCGGCCGCCGCGGGCCTGGCCGGACTCGACCTTGCCGATGGCGGCGAGCAGTTGCCAGGGCAGGTTGCAGCCGGGCTTGGCGGAGCGCAGTTCGGCCTCGGCCTTCTTGTAGGCGTCGAGGACCGTCGCCGGTATGCCGGCCTCCGCCTCACCCCGGGCGACGGGCGTGCCGGTGGTCGGGGAGGGGCTCGGGTCGGGGCTGTTCAGCGGCGGCAGGTCCGTGTAGTAGGGCGAGTCGCCGGTGGCGTTGCCGTCGGTGGAGGCGTCGGGTACGGGGGTGGAGGTGCCGGCCGTCGTCTGTCTGCCGTGGTCCTCGCCGGCCGCTCCCGGAGCCTGGGACGCGGACAGAGCCGCGACCGCCGCCGCGGCCACGGCGGTGGTCGCCGCCCCCTTGCGCAGCCGCCTGCCGAAATGCGCCGCCATAGAGTGAACCCCTCCCGTGGACGCCGTGCGTCCGTCTCCGCCTGTGTGCCTCGCTGTGGTGTGACGGCTGACCCGGTGTTCTGGTTGCCCCTGTGCCACTCTTCCGTCTGTGTGAGGTGTGCGCGGCCGTGCGCTCGGCACGCGCCGCAGGTGACCCTACGACAACTTGCTTGACGTCGGGACCCGTTCACGTCCGTTTTTCACCAGTTGGCCAACTGTCGTTGCCGCGAACGCCCCGAACGGCACCCCCGCATACTGAACGGACCTGATCACCGGCTCGCGGCCGTGGCCGACGAGCGCGCTAGGGGGCCCTGTTGCCGTTCACACTCAGCCATGCCGCGGCCGTGCTGCCCGCCGTCCGCCGGGACGGGACCGGCCGGGGCCGTCTGGTGCCGTCGTTGCTCGTCGCGGGCTCCTTCGCGCCCGACATGCCCTACTACGCGGCGAGTGTGCTGCCCGGCGGAATGGAATTCGGTGCGGTCACGCACGCGTTCGCCGGGGTGGTCACGGTCGACGTGCTCATCTCGGGGGCCCTGGTGGGGCTGTGGCTGCTCGTCCGCGAACCGCTGCTCGCGCTGCTGCCCCGGGTCCGGCAGGGCCGGCCGGCCGCGCTGCTGGGCTGCGGCCTGCCACGCGCGCGCGTGCGGGCCGTCACGGTGGCGCGGTGGTACGTCTCCGCGGTGCTGGGCGCGCTGACGCATGTGCTGTGGGACGCCTTCACGCACCACGACCGGTGGGGGACCCGGCTGATTCCGGCCATCGGGCGGGACCGCCCGGCGGGCATGCCGCTGTACTCGTGGCTGCAGTACGGCTCGTCCGTGACCGGGGCGGTGGTGATCACGGCCTTCCTGGTGCGTGCGCTGCGGCGGGCGCCGGGGCGGGAGCCTCTTTCGGTACCCCTGCTGTCCGTACGGGACCGCTGCTGGGCCTGGGCCGTGATCGGCGGCTGCGCGCCGGCCGGGGCGGTGCAGCGGGTGGCGCGCTGGCGGGCGCTCGGCGGGGCGCCGGCGCGGCCGTGGGAACTGGTGCCCACGCTGTGCTTCGGGGTGGGCGCCGGGCTGCTCCCGGGCCTGCTGCTGTACGCCGTCGGGGTCAGGGTGTGGCGTCGTCCGGGCCGGGCCGCGGACGGTCCTGGGGGGCCTGCGGGTCCCGGGGTTCGCGGTGGGGCTGTGGACCCGCGGCGGGAGCGGCCGGTCGCTCGGTGAGGGAGGCGACGAAGATCGTGAGGGTGGGCCGGGGGCGTGCGCTCGGCAGCAGGGTGAGCGCGAGGGCGAGATAGCCGCGGGCCAGGTCGGCCCACTGGCACCAGCCCGGGGTGCGGCCGGTGCGGGTGGTCTGGCCGGCGAGCGTGCGCCGCAGGTCCTTGGCGGCCCTGCGGACGGTGTCGGTGACGTCGGCGGGGATGCGGGCGGTGCTTGCGTCGGCCGCGAGGGCCGGGACCGGCGAGGCGGGCAGGGCCTGCGCCGAGGCGGTGTCCGCCCAGGCCCGGGTGTCTGCCTCGGGCGTCCGGCGGTGAAGCGTGCGTATACCCATGCCCGCAGTTTTGCGGCTGCGGGGGGTGGGGTGCGTTTTGACGGGGGCCACGTGAGTGACGGGTCCCTCCGGGGGTTCGCCGGATGCGGGGTACGGGGTGGAGGGGGTGGCCGAGGCTGGGGGGTGGGGGGACGGGTTGGGCTGAGGGGTGGTGTGGCGGCTTGTGCGGCGGGGCTGCGGGGTGGGGTGGCGGCTTGCGGCTGGACTCGGGGTGAGTGAGGGGCTGGGCTGCGGGGGCTGCCGGCCGGGGTGGCGGCTGGTGCGGCAGGGCTGCGGGATGGGTGGCCGGGGCCGACTGGTGGGAGTGGCGGGTTCGGCACCGCCGAAGTGGCGCCGACGAGGCTGATCGCCGCTGCGGCGGAGATGTGTCGGTGGTCGGCGGCCGGGAGTGGCCCGCGCGCCGGACTCGGGCCCGCCGGGATGCACCGTCGCGGCTGACTGCCGCTGCCGCGGAGATCCGTCGCCGGGCCAGCGGCTGAAAGCACCCCCTACGGCGGGCTCGCCATCACCGGGATGCACCATCGCGGCTGATCGCCGCTGTCGCAAAGACCCGTCGCCGGGCCAGCGGCTGAGAGCAGCCCGTGCGGCGG
>NZ_JBFBBK010000022.1:62281-149204 GCF_040682635.1 Streptomyces sp. NPDC051133
GGCCCGGCACCGCCCGGATGCACCATCGCGGCCGATCGCCGCTGCCACAAAGACCCGTCGCCGGGCCAGCGGCTGAGAGCAGCCCGTGCGGCGGGCCCGGCACCGCCGGGATGCACCATCGCGGCCAATCACCGCTACCGCAAAGACCCGTCGCCGGGCCAGCGGCTGAGAGCAGCCCGTGCGGCGGGCCCGGCACCGCCCGGATGCACCATCGCGGCCGATCGCCGCTGCCACAAAGACCCGTCGCCGGGCCAGCGGCTGAGAGCAGCCCGTGCGGCGGGGTCGGCATCGCCGGGGTGCACCGCCGGAGCTAAACACCGTTGCCGCGAAGGCTGCCGTCGGAAGGGGCGGGGAGGGGGCGTTGTCGCCGGGCTTTGCCGGGAACGCCCCCTCCGGCCGTGTGCCGTGGGTCAGTGCGCCGCGGACTCCCAGTCCGGGCCCACGCCCACCGAGACGTCCAGGGGGGCGCGGAGCTGGACGGCGCTCGCCATCTCGCGGCGGACGATCTCCTCCACGGCCTCGCGCTCGCCGGCGGCGATCTCCAGGACGATTTCGTCGTGGACCTGCAGCAGCATGCGGGAGGTGAGGTTCGCCTCGCGCAGCGCCCGGTCGACATGGAGCATGGCGATCTTGACGATGTCCGCCGCCGTGCCCTGGATGGGCGCGTTGAGGGCCATGCGCTCGGCCGCCTCGCGCCGCTGGCGGTTGTCGCTGTTGAGGTCGGGGAGATAACGGCGGCGGCCGAACAGCGTCGCCGTGTAGCCCGTCGCCCGCGCCTCGTCGACCACCCTGCGCAGATAGTCCCGCACGCCGCCGAAGCGCTCGAAGTACGTGTCCATCAGGGCGCGCGCCTCGCCCGCCTCGATGTTCAACTGCTGGGAGAGGCCGAACGCCGACAGGCCGTAGGCGAGGCCGTACGACATCGCCTTGATCTTGCGGCGCATCTCCGCGTCCACCGCGGACCGGTCCACCGAGAAGACCTGGGAGGCGACCGTGGTGTGCAGGTCCTCACCGGAGGTGAACGCCTCGATCAGGCCCGCGTCCTCGGAGAGGTGGGCCATCACACGCAGCTCGATCTGGCTGTAGTCGGCGGTCATCAGGGACTCGTAGCCCTCGCCGACCACGAAGCCGCGGCGGATCGCCCGGCCCTCGTCCGTGCGGACCGGGATGTTCTGCAGGTTCGGGTCCGTGGAGGAGAGGCGGCCGGTCGCGGCCACCGTCTGGTTGAAGGTGGTGTGGATCCGGCCGTCGCCCGCGATCGTCTTGATCAGGCCCTCGACGGTGACGCGGAGCTTCGCCTGCTCACGGTGGCGGAGCATGATCACCGGGAGTTCGTTGTCCGTCTGGGCGGCGAGCCAGGCCAGGGCGTCGGCGTCCGTGGTGTAGCCGGTCTTGGTCTTCTTGGTCTTGGGCAGCGCCAGCTCGCCGAAGAGGACCTCCTGCAGCTGCTTGGGCGAGCCCAGGTTGAACTCGTGGCCGGCCGCCGCGTGGGCCTCCTTCACGGCCTGCTGCACCGCACCCGCGAACATCTGTTCCATCGCTTCGAGGTGCGCGCGGTCGGCCGCGATGCCGTGCCGCTCCATGCGGGCCAGCAGGGCGGAGGTGGGCAGCTCCATGTCCCGGAGCAGGTCGGCCGCGCCGACCTCCTCCAGACGGCTCGTGAAGGCCTCGCCCAGGTCGAGGACGGCCCGGGCCTGGATCATCAGGGCCTCGGCCTCGGCGCCCTCGTCCGCGCCGAAGGCCAGCTGGCCGTCGGCCACGGCGGCGGGGGCCAGCTCGCGGTGCAGGTACTCCAGGGACAGCGCGTCCAGGTCGAAGGAGCGGCGGCCCGGCTTGACCAGGTAGGCGGCGAGCGCGGTGTCCATGGCCACGCCCTGAACGGACCAGCCGTGCTCGGCGAAGACGCGCATGGCGCCCTTGGCGCTGTGGAACACCTTCGGGCGGCCGGCGTCGGCCAGCCAGGCCGAGAACGCGTTCTCGTCGGTCTCGTCCAGCTCCGTCGGGTCGAACCAGGCGGCGGCTCCGTCGGCCGCGGCGAGGGCGATCTCGGCGACCGAGCCGGTGCCCAGCGCCCAGGTGTCCACCGTGGCCACGCCCAGGGTCCGGGTGCCGTGCCCGGCGAGCCAGGGGGCCAGCTCACCGGTGCGCAGGACGGTGCCGTCCACCTCCACGCCCTCGGCGGCGACCGGGGTGGTCTCGGCCTCCTCCCCGCCGGGGTCGACGGCGAAGAGACGCTCGCGCAGGGACGGGTTGCGGATCTCCAGGGTGTCCAGGACCAGTGCGACGGCCTTGCGGTCGTACGGCGCCCGCTCCAGGTCGGTGACCGTCCTCGGCAGCTCGACCTGGCGCTCCAGCTCGGTGAGGACGCGGTTGAGCTTGACCGACTCCAGGTGGTCGCGGAGGTTCTGCCCGGCCTTGCCCTTGACCTCCTCGACGCGCTCGACCAGCTCCGCGAACGAGCCGAACTGGTTGATCCACTTCGCGGCGGTCTTCTCACCGACGCCGGGGATGCCGGGGAGGTTGTCGGACGGGTCGCCGCGCAGGGCCGCGAAGTCGGGGTACTGGGCGGGCGTCAATCCGTACTTCTCGAAAACCTTCTCCGGGGTGAACCGGGTCAGCTCCGAGACGCCCTTCGTCGGGTAGAGCACCGTGGTGTGCTCGGTGACCAGCTGGAAGGAGTCCCGGTCGCCGGTGACGATCAGCACCTCGAAGCCCGCGGCCTCGGCCTGGGTGGCGAGGGTGGCGATGATGTCGTCCGCCTCGAACCCCTCGACGGCGAAGCGCTGGGCGTGCATCGCGTCGAGCAGCTCGCCGATCAGCTCGACCTGCCCCTTGAACTCGTCCGGGGTCTTGGAGCGGTTCGCCTTGTACTCGGTGAACTGCTCGGAGCGCCAGGTCTTGCGCGAGACGTCGAAGGCCACCGCGAAGTGGGTGGGGGCCTCGTCACGCAGGGTGTTCGCCAGCATCGACGCGAAGCCGTAGATCGCGTTCGTCGGCTGGCCGGTCGCGGTCGTGAAGTTCTCCGCGGGCAGCGCGAAGAACGCGCGGTAGGCCAGCGAGTGCCCGTCCATGAGCATCAGCCGGGGACGGGTGCCGCCGGGGGTCTTGTCGGATTGCTTCGATGCTGTCTCTGCCACGTCCCCGATCCTGCCACGGCCCACTGACACCGCGGGCCGCGCGGCCCCGGCCGGTGTGAGCCCCGGCACAGCGCCCGGGGCCCGGGCGGGCGTGCCGCGAGTCCCGCACCGCCCCGCGCGCGTTGCCCGCCTCCTCCCCCGCCCGGCCGGGACTCACGGTTGTCAGCGGCTCGTGGGAGGATCGGCGTCGTACTTCTCACACGCAGTCGAAGGGGACCGTGCGATGGCGACGAAGCCGCCCAAGGGTGATCCGGTTCAGGACGCGCCGCAGGTCGCGGAGCCGAAGCACGCGGCGGCGGGGTTGCCGGCCATCGGGCACACCCTGCGCATCGCCCAGCGGCAGATGGGTGTCAAGCGCACCGCGCTGACCCTGCTGCGGGTGAACCAGAAGGACGGGTTCGACTGCCCGGGCTGCGCCTGGCCGGAGCCGGACCACCGGCACAAGGCGGAGTTCTGCGAGAACGGCGCGAAGGCGGTCGCCGAGGAGGCCACCCTGCGCCGGGTCACCCCGGAGTTCTTCGCCGAGCACTCCGTCGCCGACCTGGCGACCAGGAGCGGGTACTGGCTGGGCCAGCAGGGCCGGCTCACGCACCCCCTGTATCTGCCCGAGGGGGCGGAGCACTACGAGCCGGTCACCTGGGAGCGGGCCTTCGGCATCGTCGCCGAGGAGATCACCGCCCTCGGCTCCCCCGACGAGGCCGTGTTCTACACCTCGGGCCGCACCAGCAACGAGGCCGCGTTCCTGTACCAGCTCTTCGCGCGCGAGCTGGGCACCAACAACCTCCCCGACTGCTCGAACATGTGCCACGAGTCGTCCGGGTCGGCGCTCAGCGAGACCATCGGCATCGGCAAGGGCAGCGTCCTGCTGGAGGACCTGTACCGGGCGGACCTGATCATCGTCGCGGGCCAGAACCCCGGGACGAACCATCCGCGCATGCTCTCCGCGCTGGAGAAGGCGAAGGCGAACGGCGCGAAGGTGATCAGCGTCAACCCGCTGCCCGAGGCCGGTCTGGAGCGGTTCAAGAACCCGCAGACCCCGCAGGGCATGCTGAAGGGCGCCGCGCTCACCGACCTGTTCCTGCAGATCCGCATCGGCGGCGACCAGGCCCTCTTCCGCCTCCTCAACAAGCTCGTCCTGGAGACGGACGGGGCGGTCGACGAGGACTTCGTCCGCGAACACACCCACGGCTTCGAGGAGTTCGCCGACGCGGCCCGGGCCGCCGACTGGGACGAGACGCTGCGGGCGACCGGTCTGACGCGCGGCGAGATAGAGGAAGCCCTGCGCATGGTGCTCGCCTCGCAGCGGACCATCGTGTGCTGGGCGATGGGCCTCACCCAGCACAAGCACTCCGTCCCGACCATCCGCGAGGTCGTCAACTTCCTGCTGCTGCGCGGCAACATCGGCCGGCCCGGCGCGGGCGTGTGCCCGGTGCGCGGCCACTCCAACGTGCAGGGCGACCGCACGATGGGCATCTTCGAGCGGCCCGCCCCGGCCTTCCTGGACGCGCTGGAGAAGGAGTTCGGGTTCGCGCCGCCGCGCGAGCACGGCTTCGACGTCGTACGGGCCATCCGCGCGCTGCGCGACGGCGAGGCGAAGGTGTTCTTCGCCATGGGCGGCAACTTCGTCTCCGCCTCCCCCGACACCGAGGTCACCGAGGCCGCGATGCGGCGCGCGCGGCTGACCGTGCACGTGTCGACGAAGCTCAACCGCTCGCACGTCGTCACCGGCGCGCGAGCCCTGATCCTGCCCACGCTGGGGCGCACCGAGCGCGATCTGCAGGGCGGCGGCGAGCAGTTCGTGACCGTCGAGGACTCGATGGGCATGGTGCACGCCTCGCGCGGACGGCTCGCGCCGGCGAGCCCGCAGCTGCTGTCGGAGCCCGCGATCGTGTGCCGGATGGCGCGCCGGGTGCTCGGCGAGAACAGCGTCGTGCCGTGGGAGGAATTCGAGAAGGACTACGCGACGATCCGGGACCGCATCGCGCGGGTGATCCCCGGCTTCGACGACTTCAACGCGCGCGTGGCCCGCCCCGGCGGCTTCACGCTGCCGCACGCCCCGCGCGACGAGCGCCGCTTCCCGACCGCCACGGGCAAGGCGAACTTCACCGCCGCCCCGGTGGAGTACCCCGAACTGCCCGACGGCCGGCTGCTGTTGCAGACCCTGCGCTCGCACGACCAGTACAACACCACGATCTACGGCCTCGACGACCGCTACCGCGGCATCACGGGCGGCCGCCGGGTGGTGCTGGTGAATCCCGAGGACGCGCGGGCGCTCGGCGTCGCCGAGGGCTCCTACGTCGACCTGGTGAGCGAGTGGAAGGACGGCGTGGAGCGGCGGGCACCCGGCTTCCGGGTGGTGCACTACCCGACGGCGCGGGGATGCGCGGCGGCGTACTACCCCGAGACGAACGTGCTGGTCCCGCTGGACGCCACAGCCGACACCAGCAACACCCCGGCCAGCAAGTCCGTCGTCGTACGGCTCGAACAGCACCTGCGGGACCACGAGGACCGGGCTCAGGACCGTCTGGAACAATCGACAGCCGACTGAGCGTTCGCTCAGCCAAGAGACAGCTGGACGATGAACGGAGCCGGGCCGATGGGCGAGCAGCAGCGAGTGAAGTTCCCGCAGGAGATCATCGACGAGTACGCGGCGCTCGGTGTCGACCTGCCCGCCCTGTTCTCGGCCGGACACCTGGGCACGCGCATGGGTGTGCAGATCCTGGAGGCCTCCCCGGAGAAGGTCGTCGGGACCATGCCGGTGGAGGGCAACACCCAGCCCTACGGCCTGCTGCACGGCGGCGCCTCGGCGGTGCTGGCGGAGACCCTGGGCTCGGTCGGCTCCATGCTGCACGGCGGCAGCTCGAAGATCGCGGTCGGGGTGGACCTCAACTGCACGCACCACCGCGGCGCCCGCTCGGGCCTGGTGACCGGCGTGGCCACACCCGTGCACCGGGGCCGCTCGACGGCGACGTACGAGATCGTGATCAGCGACGAGGAGGGCCGCCGGGTGTGCAGCGCCCGGCTGACCTGCCTGCTGCGGGACGTGAACAAGGACGACGCGGCCCGCGCCCGGGGCGAGCGCGGCTGACGACGACACGGCGGGGCCACCCGGCCCCGCCGACCGAATCGCCGCGGACAGAAAGCGATTTGACATACCGCCAGGCCCGGCGGCGCGCCCACCGGCCCGCCCGGCACCCGGCACCCCGGCACACCCCCTGAAACGACGAGCGCGTGCAGACCCCCGCGCCTTCGCACGCCGCCGAACCCCCCCCCCGCACCCCGCACCCCGCGCCCCGCCGGCGCGGCCCCACGGGGAATCACGAAGAAGCTCCGAAGAAGCTCCGGGGCTTGACTTCCTTTCCCCCGTGTAACTCAGCGTAATACGCGTGCAATATGCATTCGTCGTTTCACCCCCTCCCTCCCGTTGCGCACAACCCCCTCGGCGGAGCCCGGAAGTAGCCTGCAGCAACGGTGATGCGTAATCACCAAAACCTCTGAGACGCCTGAACGCATTGCGGTGAGTCCTGCAGGTTCTCAGAATGCGGACGGGGTGAATCGGCCTGAATTCCTGTTTTCCCCCCACGCTGCACCGCTCTGCATTACCGCGTGTCATAACAAGAGCGTCACAGCCTTGGTCAAGCACTCCTCCACGTTCCCCACACACGCTTAGAGTCACCGCCAGTCACCGCTCCATCGGGAGTTCGGTACCGGCGCGGCACCCGTCGCCCCCCACAGGGGGGTGAACGTGCCTGCGGAAAGGATCGATTGTGCGCAAGCGTTCTCTGGTGATTCTTACCTCCGTGCTGACCACCGGAGCTCTGACCCTCACCGCGTGTGGCTCCCGCGACAAGGACAACAAGGGCGGCGACAGCGGCAACGTGACGGTCACGATCGGCGTCGATGCCCCGCTGACCGGCCAGAACTCCGCGACGGGCCTGGGCATTCAGTACGGCGCCCAGATCGCCGTCGACGATGCCAACAAGAACAAGACCGTCCCCGGCGTCACCTTCAAGATCAAGGCGCTGGACGACAAGGCGATCCCCGCCACCGGCCAGCAGAACGCCACCCAGCTCGTCCAGGACAAGACCGTCCTCGGCGTCGTCGGCCCGCTCAACTCCGGTGTGGCCACCCAGATGCAGCAGGTCTTCGCCACCGCGAACATCGTGCAGATCTCCCCGTCCAACACCGCCCCCGAGCTGACCCAGGGCAAGAACTGGCAGACCAGCAAGTCCCGCCCGTTCAAGACCTACTTCCGCACCGCGACCACCGACGCCCTGCAGGGTGCCTACGCGGCGGACTACGCCTTCAACGGCATCCACAAGAAGAAGGCGTTCGTCGTCGATGACAAGCAGACCTACGGCGCGGGCCTCTCCAAGATCTTCAAGGAGCAGTTCACCAAGCAGGGCGGCAAGGTCATCGGCACCGACCACATCAACGTGGGCGACCGTGACTTCTCCACGCTGGCCACCAAGATCAAGAACTCGGGCGCCGACATCCTCTACTACGGCGGCCAGTACGACGAGTCCGAGGTGCTCACCAAGCAGCTCAAGGACGCCGGCGCCAAGATCCCGCTCTTCGGCGGCGACGGCATGTTCACCCCGACCTACATCAAGACCGCCGGCAAGTCCGCCGAAGGCGACCTGGTGACCTCCATCGGCGTCCCCGTCGACACCCTGCCCGCCGCCAAGGACTTCGTGGCCACCTACAAGGCCAAGAAGTACCCCGGCGACTACGGCACCTACGGCTCCTACGCCTACGACGCCACCACGGCCATCATCAAGGCCGTCGGCCAGGTCATCAAGGACGGCAAGCTCCCCGACGACGCCCGCGCCCAAGTCGTCGACGGCGTCCAGAAGACCTCCTTCGACGGCCTCTCCGGCAAGATCTCGTTCGACCAGTACGGCGACACCACCAACAAGCAGCTGACTGTCTACCAGGTCACCAACGGTGAGTGGAAGTCCGTCAAGAGCGGTACCGCCAACCCGAAGTAGACCCACCGCAGCACAACGCACCACCAGGGCCGCGCGGCGCAGACCACCGTCACCGCGCGGCCCGCTCTCTACCGCCCCCCTTGACTCTCCCCACCACATGGAGGCCACGCGGTGAACACCTTGCCGCAGCAGCTGGCCAACGGGCTGTTCCTCGGCTCGATGTACGGGCTGATCGCCATCGGCTACACGATGGTGTACGGCATCGTCCAGCTCATCAACTTCGCCCACGGCGAGATCTTCATGACCGGAGGTTTCGGCGCCCTCACGGTCTACCTCGCCCTGCCGGACGGCATATCCATGTGGATAGCCCTGCCGGCGATGCTCATCGGCGGTGCCCTGGTCGCCGTACTCATCGCCGTCGGCGCCGAACGCTTCGCCTACCGACCACTGCGCGGCGCACCACGCCTCGCCCCACTGATCACCGCCATCGGCCTGTCACTCGCACTGCAGCAGGCGGTCTTCAACTGGTACCACGTCGACGGCGACGCCAAGTCCGCCCGCGTCTTCCCGCAACTGCCCTTCGGCCCCCTGCACATCGGCTCCGTGACCGTGCAGAGCGGTGACGTCTTCCTGATCATCGCCGCCCCCGTGTGCATGGCGGTCCTCGCCTTCTTCGTCCGCCTCTCCCGCACCGGCCGCGCCATGCAGGCCACCGCCCAGGACCCGGACACCGCCCAGCTCATGGGCATCGACACCAACCGCATCATCGTCATCGCCTTCGCCATCGGCGGCTTCTTCGCCGCCGTCGCCGGCGTCTCCTACGGCCTCAAGTACGGCTCCGTCTCCTACGACATGGGCTTCATCGCCGGCCTCAAGGCATTCACCGCGGCCGTCCTCGGCGGCATCGGCAACATCTACGGCGCCATGCTCGGCGGTCTCGTCCTCGGCGTCGCCGAAGCCATGGCCACCGCCTACATCTCCGACATCCCCGGAATGCACCAGCTCGGCGGCGGCAGCTGGGCTCCGGTCTGGGCCTTCGTCCTCCTCATCCTCGTACTCCTCTTCAGGCCACAAGGCCTGCTCGGCGAACGCGTCGCGGACAGGGCGTGAGCAGCATGACCGACACCACCACCGAGACGACCGCCGCGACCCCCGAACCGGCCGGACGCGGACCCGTCCCCCTCCCGCACGCCGCAGCCCGCCTGCTCATCGTGACCGGCGCCATCGGCACCATCGCCAGCGCCTTCCTCAGCTGGACCTGGACCCCCGACTTCCCCGGCGACCTCACCGTCTACGGCTACCCCGCGGGCCTGCAGACCATCGCCCTCGTGACCGGCGCCCTCACCCTGCTCTTCGGCCTCGGCCTGTGGAACGTACGCGGACTGGGCTGGCTCAACCCGGCCAAGGCCACCACCCCGGTCCTCCTCATCGCCCTCTCGGCCTTCGCCGTCTGCTGGTTCACCGGCATCGCCATCGCCGTCGACCTCGGCGGCCTGGTCAACCTGGACCCCGGCGCGTACGTCGCCATGGCGGCCTCCGCACTCCCCGTCATCGGCGCACTCGCGCTGCCCCACCCCGCCCCCGGCGAAGGCCTGCGCGGCTACCTCACCAAGCCCGACCAGCCCCGCCCCGGCACCCTCTCCCCGGTCACCGAACGCCTCGTCATCACCGTCGCCACCGCACTCGCCCTGGTCGTCTTCAGCTACGGCATCGGCATCAACGACGACGACAGCGAGACCTTCATCGGCTTCCTGCTCGTCCTCGTCTTCGGCGCCTGGGGCCTGGTCCACACCGGCCTCCTCGACCGCTACACGACGATGTCCAACCGGCACAAGGGCCTCGCGACCAGCCTCGCCTTCGTCGCCGCCGCACTCTTCCCCTTCACCCAGAACGACGACCACAACGCCAACATCGGCGTCAACATCCTCATCTTCGCCACCGTCGCCCTCGGCCTCAACATCGTCGTCGGCCTCACCGGACTCCTCGACCTCGGATACGTCGCCTTCCTCGGCGTCGGCGCCTACGCGGCCGCCCTGGTCTCCGGATCCGAATACTCCCCCTACAACGTCCACTTCCCCTTCTGGGCCGCCGCCCTCACCGGCATGGCCGCCTCACTCGTGTTCGGCGTACTGATCGGCGGCCCCACGCTGCGCCTGCGCGGCGACTACCTCGCCATCGTCACCCTCGGCTTCGGAGAGATCTTCCGCATCACCGTCAACAGCCTCGACGGCGACTCCGGACCCAACGTCACACGCGGCCCCAACGGCATCACCCAGATCCCCGACATCAACCTCTTCGGGTTCAACCTGGGCAACGCCCACGACGTCGCCGGCTTCACCCTCGGCCGCTTCGCCAACTACCTCATCCTGATGCTCGTCATCACGGCCATCGTCGTCCTCGTCTTCACCCGCGCCGCCGACTCCCGCATCGGCCGCTCCTGGATCGCCATCCGCGAGGACGAGACCGCCGCCACCGCCATGGGCATCAACGGCTTCCGCGTCAAGCTGATCGCCTTCGCCCTCGGCGCCTCCCTCGCCGGCCTCGCCGGCACCGTGATGGCCCACGTCAACTACAGCGTCAACCCCCAGCCGTACCAGTTCGCCGGCGCCGCCCCGCCCAACTCGGCCTTCCTCCTGGCCGCCGTCGTCCTCGGCGGCATGGGCACCGTCAGCGGCCCGCTGCTCGGCGCCAGCGTGCTCTACCTCGTCCCCGAGAAGCTCCAGTTCCTCCAGAACTACGAGCTGTTCGCCTTCGGCATCGCACTCATCCTGCTGATGCGCTTCCGGCCGGAAGGCATCATCGCCAACCGCCGCCGCCAGCTGGAGTTCCACGAGACCGGCCAGCTCGACGTGCCGGCGCAGAAGACGCTCACCGACGAACCGGCCGTCACCAAGGCAGGGGCGTAAGGAACCATGACGACACCTGTACTCGAAGCCCGTGACGTCACGATGCGCTTCGGCGGCCTGACCGCCGTCCGGTCCGTCGACTTCACCGTCAACAGCGGCGAGATCGTCGGTCTCATCGGCCCGAACGGCGCCGGCAAGACCACCTTCTTCAACTGCCTCACCGGCCTCTACGTCCCCACCGAGGGCACGGTCGCCTACCAGGGCAAGGTGCTGCCGCCCAAACCGCACCTGGTGACGCAGGCGGGCATCGCCCGCACCTTCCAGAACATCCGGCTCTTCGCCAACATGACCGTCCTGGAAAACGTCCTCGTCGGCCGCCACACGCGGACCAAGGAAGGCCTGTGGTCCGCGCTCCTGCGCGGCCCCGGATTCCGCAAGGCCGAGAAGGAGTCCGAGGCGAAGGCCATGGAACTCCTGGAGTTCGTCGGCCTCGCCGCCAAGCGCGACCACCTCGCACGCAACCTGCCCTACGGCGAACAGCGCAAGCTGGAGATCGCCCGGGCACTGGCCAGCGAGCCGGGCCTGCTGCTGCTCGACGAACCGACGGCCGGCATGAACCCGCAGGAGACCCGCACCACCGAGGAACTGGTCTTCGCCATCCGCGACAAGGGCGTCGCCGTCCTCGTCATCGAGCACGACATGCGCTTCATCTTCAACCTGTGCGACCGCGTCGCCGTGCTCGTCCAGGGCGAGAAGCTCATCGAGGGCACCTCCGAGGTCGTCCAGGCCGACGAGCGCGTCGTCGCCGCCTACCTGGGCGAGCCCTTCGAGGGCGACCCCGGCGAGGCGGAGGCCGCGGAGGTCGAGGCCGCGGAGGCCGAGGCCGCGGAGGCCGAGGCCGCAGAGGCCGCCGCCGAGACGGACGCCGAACCGGCCGCGGAGGCAGAGCCGGCGGCGGAAGCGGAGCCGGCTGCGGACGCGGCTGAGGAAGCGGACGCGGCTGAGGACACGGAGGCCGAGCCGGCCGCCGACACCGAACCCGCCGACACCGAGCCCGCCGACGCGGCGAACACCGACGCGGACACCACCGACGACCCGGAAGGCACCGCGGACGCGGAGAGCACCAGCACCACCAAGGGAGAAGCCCAGTGACCGCACTGCTGGAGGTCGAAGACCTCAGGGTCGCCTACGGCAAGATCGAAGCCGTCAAGGGCATCTCGTTCAGCGTCGAGGCCGGCCAGGTCGTCACCCTCATCGGCACCAACGGCGCCGGCAAGACGACCACCCTGCGCACCCTCTCGGGCCTGCTCAAGCCCACCTCCGGAAAGATCGTCTTCGACGGCAAGCCACTCACCAACGTCCCCGCCCACAAGATCGTCGCCCTCGGACTCGCCCACTCCCCCGAAGGCCGGCACATCTTCCCCCGCCTCTCCATCGCAGAGAACCTCCAGCTCGGCGCCTTCCTCCGCAAGGACAAGGACGGCATCGAAAAGGACATCCAGCGCGCCTACGACCTCTTCCCCATCCTCGGAGAACGCAGGAAGCAGGCCGCCGGCACCCTCTCCGGCGGAGAACAGCAGATGCTGGCCATGGGCAGGGCACTCATGTCCCAGCCCAAGCTGCTGATGCTGGACGAACCGTCCATGGGACTGTCGCCGATCATGATGCAGAAGATCATGGCGACCATCGTCGAACTGAAGTCCCAGGGCACCACGATCCTCCTCGTCGAGCAGAACGCCCAAGCGGCGCTCTCGCTCGCCGACCAGGGCCACGTCATGGAGGTCGGATCCATCGTCCTGTCCGGCACAGGCCAGGACCTGCTGCACGACGAGTCCGTACGCAAGGCCTACCTCGGCGAGGACTGACCACACATACGACAAGGCCCGCGCCCCCTTCTTTGGGGCGCGGGCCTCTCGTACACCTACGGCACTCAGTCCTTCTTGGCCGCCTTCTTCTCGTCGCTGTCCTCGATGACCGCCTCGGCCACCTGCTGCATCGACATACGGCGGTCCATCGACGTCTTCTGGATCCAACGGAACGCGGCCGGCTCCGTCAGCCCGTACTCCGTCTGGAGGATCGACTTCGCACGGTCCACCAGCTTGCGCGTCTCCAGCCGCTGCGTGAGGTCGGCGACCTCCGCCTCCAGCTGCTTCAGCTCCGTGAAACGGGAGACGGCCATCTCGATCGCCGGGACGACGTCGCTCTTGCTGAACGGCTTCACCAGGTACGCCATGGCACCGGCGTCCCGGGCACGCTCGACGAGGTCGCGCTGCGAGAAGGCGGTGAGCATCAGGACCGGCGCGATGGACTCCTCGGCGATCTTCTCCGCCGCGGAGATACCGTCCAGCTTGGGCATCTTCACATCGAGGATCACGAGGTCCGGGCGGTGCTCGCGGGCCAGCTCGACGGCCTGCTCACCGTCCCCGGCCTCGCCGACGACGGAGTAGCCCTCCTCCTCCAGCATCTCTTTGAGGTCGAGCCGGATCAGGGCCTCGTCCTCGGCGATGACGACACGGGTCGTCAGCGGAGGCACGTGCGACTTGTCGTCGTCGGGCGCGTCTACGGGCTGGGGCGACTCGGGGGTCACGGGGGGCTCCTCGTTCAGGGCAGGGGTACTGCTGACAAGAGCCTACCTAGCTGCGGTAAGGTGGACGCGCGGAGGGTCAGGGAAAACCTTTGATTCCTCGAGCCCCGGTAGCCCAATTGGCAGCAGGCAATGGATTCAAAACCCATACAGTGTCGGTTCGAGTCCGACCCGGGGCACTTTTCCTTGGATTCCAAGGTCGCGAGTTGCAAGCGGAGGATCACGTTCGCGTGGCTCTCCGCTTTTTGCTGCGCGTAGCGCGAGTCGGCGGATCAGAGTGATCACATGTACGACATCAGCACGCGCAAGCGAGCACTCTCGCTGGTGGCACAGGGGCGCAGCCTGAACTCCGTGAGCAAGGAGACCGGTATCTCCCGACACGCGATCACGTGTTGGCTGAGCCGACTGGAGCCCCTGACTCGCATGGCGACCGCAGATCCCGGACCACCCGCCGACGACTGCGCATACTCCTACCTGCTCGGCCTGTACCTCGGTGACGGCTGTATCAGCGCCCACCCACGCGGCACTGGGTACTACCTCGCAATCGCGTGCGCCGACGCGTGGCCCGGTCTGATGCAGCAATGCCGCGAGGCCATCCAGCAAGTGCGCCCCGGCATCGGTGTCTACACCCGTCAGAAGAAGGGCTGCTCGATGGTGACCAGCTACTCCCGCCACTGGCCACGGCTTTTCCCCCAACACGGCCCCGGCAGGAAGCACGAACGTCCCATCGCCCTCGCACCCTGGCAGCAGCAGATCGTCGACGCCCACCCCTGGGAGTTCGTCCGAGGCCTCATCCACTCCGACGGGTGCCGCATCACCAACTGGACAACCCGGCTCGTCGCCGGTGAGCGTAAACGGTATGAATACCCGCGCTACTTCTTCACCAACACCTCGACCGACATCGTCCGCCTCTTTACGGACGCCCTCGATAGGGTCGGCATCGAGTGGAAGCCGCTGAACCAGAGCCGCGCCGCCGTCACCATCTCCGTCGCCCGTAAGGCCTCCGTAGCCCTCATGGACACCCACATCGGCCCCAAGCACTGAAGAGGGGCCCCGCCGAAGGGGCCCCGTCCGCTCACTTCGGGCTGTCGTCCTCGCCGATGTGGTGGACCCGGACCATGTTGGTCGAGCCGGAGACGCCGGGTGGGGAGCCGGCCGTGATGACGACGACGTCACCCTTCTGGCAGCGGCCGTACTTCAGCAGCAGTTCGTCCACCTGGTCGACCATCGCGTCCGTGGAGTCCACGTGCGGTCCGAGGAAGGTCTCGGCGCCCCAGGTGAGGCTGAGCTGGGAGCGGGTGGCCTGTTCGGGGGTGAAGGCCAGCAGGGGGATGGGTGAGCGGTAGCGGGAGAGGCGGCGCGCGGTGTCTCCCGACTGGGTGAACGCGACGAGGAACTTCGCGCCGAGGAAGTCGCCCATCTCGGCGGCGGCGCGGGCGACGGCGCCGCCCTGGGTGCGGGGTTTGTTCCGTTCGGTCAGCGGCGGCAGTCCCTTGGCGAGCATGTCCTCCTCGGCGGCGGTGACGATCTTCGCCATGGTGCGTACGGTCTCGACCGGGTATTTGCCGACGCTGGTCTCGCCGGAGAGCATGACCGCGTCGGTGCCGTCGAGGACGGCGTTGGCCACGTCGGAGGCCTCGGCGCGGGTGGGCCGGGAGTTGTCGATCATGGAGTCGAGCATCTGGGTGGCGACGATGACGGGCTTGGCGTTGCGCTTGGCGAGCTTGACGGCGCGTTTCTGCACGATCGGCACTTGTTCGAGGGGCATCTCGACGCCGAGGTCGCCGCGGGCGACCATGAGGCCGTCGAAGGCGGCGACGATGTCGTCGAGGTTGGCGACGGCCTGGGGTTTTTCGATTTTGGCGATGACGGGGAGGCGGCGGCCTTCCTCGGCCATGATGCGGTGGACGGTTCTGGCGTCGTCGGCGCTGCGAACGAAGGAGAGGGCGATCACGTCGAAGCCGGTGTGCAGTGCCCAGCGGAGGTCGTCCTCGTCCTTTTCGGAGAGGGCGGGGACGGAGACGGCGACGCCGGGGAGGTTGAGGCCTTTGTGGTCGGAGACGACGCCGCCTTCGACGACCTCGGTGTGGACGCGGGGGCCGTCGATGTCGGTGACCTGGAGGCAGACCTTGCCGTCGTCGACGAGGATGCGTTCGCCGGGGGTGACGTCGGCGGCGAGGCCGGCGTAGGTGGTTCCGCAGTGGTGGCGGTCGCCTTGGGCGCCGTCTTCCACGGTGATGGTGAAGGTGTCTCCGCGTTCAAGGAGTACGGGGCCTTCGGTGAAGCGGCCGAGGCGGATCTTCGGGCCTTGAAGGTCGGCGAGGATTCCGACGCTGCGGCCGGTTTCGTCGGCCGCCTTTCGCACGTGCCGATACCGCTCCTCGTGTTCGGTGTGGGTGCCGTGGCTGAGATTGAATCGGGCGACGTCCATTCCGGCTTCGACCAGTGCTTTGATCTGGTCGTACGAGTCGGTGGCGGGTCCCAATGTGCAGACGATCTTTGCTCGGCGCATGGGTCGAGCCTAGGGCTTACCCGCGGGTAGAGAATTGGCCGCCCATGACTACTCAACACACTTTGGGTGAAGGCTTATTAACAAGTGTTGAATTGTGCGGCCACTCGCTCCGATGAGCGAATTCTCTTACCGACCCGCGCTCACCGATCCCCGCTCACTGATCCACGAGTGGGGTGAGTCGCTGTGACTCCCGGGCCTGAGGCAGCCGGCTCCGGGGGTGTTCGAGGCCGAAGGTGGTGAAGGCCGTGCGGGGTGCCAGGCGGTACGTCTCCTTGCCGGTGAGGGAGTTGAGGATGGTGGCGCTGCGCCAGGCGGCGAGGCCGAGGTCGGGGGCGCCGACGCCGTGGGTGTGCAGTTCGGCGTTCTGGACGTACACGGAGCCGGTGACGGAGGGGTCGAGGACGTAGCGGAACTCCTCGTCGATGCGCGGGCGTTCGCTGCTGTCGCGGCGCAGGTAGGGGTCGAGTCCGGCGAGGAGTGCGCCGAGGGGGCGTTCGCGGTAGCCGGTGGCGAGGACGACGGCGTCGGTGGTGAGGCGGGAGCGGCTGTCCTGCTGGAGGTGTTCGAGGTGGAGTTCGACGCGGGTGTTGGCGATGCGGCCGGCGGTGCGGACCCGGACGCCGGGGGTGAGGACCACGTCGGGCCAGCCGCCGTGGAGGGTGCGGTGGTACAGCTCGTCGTGGATGGCGGCGAGGGTGCCGGCGTCGATGCCTTTGTGGAGTTGCCATTGGGCGGTGACGAGCCGGTCGCGGACGGGTTCGGTGAGGGCGTGGAAGTAGCGGGTGTAGTCGGGGGTGAAGTGTTCGAGGCCGAGTTTGGAGTATTCCATCGGGGCGAATGCCTCGGTGCGGCCGATCCAGTGGAGTTTTTCGCGGCGGGCGGGGCGGTGGCGGAGCAGGTCGAGGAAGATTTCGGCGCCGGATTGTCCGGAGCCGACGACGGTGATGTGGTCGGCGGTGAGGATGTCGGTGCGGTGGTCGAGGTAGTCGGCGGCGTGGATGACGGGTACGCCGGGGGTGTCGACCAGTGGTTTGAGGGGGTCGGGTACGTGGGGGACGGTGCCGACGCCGAGGACGATGTTGCGGGTGTAGGTGCGGCCGAGGGCTTCGGCCTCGCCTTGGGTGTCGAGTTGGGTGTAGTCGACTTCGAAGACGTCGCGTTCGGGGTTCCAGCGCACTGCGTCGACCTGGTGGCGGAAGTGGAGTCCGGGGAGGTTGTGGGCGACCCAGCGGCAGTAGGCGTCGTACTCGGTGCGCTGGATGTGGAAGCGCTCGGCGAAGTAGAAGGGGAAGAGGCGTTCGCGGTTCTTGAGGTGGTTGAGGAAGCTCCAGGGGCTGGTGGGGTCGGCGAGGGTGACGAGGTCGGCGAGGAAGGGGACCTGGATGGTGGCGCCTTCGATGAGCAGGCCGGGGTGCCAGTCGAAGCCGGGGCGCTGTTCGTAGAAGACGGTGTCGAGTTCGGCGAGTGGGTGGGCGAGGGCGGCGAGGGAGAGGTTGCTCGGTCCGATGCCGATGCCGACGAGGTCGCGGGGGGTCTCGGGGGTGTGGTGTGGGGGGATGGTCATGCGGGGGTGCCTTCTTCTGCGAGTTTCAGGAGTCGGGCGAGGTCGTCCGGTCCGGTGTGGGGGTTGAGGAGGGTGGCTTTGAGCCAGAGGCGGCCGTCGAGGTGGGCGCGGCCGAGGACGGCGCGGCCTTCGTGGAGGAGTCTGCGGCGTACGGCGGCGACGGTGGTGTCGTCGGTGTCGGTGGGCCGGAACAGGACGGTGCTGATGGTGGGTTGGTCGTACAGCTCGAAGCGGGGGTGTTCCTGGACCAGTGCGGCGAACTCCTGGGCGCGGGCGCAGACTTGGTCGATGAGGGTGCCGAGTCCGTTGCGGCCGAGGGTTTTGAGGGTGACGGCGGTTTTGAGGATGTCGGGGCGGCGGGTGGTGCGCAGGGAGCGGCCGAGCAGGTCGGGGAGGCCGGCTTCGGTGTCGTCGTCGGCGTTGAGGTAGTCGGCGTGCTGGTGGAGGACGGCGAGTTCGTGGGGGTGGGCGACGGCGAGGAGGCCGGCGGGGACGGGTTGCCAGCCGAGTTTGTGCAGGTCGAGGGTGATGGTGTGGGCGGCTTCGAGTCCGGCGAGTTTGGTGCGGTGTCGTGTGCTGAACAGGAGGGCTCCGCCGTAGGCGGCGTCGATGTGCAGGCGGGTGCCGTGGGTGGTGCAGAGGGCGGCGATGTCGGGGAGGGGGTCGATGAGTCCGGCGTCGGTGGTGCCTGCGGTGGCGGCGACGAGGAGGGGGCCGGTGAAGGTGGTGAGGACGTCGTCGAGGGCGGCGGGGTCGAGGGTGCCGCCGGGGGCGGGGACGACGATGGGGTCGGGGAGGCCGAGGAGCCAGGCGGCGCGTGGCAGGGAGTGGTGGGCGTTGGCTCCGCAGACGAGTTGGATGCTGCCGCCGTGGGCTTCGCGGGCGAGCAGGAGGGCGAGTTGGTTGGATTCGGTGCCGCCGGTGGTGACCAGGGCGTCGGCGAGTCCGGTGGTGTGGGCGAGGGTTCGGGTGAGGGTGGTTTCCAGGGCGGAGGCGGCCGGGGCCTGGTCCCAGGAGTCGAGGGAGGGGTTGAGGGCGCTGACGGCGAGGTCGGCGGCGGTGGCCACGGCGAGTGGGGGGCAGTGCAGGTGGGCTGCGCAGAGGGGGTCGGCGGGGTCGGCGGCGCCTTCGGCGAGGGTGTGGACGAGGGTGCGCAGGGCGTCGGGGTCGCCGTGGTCGGGCAGGACGTCGCCGAGGGCGGCGGTGACGCGGGCGGCGACGTTTTCCGGGCCGCCGGCGGGGAGTGGTCCGCCGCGTGCGGTGCGGCCGGTTTCGAGTGCGTCGAGTACGACGTCGATGAGCGGCCGCAGGGCCTGGGTTCCTGTGGGGCCGGAGGCGAGGGGTGGGGTCGTCCGGGTGTCCGTGGGGTGTGGGGTGTTGGTCTGCGGGCCGCCGCGTGTGGGTGAAGCCTCGTGCATGGGCTCTCCTCCACTCGTGGCTGTCCTCCGGGCGCGGCGCGGGGCGTGCGGCGGGCTTCCGGGGCGTGGGTCTCCGGGCCGGTGGGTTCCGGCTGGGGGTGGAGGTCCAGCTTGTACGGGAGGGGGGCCGTGTGTCCCGGAGGAGCAACGATCGGAACCCGAAAGTGGGTACTGCGGTGTGGGGAGAGGTGGGGAGGCGGGGTTGACGTCCGCCGGGCACGGGAGTCGCGGGTGTGGTCGCGGGTCCGTGGGGTGAGGGTGGGGCCGGGGTGCCGGTGGGTTCGGCGGAGCCGCGGCGGCGGGTTCACCTGGGCGGTGCTGTCTGCGGGGGCGTGGCTGGTCGTGTCGGCCCGTTCGGGCTCCGACGCGGCCGGTGTCCCCGCCGCGTCGGGGGCGGGGACACCGCCGGCCGCGTCGGCGGCGGGGACGGGCCGTGGCCCGGGTGGGGAGGTCGTCTGGTCCGTCAGGCCTCCTGCCGGCGTTCGCGCACGCGCAGGGCGCGGGCGAGGTCGTCGAGCCGGTCGGCGAGGGTGCGGCGCAGGGCGGGGGTGGGGTCGGCGTCGCGCAGGCAGTCCTGGCCGAGGCGCAGGTGGTCGGTGTCGACGGCGTGGGCGGGGAAGGCCCAGCGGCCGGCGGCCTGGGCGATGGCGGGGCCGCGGCGGGCGGCTGTGGGGATCGCGTCGGTGTAGAAGCGGGGGACGTAGGTGCTCAGCAGCTCGGCCTGTTCGGGCTGCCAGAAGCCCTGGGCGGTGGCGGTGAACAGGTAGTTGGACAGGTCGTCGCCGGCGAACATGGCCTGCCAGGCGGCGTGCTTGGCGTCGGGGTCGGGGAGGGCGGCGCGGCAGCGGGCGGCGCCCTCCTGGCCGCTGGCGCTCGGGTCGCGTTCGAGTTCGGCGGCGATGGCGGTCTCGTCGGTGGCGCCGAGTACGGCGAGCCGGGCGAGGATGCGCCAGCGCAGTTCGGGGTCGAGTTCGGGTCCGCCGGGCACGGTGCCGTCGGCGAGCCAGGCGGCGATGGTGTCGGGGTGGGCGGCGGCGCCGATCAGGTGGCGTACGGCGATGAGGCGCAGGCCGGGGTGGTCGCCGTCCTCGGTGCGGCGCAGCAGGTCGCGGCAGAGGGAGGTGAGGGTGGCCAGGGCGGCCGGGCGGTCCTGCGGCGGCAGGTACTGGTCGGCGATGTGGCCGGTGGCGAAGGCGAGGACGCCTTGGGTGACGGCGAGGTCGGTCTCGTGCGGGAGGTGGGTGCGGGCGGTGTCGAGGTAGGCGGCGGGCGGGAGTTCGCCGTCGCGTACGGCGTCCCTGAGGGCGTTCCAGACGACCGCGCGGGTGAGGGGGTCGGGCAGGCCGGACAGGCGGGTGCGGACGGCGTCGGCGGAGCCGGTGTCGAAGCGGATCTTGGTGTAGGTGAGGTCGCCGTCGTTGAGGAGGACGAACGCGGGGCGGGGTCCGGTGGCGGTCAGTCGGGCGTCGCCGTCGGCGGGGATGTCGGCCTCGACGCGGTCGCGGGGCGTGAGTGCGCGTTCGTCGTGCAGGTCGTGGTCGTAGATGCCGACGGTGATGCGGTGCGGGCGGCCGGCCGTGGCCCCGGCGCCGTCCTGGTGCCGGATGTCGAGGTGCCAGGTGCCGTTGTCGGTGCGGATCTGGGGGCGGAGGGTGTCGACGCCGGTGGTGCGCAGCCAGCTGTCGGCCCAGGCGGGTACGTCGCGGTCGGTGGCGGAGGCGAGGGAGTCGATGAAGTCGGCGAGGGTGGCGTTGGCGAACCTGTGCCGCTTGAAGTGGGTGTTGATGCCGGCGAGGAAGTCCTTCTCGCCGAGCCAGGCGGCCAGCTGGCGCAGGGCGGAGGCGCCCTTGGCGTAGGAGATGCCGTCGAAGTTGAGCAGGGCGGAGGCGGTGTCGTCGACGTTCTCGGGGGCGACGGGGTGGGTGGTGGGCCGTTGGTCGGCGTCGTAGCCCCAGGCTTTGCGGGTGACGCCGAACTCGGTCCAGGGGTCGGTGAAGCGGGTGGCTTCGGCGGTGGTCTGGTAGCCCATGTACTCGGCGAAGGACTCGTTCAGCCAGATGTCGTCCCACCACTTGAGGGTGACGAGGTCGCCGAACCACATGTGGGCCATCTCGTGCGCGATGACCATGGCGCGGGTCTGGCGTTCGGTGTCGGTGACGGCGGAGCGGTAGACGAATTCGTCGCGGAAGGTGACGAGGCCGGGGTTCTCCATGGCGCCCGCGTTGAATTCGGGGACGAAGGCCTGGTCGTAGGAGTCGAAGGGGTAGGGCTCCTCGAACTTCTCGTGGTAGCGGTCGAAGCAGGCGCGCGTGATGTCGAGGATTTCCTCGGCGTCGCTGTCGAGGTGGGGTGCGAGGGAGCGGCGGCAGTGGATGCCGAAGGGCAGTCCGCGGTGTTCGGTGTGTACCGAGTGCCAGGGGCCGGCGGCGACGGCGACGAGGTAGGTGGAGATCGGCGGGGTGGGTGCGGCCTGCCAGTGGCCGTCGCCGCGGTGGTCGGTGACGCCGTTGGCGAGGACGGTCCAGCCTTCGGGGGCGCGTGCGGAGACCTCGAAGACGGCCTTCAGGTCGGGCTGGTCGAAGGCGGCGAAGACACGCTGGACGTCGTCCATGAACATCTGCGTGTAGACGTAGGTCTCGCCGTCGCTGGGGTCGGTGAAGCGGTGCATGCCTTCGCCGGTGCGGGAGTAGCGCATGGCCGCGTCGATGGTCAGCTCGTGTGCGCCGGCGGTGAGGTTGTTCAGCGGCAGTCGGCCGTCGTGCAGCGACTCGGGGTCGAGGGGGTGTCCGTCGAGCGTGGCGGTGCGCAGCTCGGCGGGCTTCAGCTCGACGAACGTGTCCCCCGTGGTGCGGGCGGTGAAGCGGATCACGGTGCGGGAGTCGAAGGTCTCGTCCCCGGTGGTGAGGTCCAGTTCGACCGTGTAGCGGTGGACGTCGAGGAGCTGTGCTCGGAGCTGCGCTTCGTCGCGCGTGAGTACGGACATGCGGGCCATGCTGCCTGATGGGGCCGACAGCGCACAGGGGCGGATCGGTACACGGCTTATGTCCGGTACGGCGCGCGGTCTCGGGTGCGCGCCCCTGGCGCCCTCTTGACGCCGGTCGTCCGCCGCTGCCCGGTGTCAGTCCCCGGCCGGTTGTCCGTTGGCGGTGTCCTCGGCGATGCGCTCGTGGTGCCGGATCACCTCGGCGATGATGAAGTTCAGGAACTTCTCGGCGAAGGCCGGGTCGAGTTTGGCGTTCTCGGCGAGGCGGCGCAGCCGGTCGATCTGCCGGGCCTCGCGTGCGGGGTCGGCGGGCGGCAGCTGGTGCACGGCCTTGAGCCGGCCGACCTGCTGTGTGGCCTTGAAACGCTCGGCGAGCATGTGGACGACGGCCGCGTCGATGTTGTCGATGCTGTCGCGCAGCCGCTCCAGTTCCTGGCGGACCTCGGGGTCCACGTCACCGGTGCCGGTGTTGCTGGTGCTCATGGGGGTCAACCCTATGTGGTCGCGGGGCCGCGTCCACGGGGTGTCCGGAGAGTGGATCATCGGGGGGTCGTCGGGGTCGGGGACGCGGTCGCTCCAGCCGCCGGGGACGGTGCGGCCCTGCTGGGCGCGGAAGCGGACCGGGGCGAGTCCGACGCGGCGGGTGAAGAGCCGGGAGAAGTAGGCGGGGTCGTCGTAGCCGACGCGCCGGGCGACGGCCGCGACGGGCAGTTCGGTGCCGGCGAGGAGTTCCTTGGCGCGGCCGAGGCGGATGCCGAGCAGGTAGTCCTTGGGGCTGCATCCGGCGGCCCGGCGGACGGCGCCGCGCAGTTCGGCGGGGGTCATGCGGTGCACGCGCGCGTGGTCGGCGACGCTCATGGGGGTGCAGGCGTCCCGTGCGAGCGCTTCGAGGACCTGGTCGCCGTCGGGGGCGAGGTCGGCGCGGGCGCGGCGCAGGACGACGAGGAGTTCGTGCACGGCGGCGCCGGTCTCGACCTCCAGCAGGGGGTTGCCGCGGCGGGCGGCGCGGGCGATGCGGGCGACGACCGCGCGGGGTGCGGAGGGGTCGGAGAGCGGGACGACGGGCCGCTCGGGTTCGATGTAGCCGAGTTCGGTGTAGGTGCCGGTGGCGGGTCCGGCGAAGTCGACGAATCCCTCGTCCCAGCCGGTGTCGGGGTCGGGTGCGTAGTGGTGGGGGACGCCGGGGGTGAGCCACAGCAGGGCGGGGGCGGTGACGGTGGTGCGGCGGCCGTCGGCGCTCCGGTGCCAGCCGCGGCCGGAGCTGATCACGACGGCCACGTGGTGGTCGAGGGTGCGGGGGCCGACCGTGGGCAGTGCGCCGTGCTGGAGGCCGACGCCGAGGCAGACCAGGCCGAGGCGGTGGTGGGCGGGGCCGGGGCTGAAGAACCGCATCCAGGTCTGGTACATCGTCGCTCCTCCCGGGCCTGCCGTGCGGCGGACTTTTGTCCAAGCAGCGCCGATCTTCGTCCATGGCGCTGATCACGGGAAGGGGTGAGGCTGGGGCGCATGAGCGAGTTCACGGTGGGGGAATCGGACTTCCTGCTGGACGGGCGGCCGGTGCGGCTGCTGTCCGGGGCGCTGCATTACTTCCGGGTGCACGAGGGTCATTGGCGGCACCGGCTGGCGATGCTGCGGGCGATGGGCCTGAACTGTGTGGAGACGTACGTTCCGTGGAATCTGCACCGGCCGGCTCCGGGGGGTCACCGGGACGTGGAGGCGCTCGGCCGGTTCCTGGACGCGGCCGGGGAGGTGGGTCTGTGGGCGATCGTGCGGCCGGGCCCGTACATCTGCGCCGAGTGGGAGAACGGCGGTCTGCCGCCCTGGGTGTCGGGCGGGGCGGGCACGCGCGTGCGTACGCGTGACGAGCGTTTTCTGGCGCCCGTGCGGAGCTGGTTCCACCACCTGATGCGCGAGGTCGTGCCCCGGCAGATCGACCGCGGCGGTCCGGTGGTGCTGGTGCAGGTGGAGAACGAGTACGGCAGTTACGGCAGCGACCGCGGCTATCTTCAGGAGCTGGCCGGGCTGCTGCGCGCCGAGGGCGTCACGGTGCCGCTGTTCACCTCGGACGGCCCCGAGGACCACATGCTGACCGGTGGTTCGCTGCCCGGCGTGCTCGCGACGGTGAATTTCGGCTCGCACGCGCGCGAGGCGTTCGCCACGCTGCGCCGGCATCGTCCTGAGGGCCCGCTGATGTGCATGGAGTTCTGGTGCGGCTGGTTCGACCACTGGGCGGGCGAGCACGTCGTACGGGACCCTGCTCAGGCCGCCGGGGTGCTGCGGGAGATCCTGGAGTGCGGGGCGTCGGTGAACCTGTACATGGCGCACGGCGGCACGAGTTTCGGTGGCTGGGCGGGCGCCAACCGGGGCGGCGGCGAGCTGCACGAGGGTCCGCTGGAGCCGGATGTGACGTCGTACGACTACGACGCGCCGGTGGACGAGTGCGGGCGCCCGACGGAGAAGTTCTGGCGCTTCCGTGAGGTGCTGGCCGGGTACCGCGGCGGTCCGCTGCCCGAACTGCCGCCGCTGCCCGCTGCGTTGAGCGAGGCGGCGGATGTGGTCCTGGACGGCTGGTCGTCGCTGGGCGAGGTCCTGGAGACGCTGGGCGGCGAGGAGAGGGTGGGCCCGGTGCCGCCGTCCTTCGAGGAATTGCACGTCACCCGGGGCCTGGTGCGCTACGAGGTGGACGTGCCCGGGCCGCGGCGGCCGTATCCGCTGACGCTGCGCGGGTTGCGCGACCTGGCGGTGGTGTACGCCGACGGCGAACGGGCCGGGGTGCTCACGGAGGAGGAGCCGCGTCTGAAGGAGCCCGTCGCGGGGCCCGCGCGCGTGGAGGTGTGGGTGGAGTCCCTCGGGAGGGTGAACTACGGGCCGCGTTTCGGGGAGACCAAGGGGATCACCGGCGGCATCCTGCACGAGCGGCAGTATCTGCACGGGGTACGCGCGCGTGGGCTGGACCTGGAGGCCTTCCGTGACGGCGTGGCGGCGGTGCCGTGCGGCGCGCTGCCCCGGGAGGGCGGCCCCGGTTTGTACCGGGGCACCGTGACGGTCGGCGGGGCCGGGGACGCGCGGCTGGAGCTGCCCGGCTGGACCCGGGGCTTCGTCTGGATCAACGGCTTCGGTCTGGGCCGCTACTGGTCGGTGGGCCCCCAGCGGTCGCTGTACGTGCCCGGCCCGGTGCTGCGGGACGGCGCGAACGAGGTGTGGGTGCTGGAACTGCAGGAGGCGGGCCGGGACCGCGCGGCGCCGCGTCTGCTGCCGGTGTGACAGGTGGCCCGCCGCGCCTACAGTGGAGAGGAGTTCCGGCGTCTTTGGGGGTGCGGACGTGGCGAACGGCGGACCGGTCCGGCACGGCTTCCCGCACCTGGAGACGGTGCGGGCGGCCGTCACCGCACTCTACAAGCGCCTGTCCTGCGACACCGTCCAGACGTTCTCGGCCAGCGTGGCCCCCGCCGACGTGGCCTTCTGCGACACCGACGACCTGCATCTGGGCGCGCAGCGGGTGGCCCACGAGATGGTGCGGCACTTCCGGCTGCCGGACGCGCGGCTGATCGTCGGCTTCCGGGAGATGACGCACGCGGCGAACGTCGAACTGGCGGCGGGTCCCGAGTACTTCGTCGAACTGAACGACCGTTTCCGCACCCACCGCAGGGACATCGGCGCGGCGCTCGCCCACGAGGTGGCCCACGTCTATCTGCACCGCCTCGACCTGTCGTTCCCCGGCACGGCGGAGAACGAGATCCTCACGGACACCGTGACGACCTATCTGGGTGCCGGGTGGCTGCTCCTGGACGCCTACCGGGAGGACGCGGTCTCCTCCCAGAAGCTGGGCTATCTCACGCCGGAGGAGTTCGGTTACGTCCTCGCCAAGCGGGCCCTGCTGTTCGGTGAGGACCCGTCGGTGTGGTTCACCAGCCCGCAGGCCCACACCGCCTACGTCAAGGGGATGGCCCAGGCCCGCCGGGACGAGCAGCAGCCTCCGCTGACCGCGGCCGGCTGGGCGGGCCGGCGCCGCTACGCCCACGACCGCCGGCACGCGCCCGCCGTGCAGCCGGCGGCCCCCTACGCCTTCAGCCCCGACCCCGCCGGCCGCCTCCGTGTCTCCTTCCCCTGCCCCACCTGCCACCAGCGGATCAGGGTGCCGGTACGGGGGCGCGTCCGCGCGCGGTGCGGGCTGTGCCGGACGGTGCTGGAGTGCGACACGTAGACCCGGTGACCGCCCTGGGGGCCCGGCCCCCAGACCCCCGGCTTCGCCCACCCCCACCCGACGCGGTGGGCCGGAGGAGGGCGAGGGCCGCGATTCGGCCGGCCGGGGGCCGGGGGCTCGTCTCCGTGGCGGGACGCACGGGTGCGTTCGGTCAGCGGTCAGCGGGGCCGCGCGGGTTGCCTCGGCGGCGGGATTCCGCAGACCCGCTCGGTCGGCGGGGCGCGTGACGTCGGCTCGGCGGCGGGGGCCCGCGGACCCGCTCGGTCGGGCGCCCGGAGGTGCGCTGTCCACCTCGCTTCCCAGGCGACCGAGACGGATGGGCGGGTGGGCGCGTGGGAAGCGGGGGTCTGGGGGGCGGAGCCCCAAGGAGGGCCGGGAGTGTCAGTGCGCGCTCGGCGCAGGGGCGGCCGGTGTCAGGAGCGTACGGCGATGCCGTCGAGCACCATCGACAGGTACTGGCGGGCGATCTCCTCGGGGCTGTGCTGTCCGCCGGGCCGGTACCAGGAGGCGGCGACCCACACGGTGTCGCGCACGAAGCGGTAGGTGAGCCGGACGTCCAGGTCGGCGCGGAAGGCCCGCTCGGCCACGCCCCGTTCCAGTGTGGACAGCCACGCCTCCTCGAACCGGCGCTGGGACTCGGCGAGGAACGCGAACCGGTCCTGGGCCACCAGCTGCCTGCTCTCCTTCTGGTAGATCGCGACGGCCGCGCGGTGCCGGTCGATCTCCCGGAACGACTCGGTGACCAGGGCCTCCAGGGTCTCGCGCGGGCCGAGTCCGGCGGCCAGGACGGTGTCGTAGCCGCCCCACAGCTCGTCGAGGAAGGTCCGCAGGATCTCCTCCAGCATCGACTCCTTGGAGTCGAAGTGGTAGTAGAGGCTGCCCGCGAGCATCCCGGCGTGGTCGGCGATCCTGCGGACGGTGGTGGCGTTGTAGCCGTGCTCGGCGAAGACCTCGGCAGCGGTGCTGAGGAGTTCGCCGCGCCGGGCCGCCGCCGCGGTCACCTGGGGCTTCTTCTTGGTCGGCACGGACCCATTGTCACGCCGGGCGCACGATGCCCGCGGCGCGCGCGGCCCTCAGCCACTGCGGGAACTCGGCGACGAGACGGTCGTACAGCTCGCTGTCGGAGACCCGGCGCGGGTCCTCGCCGGCGTGGAAGAAGCCGGCGTTGTCGACGATCCGCTTTCCGGGCACGGCCAGGTCGTCCAGTTTGCGCAGGAACTCGAACTGCCGGCTGTGCGGGTCGCCGAAGCCGACGAACTGCCAGAACAGCGGGAGTTTCGCCGCCTTGCACAGGTAGCGCTCCGCGGCGAGCTTGTTGATCGGACCGCCGTCGGTCTGGAAGACGACCAGGGCGGGGTCGGTGGCGCCGCTGTCCAGGTAGTGGTCGATGACGGCGTCCATGGCCAGGTGGTAGCTGGTCTTTCCCATGTGCCCGAGCCCGGCCACGATCTGCTCGATGCGGCCCTCGTGGGCGTCGAGGGCGATGTCGGTGACCGCGTCGACGTCCGTGGAGAAGAAGACCACGGGCACGCGTCCGTCGTCGTCCAGGTGCGCGGACAGGCCCAGCACCCGGTCGGCGAGCGTCTGCACGCTGCCGTCCCTGTAGTAGGGCTTCATCGAGCCGGAGTGGTCGACCACCAGGTAGACGGCGGCGCGCAGCCCGTCCAGGCCGTGCTTGGTGAGCGAGACCCCGGCCGACCTGTAGGCGCCGACGAGCGCGGGCGCGGTCTCCTCCATCTTGCGCAGACTGATCGCGGCCATGGCTCCCCCTCGACGTGCGGACATGCGACGACGCCTGCCCGGGTCCGGTCGGGGACGGGGCAGGCGTCGTCAGTGTTCCGCACGCCGTTGTACGGGACGTTCTCGGGTGCCGTCAGACCGCCAGGGCGCGGTCCGTCGGGCGGATCGGGGCCGGCAGGTCGCTGGCGCCGGTCAGGTGGCGGTCGACACCGCGGGCGGCCGAGCGGCCCTCCGCGATCGCCCACACGATGAGGGACTGCCCGCGGCCGGCGTCACCGGCGACGAACACACCCGGCACGTTGGTCTGGAAGTCGGCGTCGCGGGCGATGTTACCGCGTTCGTCGAGGTCCAGGCCGAACTGCTCCACCAGGCCGTTCTCCCGGTCGGTGCCGGTGAAGCCCATGGCGAGGGTGACGAGCTGGGCCGGGATCTTGCGTTCGGTGCCCGGCTTGGAGGTCAGCTTGCCGTCGACGAACTCCACTTCGGCCAGGTGCAGCCACTGGACGTTGCCGTCCTCGTCGCCCTCGAAGTGGGTGGTGGAGGCGGAGTAGATCCGCTCGCCGCCCTCCTCGTGGGCCGAGGTGACCTTGTACAGGATCGGGAAGGTCGGCCAGGGCTGGCCGGTCGGGTGCCGCTCGTCGTTCGGGCGGGGCATGATCTCCAGCTGGGTGACGGAGGCCGCGCCCTGGCGGTGGGCGGTGCCCACGCAGTCCGCGCCGGTGTCACCGCCGCCGATGACGACGACGTGCTTGCCCTCGGCCGAGACGGGGGGCGCCACGTAGTCGCCCTCCTGGACCTTGTTGGCCAGCGGCAGGTACTCCATCGCCTGGTAGACGCCCTTGAGCTCGCGGCCGGGGACCGGCAGGTCGCGGGAGGTCGTCGCGCCGGCGGCGATGACGATCGCGTCGTAGCGCTTCTTCAGGTCTCGGGCGCCCAGGTCACGGCCGATCTCGATGCCGGTGCGGAAGCGGGTGCCCTCCGCGCGCATCTGCTCGATACGGCGGTTGATGTGCCGCTTCTCCATCTTGAACTCGGGGATGCCGTACCGCAGGAGGCCTCCGATGCGGTCCGCGCGCTCGTAGACGGCGACCGTGTGACCGGCCCGGGTCAGCTGCTGGGCGGCGGCGAGACCGGCCGGGCCCGAGCCGATGACCGCGACCGTCTTGCCGGACAGGCGCTCGGGGATCTGCGGGGCGACGTCCCCGGTCTCCCACGCCTTGTCGATGATCGAGACCTCGACGTTCTTGATGGTGACCGGCTGCTGGTTGATGCCGAGCACGCACGCCGACTCGCAGGGGGCCGGGCAGAGGCGGCCGGTGAACTCCGGGAAGTTGTTGGTGGCGTGCAGGCGCTCCTGGGCGGCCGCCCAGTCCTCGCGGTAGGCGTAGTCGTTCCACTCGGGGATCAGGTTCCCCAGCGGACAGCCGTTGTGGCAGAACGGGATGCCGCAGTCCATGCACCGGCTGGCCTGCTTGCTGATGATCGGCAGCAGGGAGCCGGGGACGTAGACCTCGTTCCAGTCCTTGACGCGCTCACCGACGGGACGGGACTTGGCGACCTCACGGCCGTGGTTCAGGAAGCCCTTCGGGTCAGCCATTGATCGCCGCCTCCATCATCTTCTCGGTGATCTCGGTCTCGGTGAGACCGGCTCGCTCGGCGGCGTCCTTGGCGGCGAGCACTGCCTTGTACGTGCTGGGGATGATCTTGCTGAACCGCTCCGCGGCCGTGTCCCAGTCGGCGAGCAGCTTCTCGGCGACCGTCGAGCCGGTCTCCTCGGCGTGCCGGCGCACCACGTCGTGCAGCCACTGCTTGTCCGTGTCGTCGAGCGCCTCGACCGAGCCGGCGTTGCCGACGTTGACGTTGTCGCGGTCGAGGTCGATGACGTAGGCGATACCGCCGGACATGCCCGCCGCGAAGTTGCGGCCGGTCGGGCCGAGGACGACCGCGTGACCGCCGGTCATGTACTCGCAGCCGTGGTCGCCCACGCCCTCGGAGACGACCAGCGCGCCGGAGTTGCGGACGCAGAACCGCTCACCGGTGCGGCCGCGCAGGAACAGCTCGCCGCCGGTGGCGCCGTAGCCGATGGTGTTGCCCGCGATGGTCGAGTACTCGGCGAGGTGGTCGGCCGCGCGGTCCGGGCGGACGACGATCCGGCCGCCGGACAGGCCCTTGCCGACGTAGTCGTTGGCGTCGCCCTCCAGGCGCAGCGTGACACCGCGCGGCAGGAACGCGCCGAAGGACTGGCCGGCGCTGCCGGTGAAGGTGATGTCGATGGTGTCGTCGGGCAGGCCCGCGCCGCCGAACTTCTTCGTCACCTCGTGCCCGAGCATGGTGCCGACCGTGCGGTTGATGTTGCGGATGGCGACCTGGGCGCGCACCGGCTGGGCCTCGGTCGCGTCGTTCGCGGCAAGGGCGTCGGCGGCGAGCTTGACCAGCTCGTTGTCCAGGGCCTTCTCCAGGCCGTGGTCCTGGGCGATCAGCTGGTGGCGGACGGCGCCCTCGGGCAGGTCCGGCACGTGGAACAGCGGCTCCAGGTTCAGGCCCTGCGCCTTCCAGTGGTCGACCGCGCGCTCGACGTCGAGCACCTCGGCGTGGCCGACGGCCTCCTCGATGGAGCGGAAGCCCAGCTCGGCCAGCAGCTCGCGGACCTCCTCGGCGATGAACTGGAAGAAGTTCACCACGTACTCGGCCTTGCCCGCGAAGCGCTCGCGCAGGACCGGGTTCTGGGTGGCGATGCCGACCGGGCAGGTGTCCAGGTGGCAGACGCGCATCATGATGCAGCCGGAGACGACGAGCGGCGCGGTCGCGAAACCGAACTCCTCGGCGCCCAGCAGCGCGGCGATGATCACGTCACGGCCGGTCTTCAGCTGGCCGTCGGTCTGCACGACGATGCGGTCGCGCAGGCCGTTGAGCAGCAGGGTCTGCTGGGTCTCGGCGAGGCCCAGCTCCCAGGGGCCACCGGCGTGCTTCAGCGAGGTGAGCGGCGAGGCGCCCGTACCGCCGTCGTGGCCGGAGATCAGGACGACGTCCGCGTGCGCCTTGGAGACGCCCGCGGCGACCGTGCCGACGCCGACCTCGGAGACCAGCTTGACGTGAATCCGCGCCTGCGGGTTCGCGTTCTTGAGGTCGTGGATCAGCTGGGCCAGGTCCTCGATGGAGTAGATGTCGTGGTGCGGCGGCGGGGAGATCAGGCCGACGCCCGGCGTCGAGTGACGCGTCTTCGCGACCCACGGGTAGACCTTGTGGCCGGGCAGCTGGCCGCCCTCGCCGGGCTTGGCGCCCTGGGCCATCTTGATCTGGATGTCATCCGCGTTGACGAGGTACTCGCTCGTCACACCGAAGCGGCCGGACGCGACCTGCTTGATGGCGGACCGGCGGGCCGGGTCGTACAGGCGGTCCGGGTCCTCGCCGCCCTCACCGGTGTTGGACTTGCCGCCCAGCTGGTTCATGGCGATGGCGAGGGTCTCGTGCGCCTCCTTGGAGATGGAGCCGTACGACATGGCGCCCGTCGAGAACCGCTTGACGATCTCGCTCGCCGGCTCGACCTCGTCGAGGGGGATCGGCTGCCGGTCGGACTTGAAGCCGAACAGGCCGCGCAGCGTCATCAGGCGCTCGGACTGCTCGTTCACGCGGTCGGTGTACTGCTTGAAGATGTCGAAGCGGCCGGTGCGCGTGGAGTGCTGGAGGCGGAAGACCGACTCCGGGTCGAACAGGTGCGGCTCGCCCTCGCGGCGCCACTGGTACTCGCCGCCGATCTCCAGCGCGCGGTGCGCCGGGGCGATGCCGGAGGCCGGGTAGGCCTTGGCGTGGCGGGCGGCGACCTCACCGGCGATGACGTCGATGCCGACGCCGCCGATCTTGGTGGCGGTGCCGTTGAAGTACTCCTCGACGAAGGCCTCGTCCAGGCCGACGGCCTCGAAGACCTGGGCGCCGCGGTAGGAGGCGACGGTGGAGATGCCCATCTTCGACATGACCTTCAGGACGCCCTTGCCGAGCGCGTAGATCAGGTTCTTGATGGCCTTCTCGGGCTCCAGGCCGTCCAGGAAGGTGCCGGCGCGCAGCAGGTCCTCGACCGACTCCATCGCCAGGTACGGGTTGACGGCGGCGGCGCCGAAGCCGATCAGCAGGGCGACGTGGTGGACCTCGCGGACGTCACCGGCCTCGACCAGCAGGCCCACGTGGGTGCGCTGCTTGGTGCGGATGAGGTGGTGGTGGACGGCCGCGGTGAGCAGCAGCGACGGGATCGGCGCGTGCTCGGCGTCCGAGTGCCGGTCCGACAGGACGATCAGGCGGGCGCCGTTGTCGATGGCGGCGTCGGCCTCGGCGCAGATCTCCGCGATGCGCGCGGCGAGGGAGTCACCGCCGCCGGAGACGCGGTACAGACCGGAGAGGGTCGCGGCCTTGAAGCCGGGCATGTCGCCGTCGGCGTTGATGTGGATGAGCTTGGCCAGCTCGTCGTTGTCGATGACCGGGAAGGGCAGCACGACGGACCGGCAGGAGGCGGCGGTCGGGTCGAGCAGGTTGCCCTGCGGGCCCAGCGAGGAGCGCAGCGAGGTGACCAGCTCTTCGCGGATCGCGTCCAGCGGCGGGTTGGTGACCTGCGCGAACAGCTGGGTGAAGTAGTCGAAGAGCAGCCGCGGGCGCTCGGACAGGGCCGCGATCGGGGAGTCCGTGCCCATGGAGCCGATCGGCTCGGCGCCGGAGCGGGCCATCGGGGCGAGGATGACGCGCAGCTCCTCCTCGGTGTACCCGAAGGTCTGCTGGCGGCGGGTGACCGAGGCGTGGGTGTGGACGATGTGCTCGCGCTCGGGCAGGTCGCCCAGCTCGATCTCGCCGGCTTCCAGCCATTCGGCGTACGGCTGCTCGGCGGCGAGGGACGCCTTGATCTCGTCGTCCTCGATGATGCGGTGCTCGGCGGTGTCGACGAGGAACATCTTGCCGGGCTGGAGGCGGCCCTTGCGGACGACCCTGGCCGGGTCGATGTCGAGGACGCCGACCTCGGAGCCGAGGACGACGAGGCCGTCGTCGGTGACCCAGTAGCGGCCGGGGCGCAGACCGTTGCGGTCGAGCACGGCGCCGACCTGGGTGCCGTCGGTGAAGGTGACGCAGGCGGGGCCGTCCCAGGGCTCCATCATCGTGGAGTGGAACTGGTAGAAGGCGCGCCGGGCCGGGTCCATGGAGTCGTGGTTCTCCCACGCCTCCGGGATCATCATCAGCACCGAGTGGGGCAGCGAACGGCCGCCCAGGTGCAGCAGCTCCAGCACCTCGTCGAAGGACGCCGAGTCGGAGGCGTCGGGGGTGCACACCGGGAAGATGCGCTCGATGGCCTTCTCGTCCGAGCCGAAGAAGTCCGAGAGCAGCTGGGACTCGCGGGCGCGCATCCAGTTGCGGTTGCCCTTGACGGTGTTGATCTCACCGTTGTGCGCGACGAACCGGTAGGGGTGCGCGAGCGGCCACGACGGGAAGGTGTTCGTGGAGAACCGGGAGTGCACGAGCGCCACCGCGGAGGCGAAGCGGCGGTCGGACAGGTCCGGGAAGAAGGGCTCGAGCTGGCCGGTGGTCAGCATGCCCTTGTACACGATCGTGCGCGCGGAGAGCGACGGGAAGTAGACACCGGCCTCGCGCTCGGCGCGCTTGCGCAGCACGAAGGCCTTGCGGTCCAGCGCGATGCCCTCGCTGGCGCCGTCGGTCACGAAGATCTGCCGGAACGCCGGCATCGTGGAGCGGGCGGTGGCGCCGAGCAGCTCGGGCGCGACCGGGACCTCACGCCAGCCGAGGACCGTGAGGCCCTCCTCGGCGGCGATCGTCTCGATCTTCGAGACGGCGTCGGTGGTCCCGTCCTCCGGCAGGAAGGCGATACCGACGGCGTACGAACCCGCGGCGGGGAGTTCGAATCCGGCCACCTCGCGGAGGAAGGCGTCGGGCACCTGGCAGAGCAGACCCGCACCGTCGCCCGAGTCCGGCTCGGAGCCGGTGGCCCCGCGGTGCTCCAGGTTGCGCAGCACGGTGAGCGCCTGCTCGACCAGCGTGTGGGACGCCTCGCCGGTAAGGGTGGCGACGAAACCGACGCCGCAGGCGTCGTGTTCGTTGCGGGGGTCGTACATACCCTGCGCAGCAGGGCGAGCATCCATGAACGACCAGTTCTGGCCATTCGCGGAATGCTGGGACGGCTGGCGCGGCGTACGCATCGGCTCTCCCGTCGTCGTCATGAGGCATGTGGCAAGTGCCGAGGGACGACGTTGGCCCTCTGCGGAAGTGGCTAAATTTCGTGCAGGTTACATGATGGAGGGGTTCCCGGGAAGCGGATACTCCGTTCCAACATGCGGACGCCACGGGGTCCGTGGCAACGGTGCCGCACGGTCCGCGGCGGGGTGCCGCGCAGGGCGGCGGAGGTGCCGCGCGACGGCGGCGGGTGCCGCGCTCGGCGGCAAACGTCTGTGCGGGGCCGTCGCGGACAAGATCGGTCGGATCGGTGCGTCCGGCGGCCCGAAGGGGCGGGGAGAGCGTCTTCACTCTCCCCAGGGGGGTGCGGCAGGCGTCATTGCCTGCGGCGCTTACGGCTCATGCCCGGTGGTCACGCATCTGAAACCAGCGGGTAACGGCTATTTATGCGGCCCGTCGCATAAGTACCGGCGGCGCTATCCTACGGCCGTTCCGAACAGGCTGCCCAGGGCGTACGTCACACCGGCCGCCGCACCACCGAGAGCGAGCTGCCGCAGACCGCTGAACCACCAGCTGCGCGCGGTCACCTTGGCCACCACGGCACCGCAGCCGAAGAGCCCGGCGAGGGCGAGCAGTACGGCGGGCCACAGGGCGGTCGCGCCGAGCAGGTACGGCAGCAGGGGCAGGAGGGCGCCGAGGGCGAAGGACGCGAACGACGACACGGCCGCGACCAGCGGCGACGGCAGATCGCCGGGGTCGATGCCCAGTTCCTCGCGGGCGTGGATCTCCAGGGCCTGCTCGGGGTCCCGGGACAGCTGCCGGGCGACTTCGCGGGCCAGGTCGGGCTCGACCCCGCGGGCCACGTACAGTGCCGCCAGCTCGTTCTCCTCGTCCTGCGGGTGCTTGCGCAGCTCGCGCCGCTCGACGTCGAGCTCGGCCTCGACGAGTTCACGCTGGGAGGCGACGGAGGTGTACTCGCCGGCCGCCATGGAGAAGGCGCCGGCGGCGAGCCCGACGAGGCCGGTGATCACCATGGTCTGCTGGCCGACGGAGCCGCCGGCCACGCCGGTCATCAGGGCGAGGTTGGAGACCAGGCCGTCCATCGCGCCGAAGACGGCGGGGCGCAGCCAGCCGCCGTTGACGTCACGGTGAGTGTGGTTGTCACGGTGCGCCTCGTGCAGCGCGGCCTCGGTTTCGATGATGGCCATGCGGGCCCCCCGGATAGCTTAGCCAAAGCTAACTTTGGACGAGATCTACTTTTCGACTCCACTGAACCTACGCTCATCATTTCTTCTCCGCCAGCAAGGAAAGGCTGGGCTAACCTGCGGTTTTCGGTCGGGTCGCTCGTTCGTGCGAAACCCTGCTCAGTTGCCGAGCGGGTGACTCCGGAGCGGGGCAGGCTCCCGTCGGCGCTTCCCGTGGGACACATCAGGTCTCGCCGCATTCGTGGTCCGCCGAAGGAGGCCGTCCATGGCATCGATCGCCCGCACTCCCCCGGGCCCGGCGCCCGGGGACGCCCGCGGACTGCGCGACCGGGCCCGTGGCGCGCTGCTGGGCCTCGCCGTCGGCGACGCGCTGGGAGCCCCCGCGGAGAACCTGAAGCCCTCCGAGATCCGCGCCCGCTGGGGCCGCATCACGGGCTACCTCACCGAACGGCCCTCCGGCACGGACGACACGGAGTACGCGATCTTCTCCGGTCTGCTGCTGGCCCGGCACGGCTCGGCGCTGACCCCGGCGCATGTCGAGGCCGCCTGGCACGAGTGGATCGCGAACCGGGCCGAGGGCCCCTTCCGGGGTGCGGGCTTCAGCGAACGCGGCACCCTGGAGAACCTCCGCCGGGGCCTGGCCGCGCCCATCTCCGCGCAGCACCGGCACGCCTGGAGCGACGGACTGGCGATGCGGGCGGCGCCCTTCGGGGTCTTCGCGGCGGGCCGGCCCACCGAGGCGGCCCGGCTGGTGGCGATCGACGGCTCGGTCAGCCACGAGGGCGAGGGCATCTACGGCGGCCAGGCGGTCGCCGCCGGGGTGGCGGCGGCGATGACCGGAGCGGCGCCCCCGGTGGTGATCGCCGCCGCCCTCGCGGTGGTGCCCGAGGACTCCTGGACGGCCCGCTCCCTGCGCCGCGCGGTGGCCGTGGCCCACCGGGGCGAACGCGCGGTCCGCTCCGCGGTCGTCATCGGCGGCTACCCCTGGACCGACCTGGCCCCCGAGGCGGTCGCCCTCGCCTTCGGCGCGTACGCGGCGGCGGACGGAGACTTCGAGGACGCGGTCCTGACGGCCGTCAACATGGGCCGCGACGCCGACACGACGGCGGCCGTGGCGGGCGCACTGGCCGGCGCCACCCGGGGCATCTGCGCCATCCCGCCCGCCTGGGCCTCGGCCATCGGCCCGGCCCGCGGCCGCTGCCTGCCGTCCATGGCGGGCCACCACGTCCTGGACGTGGCGGAACTCCTGGTACCGGAGGAGGGCGGAAAATGGGGGGCCGGGGTGGTGCTGCCGGGGGTCGTCCCGGAGCCGTTGCGGGAGCTGCCGCCCGCGGCGGCTCCCCAGGAACTCACGGGGCGGGTCGCATCGGCGGTGACGGCGAAACCGGTCGACCCGGCGGAGCCGCAGGCGGTCGTCCCGGCGGAGCCGAACGCAGCCATCCCGAAGGAGCCGAAGACAGCCATCCCGGCCGAGCCGCAGGCGGTCGTCCCGGCGGAGCCGCAGGCGGTCGTCCCGGCGGAGCCGAACGCAGCCACCCCGGCCGAGCCGAACACAGCCACCCCGGCCGAGCCGCCGGCGGTCGTCCTTGCGGAGCCGCAGGCGGTCGTCCCGGCGGAACCGCCGGCGGTCGTCCTGGCGGAACCGCAGGCGGTCGTCCCGGCGGAGCCGAACGCAGCCGCCTCGGCAGAACCGAAGGCGGTCGTCCCGGCGAAGCCGAAGACAGCCACCTCGGCCGAGCTGAACGTAGCCACCCCGGCCGAGCCGCAGGCAGCCATCCCGGCGAAGCCGAAGACAGCCACCCCGACCGAGCCGCCGGCGGTCGTCCTTGCGGAGCCGCAGGCGGTCGTCCCGGCGAAGCCGAACGCAGCCGCCCCGGCCGAGCCGCAGGCAGCCATCCCAGCGAAGCCGAAGACAGCCACCCCGACCGAGCCGCAGGCGGTCGTCCTTGCGGAACCGCAGGCGGTCGTCCCGGCGAAGCCGAACGCAGCCACCCCGGCCGAGCCGCAGGCAGCCATCCCAGCGAAACCGAACACAGCCACCCCGGCCGAGCCGAACACAGCCACCCCGGCGGAGCCGAACGCAGCCATCCCAGCGAAGGCAAAGGCAGCCACTCCGGCCGAGCCGAACACAGCCCTCCCGGCGGAGCCGCCCCCGCCGGTCCCGTGCTCGTCCCGGCCGGCCGGGCCGGACGGGCGGGCCGGTGAGCGGGGAGCCGGGCGGGGGGCCCGGGGGCCGGGACCGCTGGTCAGCGCGGCGAAATCCGGGTGCTCCGACGGCGAGGGGCTGTCGTGACGCGGCACCGCGACCCCGCGCGCCGGATCGAGGGGCTCCTGCTCGGCCTCGCCGCGGGCGACGCCGCCGGCTGGCCCGCCGCACGGCACCGAGCCGCCCGGATGCCCGAGTGGACCCGCCGGCTGACCCGGGAGCTGGACACCTTCGCGGAGCAGAACGCGACCACCACCCTCCCCGTCCCCATCGCCCTCAACCAGCCACCCGAGCCCCTGCGCCTCGGCCCCTCCGACGACGCCGAGTGGGCCGTCTTCGCCGCGGAAGCGGTGCTGCGGGCCGGCGACGACGACGCCCTCGGCGACCTCGGCCGGGACCGCCGTATGCGCGCCGCCATCGACCTCACCTGGAGCGCCGTGGCCGCGGAGGTCGCCGCGGCGGCGGAGCGGGCACCCGAGATCGAGTCCGCCGTACTCCCCCTGCGCGCCCGCATCTCGGTCCGCGCCGGCCTCGGCAACCTCGCCGCCGGCCTGCGTCCGCCCGCCACCGGCCACGACAACCCGCACTACTTCGACGACGCGGCCTGCGTCCGCGCCTGCGTCCTCGCGGTGGCCCACCCCGGCGACCCCGAACGCGCCGCGGCCCTCGCCGAGTTCGACGCCCGCTACACCCAGGACGGTGACGGCGTGCACGGCGCGCGGGCCATGGCGGCGGCCCTGGCCTGCGCCCTCGCCGACGCGGACACCGACGCCTGCGTACGGGCCGCCCTCGCCCAGCTCCCCGCCGACACGGAGATCGGCCGCAACACCCGCCACGCCCTCGCCCTCACCGAGGACGGCGAGTCCGCCTTCGCCCTCGTCCCGCTCCTCGAGCACCAGATCGTCGACCACGTCTACAGCTACGGCATCGCCGCCGCCGAGACCGTCCCCGTCGCCCTCGCCCTGGCCACGGCCGCCCGGGGCCGGATCGCCGAGGCCGTGCCCGCCGCCGCCTGTCTGTCCCGGGTCGCCGACTCCGCCCCCGCCCTGGTGGGCGCCCTCACCGGGGCCCTCGGCGGCGGCGGTGCCGTCCCGCGGACCTGGCGGGACGCCTGCCGCACCCTGCCCGGCTGCGCCCTGCCCCGTCTCACCGGCACCGACCTGGTGGAACTCGCCGGACTCCTGGAAGCCACGCAACCGGCCCCCACAGGGGGATGATTCGGGACATGACGCCCGAAGAACCCGAACGACCTGACACCCCCGAGCGGTCCGGGGACCCAGGTCCGCACACCCTCGACGAACGGATCACCGGCGCCCTGGTCGGCGCCGCCGTCGGTGACGCCCTCGGCGGCCCGGTCGAGGGCTACTCCCCCGACCAGATCGCCGAGCGCCACGGCGGCCGGATCCACGGCGTCGTCGGCCCCTGGCACGGCGACGACTGGCGCACCGCCCGCCCCATCGCGCCGTACCACAAGGGCGACGGCCACGTCACCGACGACACCCTGATGACCCACGCCCTGGTCCGGGTGTACGCCCGGGTCCGCGACCACCTCGACGCGTACGCCGTCGCCGACCACCTGGTCCCGGACCTGATGACCCGGCCCCGCTGGATTCCGGAGCTGGAGACCGAGGCCCTGCCCCTGCAGCGCCTCTTCCTCGCCGAGAAGTGGCTCGTGGCCCGGCTCGCCTACGGCCACGCCGATCCCCGGGAGGCGGGCGTCGGCAACATCGTCAACTGCGGGGCCGCCATGTACATGGCCCCCGTCGGCCTGGTCAACGCCGCCGACCCGGCCGCCGCGTACGCCGAGGCGCTGGACGTCGCCGGTGCGCACCAGTCGTCGTACGGCCGGGAGGCGGCCGGTGTCCTCGCCGCGGCCGTCGCCGCCGCCACCGCCCCGGGCGCGACCCCGGACTCGGTGGTCACCGCCTGTCTGTCCCTGGCCAAGGACGGCACGCGCACGGCGATCGAGAAGGTCTGCGAAGTGGCGTCACGGCACCGGGACTTCGAGTCGGCGCTCGGCCCGCTGCGCGCGGCGGTCGAACCGTACGACACGGTCGGCCCGGACTACCGCGCCCCCTCCCTGGGCGCCCGCCGCCCCTCCCGCCTGCACTCGATCGAGGAACTGCCCGTCGCCCTCGGCATGGTGCTGATCGCCGGCGGCGACTACCGGCACGCCGTCCTCGGCTCGGTCAACTACGGCCGCGACTGCGACTCGATCGCCACGATGGCCGGTGCCGTCACCGGCGCCCTCGGCTCGCCCGTCCCTCAGGACTGGGCGAAGACGGTCGCGGAGGCCAGCCGCCTCGACCTGTGGGAACCCGCCCGCACGCTCGCCGGGGTCGCGCGCGAGGTGTTCGCACGGGACGTACGCCGCCGCCGTGCGCACGAGCGGGCGTTCACCGCGCTCGGGGGCACCGCGTGCTCCGCCTGACCTGGGTCCAGCCGGAGGACCTGCTCGGCCACGAACTGCGCCAGGCCCGCCTCGACGGCCGGGAGCCGTCGGCGATCGAGGCGCGCTGGCGGGCGGCGGGCGGCCCGGACGCGCCGGAGCGGGCGGGGGCCTCCCCGCACCCGGTCTCCCGGTATCTGCGGCTGCTGGCGGAGGACCTGCTGGACGAACTCGCCGATCTGCCCAGCCGGTTGTCCGAGGACGAGCCGACGGACCTGGAGCGGATCAGGTCCCTGTGCGGGGACTGGCCGGCGCCACCGGGCCGCGGACGGCCGTCACCGTGCGCCCCGGCCGCCCTGGAAGCGGCCTGGCTCGGCCGGGCCGTCGGCTGTCTCCTCGGCAAGCCCGTGGAGAAGCTGCACCTCGACGGCGTCCGCGCCCTCGCCGAGGCGGCCGGGAACTGGCCCCTCACCACCTGGTTCACCGCCAGGGGAGTCCCGGCGGACCTCCTCGCCGCACACCCCTGGAACCGCCGCTCGGCCGGCACCTCCCTCGCCGAGAACATCGACGGGATGCCCGAGGACGACGACCTCAACTACCCGCTGCTCAACCTGCTTCTGCTGCAGCGTCACGGGCGGTCGTTCAGCACCGCGGACGTGGCCCGGCTCTGGCTGGACGAACTCCCGCCCGGCCGCACCTTCACCGCCGAGCGCATCGCCTGCCGCAACCTCCTCACCGGCATCGAACCCCCGCGGACGGCCCGCCACCGCAACCCCTTCCGCGAGTGGATCGGCGCCCTGATCCGCGCCGACGTGCACGGCTGGACCAACCCGGGCGACCCGGCCGCCGCCGCCGGACAGGCGCACCGCGACGCGGTCCTCACCCACACCGCCAACGGCGTCTACGCGGCGATGTTCACGGCCGCCGTGATCGCCACCGCCGCCACCGGAACGCACGACGTGCACGCCTGCCTCGACGCCGGCCGCCGGGTGATCCCGCCCCGCTCCCGCCTCGCCAGGGCGATCGACCACGCCCGCGAACTGGCCGCGCACCACGAGGACTTCGACGACGTCGTGGACGCGCTCCACGCCGTCCACACCCCCGCCCACCACTGGGTCCACGCCATCCCCAACACCGCGCTGATCGCCGCCGCCCTCAGCCACGCGGACGGCGACTTCGGCGGCTCCGTCTGCCGTGCGGTCGCGGGCGGCCTCGACACCGACTCGGCCGGCGCCACCGCCGGCAGCGTCGCCGGGCTGCTCGCGGGCGCACCGGACGCGCTTCCCGAGCGCTGGCGGGCCCCGCTGAAGAACCGGCTGGCCACCACCGTCGCCGACTTCGACGGCGTCGGATTCGACACCCTCGCCCACCTCACCCACCGGGAGGCGACCCGCCCATGACCCCCCTCATCGCCGTGGAGGCGACCCGCCCATGACCCATATCGCCGTCCTCGGCAGCACGAACATGGACCTCGTCACCTATGTCGCGAAGGCCCCGCAGCGCGGGGAGACCGTGACGGGCCGGGAGTTCGTCACGATCCCCGGCGGCAAGGGCGCCAACCAGGCGATCGCCGCGGCCCGCGCCGGCGCCACCGTCTCGATGATCGGCGCGGTCGGCAACGACGCCTTCGGGGCCCGCATGCGCGACACCCTGGAACACTCCGGGGTGGACACCGACTCGCTGCGCACGGTCGAGGGCCCGTCCGGCACCGCGCACATCGTGGTCGACGACGAGGGCGGCAACTCCATCGTCGTCGTCCCCGGCGCGAACGGCACCGTCGACCACCTCTCCCCCGGCGACGAAGGGGTGATCGCCTCCGCCGACACCCTGCTGCTGCAACTGGAGATCCCCACGGCCGCGGTCCTCGCGGGCGCGCAGGCCGCCCGCCGGCACGGTGTCCGTACGGTCCTGACCCCGTCCCCCGCCCAGCCGCTGCCGCCCGAACTCCTCGCCGCCGTCGACCTGTTGGTGCCCAACGAGTACGAGGCGGTCACCCTGTCCGGCCGCACCGACCCGCGGGAGGCCGCCGCCGCCCTGCTGGACCTGGTGCCCGAGGTCGCCGTCACCCTGGGTGCGGCGGGCAGCCTGTACCTGGCCCGGGGCGCCGAGCCGCTCGTGGTGCCCGCTCCTCAGGTGACCGCGGTGGACACCACGGGCGCGGGCGACACCTTCGTCGGCGCGCTCGCGGTGGCCCTCGCCGAGGAGAAACCGGTGCGCGAGGCGCTGTCCTGGGCCGCGGCCGCGGCGGCGATCTCCGTGCAGCGGGAAGGGGCGTCGGCGTCGATGCCGTACCGCCCGGAGATCGACGCCCAGTGCACCGCATGAGTACGGCGGACCGCGGGACCGCGACGGCACCGCCGCTGTCGGGTCTGCGGGTGCTGGACCTGGCGACCCTGTTCGCCGGGCCGATGGCCGCCACGCTGCTCGGTGACTACGGCGCCGAGGTGATCAAGGTCGAACATCCGCGGCGGCCGGACCCGTCCCGGGGGCACGGCCCCGGCAAGCACGGCATCGGCCTGTGGTGGAAGGTGCTCGGCCGCAACAAGCGGACCGTCACCCTCGATCTGTCGGCACCCGGCGGCCGTGCCACCCTGCTCCGGCTCGCCGCCACCGCCGACGTGGTGATCGAGAACTTCCGCCCCGGCACGCTGGAGAAGTGGGAGCTGGGCTGGCAGGAGCTGTCCGCGGCCAACCCGCGGCTGGTCCTCGCCCGGGTCACCGCCTTCGGCCAGTTCGGCCCGTCCGCGCACCGACCGGGATTCGGCACCCTCGCCGAGGCGCTGAGCGGCTTCGCCGCGCTCACCGGCGAACCGGACGCACCCCCGACACTGCCCCCGTTCGGGCTCGCGGACTCGATCGCGGGCCTGGCCACCGCGTACGCCGTGCTGACGGCGCTGGCCGCACGCGAGCGCACGGGCGCCGGGCAGGTCGTGGACATGGCGATCATCGAGCCGATCCTGTCGGTGCTCGGCCCGCACCCGACCTGGTACGACCAGCTCGGGTACGTGCAGGAACGCACCGGGAACCGGTCCGCGAACAACGCCCCGCGCAACACCTACCGCACCGCCGACGGCGCCTGGGTCGCCGTCTCCACCTCCGCGCAGTCGGTCGCGGAGCGGGTGATGCACCTGGTGGGCCGCCCCGATCTGATCGCCGAACCCTGGTTCGCCACGGGCGCCGGCCGGGCCGCGCACGCCGACGTCCTGGACGAGGCGGTCGGCTCCTGGATCGCCGCCCGCCCCCGCACCGAGGTGCTGGCCGCGTTCGAGAAGGCGGAGGCCGCGGCGGCCCCCGTGCAGGACGTCCGGGACCTCCTGGGAGACCCCCAGTACCAGGCCCTGGACACGATCACCACGGTCCCCGACCCCGAGCTGGGCCCGCTGCGCATGCAGAACGTCCTCTTCCGCCTCTCGCAGACGCCCGGCGCGATCCGCTGGGCTGGCCGCCCGCACGGCGCCGACACGGACGCCGTGCTCACCGAGCTGGGCCTGACCGCGGCCGACATCGCGGCCCTGCGCGCGGAGGGCGCCCTGTGACCCGCACCCCGCTCACCTGGCTCTACGTCCCCGGCGACCGCCCGCCCGTGGTGGCCAAGGCGCTGGCCGCGGGCGCCGACGTGGTGGTGATCGACCTGGAGGACGCGGTCGCCCCGGCCCGCAAGGAGTACGCCCGCGCGGTGACGGCCGAGCTGCTCCGCGACACCCAGCCGGTCCCGGTGCACGTCCGGATCAACGCCCTGGACAGCGCGTGGGCCGCCGGCGACCTGACCGCGCTGGCCACGCTGCCGGGCCTGTCCGGCCTCCGCCTGCCGAAGGTCACGGCCCCGGACACGGTCAGGCAGGTCGCCGCGCTCACCCCACTGCCCCTGTACGCCCTGCTGGAGACGGCCCTGGCCGTGGAGCACGCGCACGCCATCGCCACCGCCCACCCGGCCCTGCGGGGCATCTCCCTCGGCGAGGCGGACCTCCGGGCCGACCTGGGGGTACGGGCCGACACGGGCCTGGACTGGCCGCGCTCACGGGTGGTCGTCGCCGCTCGCGCGGCCGGGCTCGCCCCACCGCCCCAGTCGGTCCACCCCGACATCCGCGACCTGGACGGCCTCGCCGCGTCCTGCGCCCACGGCCGCGCCCTGGGCTTCCTGGGCCGCGCGGCCATCCATCCGCGCCAGCTCCCGGTGATCGAACGGGCCTTCCTCCCGACCCCGGCGGAGATCGAACACGCCGAGACGATCATCAAGGCGGCGGCCACGGAGGAAGGCGCCCAGGCCCTCCCCGACGGCCGCTTCGTCGACGCGGCGGTGGTGGCCACGGCCCGGCGGATCCTGTCGCTGGCGAGCCGGAACTGACCGCTTCCGTACCGCCGCAGCCCCCCTCACGCACCGAGGGCGCCCGGAAGTCTCCGGGCGCCCTCGGTGTCGTACAGCCGGCCGTCAGCTCTTCTTCGTCGCCGACCCGGCCTCGTCCTTCGCCTCGACCGCCTCGACGGCAGCCGCCCCGGCCTCGTCCCCGGCCTGGTCCGCGGGCTCGTCCCCGGCCTCTTCCCCGGCCTCGGCGGCACCGGCGGCCCGGTCGTCTCCGGGCACCTCGTCCGCGGCCCCGGGTTCGACGACGGCTTCCCGCCCGGGCCGCTTCTTCGCCGACACGACGAAGTACGTCACCGCCAGCAGGAAGACGATCAGCGCGGTCCAGACGTTGAGGCGGACACCCAGGATGTGGTGGGCGTCGTCCACGCGCATGTACTCGATCCACGCGCGGCCGGAGCAGTACGCGGCGACGTACAGGGCGAACGCCCGGCCGTGGCCCAGCTTGAAGCGGCGGTCGGCCCAGATCACCAGGAAGCCGACGCCGACGCACCACAGCGACTCGTACAGGAAGGTCGGGTGGTAGTAGCCCGGCACCCGTCCGCCCTCGGCGGAGGTGATGTGCAGCGCCCACGGGACATGCGTCTCGTGGCCGTACAGCTCCTGGTTGAACCAGTTGCCCCAGCGGCCGATGGCCTGGGCGAAGGCGATGCCGGGCGCGACGGCGTCGGCGTACGCGGGCATCGGGACGCCCCGGCGTCGCGCGCCGATCCACGCACCGAGCGCTCCCAGCGCGATCGCGCCCCAGATGCCGAGGCCGCCCTCCCACACCTTGAAGGCGTCCACCCAGTCACGGCCCGGGCTGAAGTACAGCTCGTAGTCCGTGATCACGTGGTACAGCCGGCCGCCGACCAGGCCGAACGGGACGGCCCAGACGGCGATGTCGGCGACCGTGCCGGCCCGCCCGCCACGGGCGATCCAGCGCCTGTTGCCGAGCCAGACGGCGACGAAGACGCCGATGATGATGCAGAAGGCGTAGCCGCGCAGCGGGATGGGGCCGAGGTACAGCACCCCGCGGGACGGGCTGGGAATGTAGGCAAGTTCCATGGCAAGTCCGACGCTACCGTGCCGGGCCGTGGGGACGGCAAGCAGCCCGGCTACGGGTCCATAACGGGGGCATGAGAAATGCTTACCCCTGGTTCGCCGCCTCCACCATCTGCTTGAGCTTGGCCGGGGTCATCGTCCGGTCCTCGTAGATGTTCTTGCCGCCGAACAGAACGGTGGGCGTGCCGCCGAAGCGCGCGGCCTCGAACGCCTGGTGGGACTTGTTCACCCAGCTGTTGTGGGTGCCGTCCTTGACGCACTTGCGGAAGGCGGGCGTGTCCAGGCCCTGCACCTTGCCGGCCAGCGCGATCAGCTTGTCGTTGTCGGCGAAGGCGTCGTCCGTCTCCTGGGGCTGGTTCGCGTAGAGCACGTCGTGGTAGTCACGGAACTTCCCGGCGTCCTGAGCGCAGGCCGCGGCGTTCGCCGCGTGCAGGGATCCCTGGCCGTTGGTGTTGTTGTCGATCAGGCGGACCAGGTGGTACTCGACTCTGAGCTTGCCGGCGTCGACCAGTTCGTGCAGCGTCGGCCGGTACGCCGCCTCGAAGGCCTGGCAGGCCGGGCAGCGGAAGTCCTCCCAGACGGTGAGCGTCGCCCTGGCGCTGTCCTTGCCGACCGGGATGGCGAGGCTGTCCTTGCCCTGCGCGCCCGAGGGCGCCACGACCGGGCCCGCGTTCTGGCTGCTCTTGCCCTTGTTGTGGCCGGAGTTCGCGGCAAGGACGCCGATCACCGCCGCCAGGGCGAGGACGCAGACGACGCTCCCGCCCACGATCAGCGCGCGCCGACGCTTCTCCGCCGATTTCTGCTTCTCGCGCTCGACCGCCAGCCGCTCCCGGGCCGTGCGCTTTCCGTCACGGTTCTTCTCGCTCACACCCCCAGAACGAACCGGGGAGGCGCAGCGCGCCTCCCCGGCCCGAGGTCCACCCGTTCGGGTGACGGAGTGTTCTGATAGGGAAAGTGACCTGCGGTTACGCCTGTCCGCGCACGCCCTTGGCCAGGTCGCCGGCCAGCTCGCGGACCGCGTCGAGGCCCGAGGCGTCGTCCGGGGCGTCCAGCATCCGCTTCACGAACGCCGAGCCCACGATCACGCCGTCGGCGAAGCCGGCGACCTCGGCGGCCTGGGCCGCGTTGGAGACGCCGAGCCCGACGCAGACGGGCAGGCCGGTGCCGGTGGCGCGGGTGCGTTCGACCAGGTCCTGGGCCTGCGCGCCGACGGACTCGCGGGTGCCGGTGACGCCCATCAGGGAGGCCGCGTAGACGAAGCCGCTGCCCGCCGCGGTGATCCGGGCGAGCCGCTCGGCCTTGCTGCTCGGCGCCACGACGAAGACCGTCGCGAGGCCGTGCTTGTCGGCGTGCTCCCGCCACAGGGCCGACTCCTGGACCGGCAGGTCGGGCAGGATGCAGCCCGCGCCGCCCGCCTCGGCCAGCTCGGTGGTGAACCGCTCCACGCCGTACCGGTCGATCGGGTTCCAGTAGGTCATGACCAGCACGGGCTTGCCGGTGGCCGAGTAGGCCTCCTTCACCGTGCGCATGACGTCGGCGATCTTCACGCCGCCGCGCAGGGCGATGTCGTCGGCGGTCTGGATGACGGGGCCGTCGAGGACCGGGTCGCTGTGCGGCAGCCCCACCTCGACGACGTCCGCCCCGCCGTCGAACACGGCCTTGACCGCCTCGATGCCGCCGTCCACGGTCGGGAAGCCGGCCGGCAGGTAGGCGATGAGCGCGGAGCGTCCCTCGGCCTTGGCGGCGGCGAGGGTGTCCGACAGCAGCTGAATGTTCCCGCTCACTTGGCGTCCCCCTCGATCTCGGCGGTGTCGGCTTCGTTGGCGGCCACCTCGGCGTCGGTGTCGTACAGGCCGAAGTAGCGGGCGGCGGTGTCCATGTCCTTGTCGCCGCGGCCGGACAGGTTGACGACGATCAGGCCGTCCTCGCCGAGCTCCCGGCCGACCTCCAGGGCGCCGGCGAGGGCGTGGGCGCTCTCGATGGCCGGGATGATGCCTTCGGTCCGCGACAGCAGGCGCAGGGCCTGCATGGCGGCGGCGTCGGTGACCGCGCGGTACTCGCCGCGGCCGGAGTCCTTCAGGTAGGAGTGCTCGGGGCCGATGCCCGGGTAGTCCAGACCGGCCGAGATCGAGTACGGCTCGGTGATCTGGCCCTCCTCGTCCTGCAGGACGTACGACCGGGAGCCGTGCAGGATGCCGGGCTCGCCCGCGGTCAGGGTGGCCGCGTGCTCGCCGGTCTCGATGCCGTGTCCCGCGGGCTCGCAGCCGATGAGCCGGACGCCCTCGTCGGGGATGAAGGCGTGGAAGAGGCCGATGGCGTTGGAGCCGCCGCCGACGCAGGCGATCGCCGCGTCGGGCAGGCGTCCGGCGCGCTCCAGGATCTGGCGGCGGGCCTCGACGCCGATCACCCGGTGGAAGTCGCGGACCATGGCCGGGAAGGGGTGCGGCCCGGCGACGGTGCCGAAGAGGTAGTGGGTGTGGTCGACGTTGGCGACCCAGTCGCGGAACGCCTCGTTGATGGCGTCCTTCAGGGTGCGGCTGCCGGACTTCACGGCGACGACCTCGGCGCCGAGCATGCGCATGCGGGCCACGTTGAGGGCCTGGCGCTCGGTGTCGATCTCGCCCATGTAGATGGTGCAGTCGAGGCCGAAGAGGGCGCAGGCGGTGGCGGTCGCGACGCCGTGCTGGCCGGCGCCGGTCTCGGCGATGACCCGCGTCTTGCCCATTCTCTTGGTGAGCAGGGCCTGGCCGAGCACGTTGTTGATCTTGTGGGAGCCGGTGTGGTTCAGGTCCTCCCGCTTGAGGAAGACCCTCGCGCCGCCGGCGTGTCCGGCGAACCTCGGCACCTCGGTCAGCGCGCTGGGCCGGCCGGTGTAGTGGACGAGCAGGTCGTCGAGCTCGCGGGCGAACTCCGGGTCGGCCTTGGCCTTGTCGTACTCGACGGCGACCTCGTCCACGGCGGCGACGAGGGCCTCCGGGATGAACTTGCCGCCGAACGCGCCGAAGTAGCCCTCGGCGCTGGGCACCTGGCCGGTGGGGTCAGGGATGAAGAACTCGCTGGGCATGCGGAAACCTCACGGTGAGTGCGTGTGGAAGGACACTGCCGTGGGGGGCGGAGCTTGTCGGGCGGCCTCGGACCATCGGTGGCCGGTCGCGTCCATGCGGCTCCATGCGGCGGGACCGCACGATCAGGACTGCTCCGCGCCCCTTGCGGGGCGCTGCCATCGCATGCCGTTCACCTGACCGGGCTCGTCACCGATCACATAGCGGACCCGCCGCCCGTGCACCCGTCGCGCGGGCGCACGGCAGCCTCGGGGTCGGCAGCCACGGGCGAGGCGGGCATAGGGGTCCCGCGTCGCCGGGGTGATCGGAAGCGTCATCGCGCGTCAGCTTAGCGGGGGATCAGCCGCGCCCGTGCCGCAGAGCGGGGTGTTCGCCCGCGGCGACCAGGTCGGAGACGGCGGCCTTCGGGTCCCGCCCGGTGACGAGGGACTCGCCGACCAGCACCGCGTCGGCACCGGCGTTGGCGTAGGCGATCAGGTCGTGCGGGCCGCGGACACCGGACTCGGCGACCTTCACGAGGTGGCCGGGGATCTCCGGGGCGATCCGCTCGAACGTGCCGCGGTCGACCTCCAGGGTCTTCAGGTTGCGCGCGTTGACGCCGATGATCTTGGCGCCCGCGTCCACGGCCCGCTCCACCTCGTCCTCGTCGTGCACCTCGACGAGGGGGGTGAGGCCGATGGAGACCGCGCGCTCGATCAGGGACTCCAGGGCCGGCTGCTCCAGGGCGGCCACGATCAGCAGCGCGAGGTCGGCGCCGTACGCCCGGGCCTCCCACAGCTGGTACGACGTGACGATGAAGTCCTTGCGCAGGACCGGGATGTCCACGCGCGCGCGGACGGCCTCCAGGTCGGCCAGCGAGCCGCCGAAGCGGCGCTGTTCGGTGAGGACGGAGATGACGGCCGCGCCGCCCGCCTCGTAGTCCGCCGCGAGCCCGGCCGGGTCGGCGATCGCGGCCAGCGCGCCCTTGGAGGGGCTGGAGCGCTTGACCTCGCAGATCACCTTGACGCCGTCGCCCTTGAGCGCGGCCACCCCGTCCTTGGCGGGCCGGGCGTTGGCCGCACGCTCCTTGAGCTCGTCGAGGCTGACGCGTGCCTGCCGCTCCGCGAGGTCGGCACGGACTCCGTCGATGATCTCGTCGAGCACACTCACGCGAGCGGCCCCCTTCCTGCCGGTGGTTCCTTCAGGTTTTGAAAACCCGTGGTCATTGCGATGGTATCCGGAGGAACGCGCAGGTCTCGCATCCGGTGGACGGCGGTCCCACCACCTGGACGTTCACCCCGTGATCAAGGATGCAGCCAGCCTCCGAACGGCAGGTTCCGGACAACGGTGAAGACCAGCAGCAGCGCGCCGATCCCGTACAGCTGCGCCGGTCCGAGGTCGAGCCGCAGCGGCCGGCCCCGTACGGCGCGGACCGTCCAGAGCGTCCACAGGACTGCGAAGCCCAGGTAGGCGGCCACGGCCGGTGCGTTGTCGTGCAGGGCGGTGACGAGATCACCGTGGACGAAGGCGTGCGCGCTGCGCAGTCCGCCGCAGCCCGGGCAGTACAGGCCGGTGATCCGGTACAGGGGGCAGACCGGGTAGTGCCCGGGCTCGTCGGGGTCCACCGCACCGACGTACGCGAAGGCCCCGGCGACCGCGGCCAGCACCCCGGCGGGGACGGCGAGCCGTCGCCACAGCGGCACGGCGACGGGGGCGGGCGCGACCGGGTACGGGGCGGTCCGGGGGGCCGTCGGCGGGGCCGGGCGGCTGTCGGCGTTCACCCGAGCATTGTCTCCCGAGAACCCGCCGGACCGCGCGCCCGTGGGTACCGCGACGCACGGCGAGGGGCGGCCGTCACCCTCTCGGGATGCCCGGCCGCCCCTCGCCCGTGAAACCGTCGGCTCAGCCCTCGACGCCCGCCGGCTCGCGGGTCGCGGCCGCGGCGGAGTTCGGGAAGGCGTGGGTCTGCTTCGGCGCACCGAGGCCCATGGCGCGCATGATGCCGCCGACCACGGCGCCGCCGAGGATGAGGACCATGCCGGCCCAGAAACCGACGGGCTCGGCCATCACCATGAAGGCGCCCGAGACGCAGAAACCGATGAAGGAAATGATGACACCGGTCCAGGCGGCCGGGGTGTGACCGTGGCCGTGGCTGCTGCCCGCCATGTCTGTGCTCCTCGTTGCTGTGTACGTGTCCCAGGAGAGCGGCGTACGAGTCGTACGGTCTCCGAGCCAGCCCGTCACTGTCCGAGCCGGACGCTCACCGTCCATTGTCCCGTACGGACCCTCGTGCCGGACGCGGGGGTGGCGTCTCGTTCGCCACACCGGCCGGAGGAATAGCCGTCAGGCCCCCGTCGGGTCCTCGCCCCTGTCCAGCGCCTTCCAGATCTCCTCGGGCCGCTCCGGGTCGACCGGCCGGGCCTTGCGCCGCGGACGGTCGGTGCCGCGCTCGTAGCGGCCGGACATGGCGGGCCACAGGCTGCCGTAGCGCAGGGCGAGCAGACCGGCGAGCAGGATGAGGGCGCCGCCGGCGGCCGCGACGTAGGGCCAGCCGGTATGGCTGAGCGCGGCGACCGTGGCGGACGTGTCGCCACTGGCCTGGGCGGCCTTGTCGTCCAGCGCGGAGTTGTCGGAGGCGGCCACGAGGGCGGCGGCGACGATGCCGGCGCCGGAGAGCGCGAGCAGACCGGCGACGACGAGGCGACCGGCCCTGCGGACGGCGAAGACGGCGACGAGCGCGGCGAGGCCCACTATGGCGAGGGCCGCGGGGACGCCCGTGACGTCGCTGCCCTTGGCGGTCAGCGGGAAGGCGCCGCCGGCCACCGTCGCGGTGCCCTCCGCCCAGCGCTGCCGGGTCGCGAGCAGCGCCACGGCCGCGCCGAGCGCACCGCACAGGAGGGCCACGGCGAGGCTCCGCCGGCCGGACCGGGCGGGTGCGGCGGCTTCGGAACGGGAGTGAGGAACAGCAGTCACGTACTCCACTATCGCCTGAACCCCGGGCGAACCGTCACCCGGGGCTCATATGAGAAGCACCCCACTTGCCGGGAAGGGCCCTACCTGCCCAGTCGGTTGGCCGTGTGCACGGCCCGCAGGACCGCCGCCGCCTTGTTGCGGCACTCCTGGTCCTCCGCGACCGGGTCGGAGTCGGCGACGATGCCGGCGCCCGCCTGGACGTAGGCCGTGCCGTCCCGCAGCAGGGCCGTGCGGATGGCGATGGCGGTGTCGGAGTCGCCCGCGAAGTCCAGGTAGCCGACGCAGCCGCCATACAGCCCCCGGCGGGACGGCTCCAGTCCGTCGATGATCTGCATCGCGCGCGGCTTGGGGGCGCCGGAGAGGGTGCCCGCCGGGAAACAGGCGGTGAGCACGTCGAAGGCCGTGCGGCCCTCGGCCACCTTGCCGGTGACCGTGGAGACGATGTGCATCACGTGCGAGTAGCGCTCGACGGACATGAAGTCGACCACCTCGACCGAGCCGGGCTCGCAGACCCGTCCGAGGTCGTTGCGCCCGAGGTCGACCAGCATCAGGTGCTCGGCGCGCTCCTTGGGGTCGGCGAGCAGTTCGTCGGCGAGGGCCTGGTCCTCCTGCGGGGTGGCGCCGCGGTGCCGGGTACCGGCGATGGGGTGCACCATGGCCCGCCCGTCCTCGACCTTCACCAGGGCTTCCGGGGAGGACCCGACGACGTCGAAGCCGTCGAAGCGGAACAGGTACATGTACGGGGACGGGTTGGTCGCCCTGAGGACCCGGTAGACGTCGAGCGCGCTCGCCGTGCACGGCGTCTCGAAGCGCTGGGACGGTACGACCTGGAAGGCCTCGCCCGCGCGGATGCGCTCCTTGATGTCCTCGACGGCCGTCCGGAAGTCCGGGCCGCCCCACAGCGCGGTGTACTCGGGCAGCTCGGAGGGCGGCAGCACGGCCGGGGGCTGGGCCACCGCGCGCGAGAGGTCGGCCTCCATGGCGTCGAGACGGGCCACGGCGTCCGCGTAGGCCTCGTCCACGCCGGTGTCGAGGTCGTTGTGGTTGATCGCGTTGGCGATCAGCAGGACCGAGCCCTCCCAGTGGTCCATCACGGCGAGATCGCTGGTCAGGAGCATGGTCAGCTCGGGCAGCCGCAGGTCGTCGCGCTCGCCGGGGCCGATCTTCTCCAGGCGGCGGACGACGTCGTAGCCGAGGTAGCCGACCATGCCGCCGGTGAAGGGCGGCATGCCCTCCTGGTGGGGGGTGTGCAGGGCCTGGATGGTGGCGCGCAGGGCCTTCAGCGGGTCGCCGTCGACCGGGACGCCGACCGGCGGGGTGCCGAGCCAGTGGGCCTGCCCGTCCCGCGCGGTGAGCGTGGCGGCGCTGCGGACGCCCACGAAGGAGTAACGGGACCAGGAGCGGCCGTTCTCCGCGGACTCCAGCAGGAAGGTGCCGGGGCGCTCGGCGGCGAGCTTGCGGTAGAGCGCGACCGGGGTGTCGCCGTCGGCGAGGAGCTTGCGCGTGACCGGGATGACGCGCCGGTCGGTGGCCAGCTTGCGGAAGGTCTCGAGGTCCATGGCGGCTGACCTTACTGATCAGTGGTCGGGACGGCGGAATCGGCGTCCTTGAGGAGCACGTCCTCGTCGAAGCAGGTGCGCGCGCCGGTGTGGCAGGCGGCGCCCACCTGGTCGACCTTGACCAGGACGGTGTCGGCGTCGCAGTCGAGGGCGACCGACTTCACCCACTGGAAGTGGCCGGAGGTGTCGCCCTTGACCCAGTACTCCTGGCGGCTGCGCGACCAGTAGGTGCAGCGGCCGGTGGTCAGCGTGCGGTGCAGCGCCTCGTCGTCCATCCAGCCGAGCATGAGCACCTCGCCGGTGTCGTACTGCTGGGCGACGGCGGGCACGAGACCGTCGGCGCTGCGCCTGAGGCGCGCGGCGATCTCCGGGTCGAGGCTGCTGGGCCGGGGGATACCGGGCGTACTGGTCATGGGTGCCATTGTGCCGCGCGGGACCGGGGGCGCCGGGGCCGTGTCCACTGCGCGGACTCGGCGGCTGGCCGTAGGCTGACCCCATGTCGACCTTCGCCAAGCGTGAACGGCTCCTGCTCGCCGACCTCTTGGAAACCGTCGGTCCGGACGCCGAGACCCTCTGCGAGGGCTGGCGCACCCGGGACCTGGCCGCGCACGTGGTGGTGCGCGAGCGCCGGCCGGACGCCGCCGGGGGCGCGCTGCTCAAGCCCCTCGCGTCGCGCCTGGAGAAGGTGATGGCCGAGTACACCGCGAAGCCGTACGAGGAGCTGATCCAGCTGATCCGTACCGGTCCCCCGCGCTTCTCGCCCTTCCAGCTCAAGCAGGTCGACGAGGCCGCCAACATCGTCGAGTTCTACATCCACACGGAGGACGTCCGCCGCGCCCAGCCGGACTGGACCTCGCGGGAGCTGGACCCGGTCTTCCAGGACGCGCTGTGGTCCCGGCTGGAGCGCGCCGCGCGGCTGGTGGGCCGGGGTGTGCCGACGGGGCTGGTGCTGCGCCGCCCGGACGGCCAGACGGCGGTGGCGCACCGGGGCGCTCCGGTGGTGACGGTGACGGGTGAGCCGTCCGAGCTGCTGATGTTCGCCTTCGGGCGGCAGGACGCGGCGAAGGTGGAGGTGGACGGCGAGGCGGACGCGATCGCCACGCTGCACGAGTCCCGGCAACTGGGCATCTGAGAGGGGCGCTCGTGATCAAGGTCGCCATGACCGGGGTGTACGTGGACGACGTGGCGCGCGCCCACGCCTTCTACACGGACGTCCTCGGCTTCGAGACGCGCCTGCACATGGACCTGGGCGACGACACGCTGTTCGTCACGGTCGGTGCACCCGACGGCGCCCAGCCGGACCTCCAGCTGCTGCTGGAGCCCGGCCAGGGCCCCATCGCGGAGCCGTACCGCCGGGCGCTGTACGAGGCGGGCATCCCGTGCATCGTCTTCTCGGTGGACGACCTCCCTGCGGAGTACGCGCGCCTGACCGGGCTCGGCGTCCGGTTCACGCACGAACCGCGGGAGCAGGGCCCGGTGCTGGCGGCGGTGTTCGACGACACGGTGGGCAACCTGGTGCAGCTGGTTCAGCCGAAGGGGTGAGGCGCGGTCAGCCGGGGAGTTCCGCGCGGCGCAGGGCCGGTACGGCGAGGGCGACGACCCCGCCGAGGCCGCAGACGGCGGCGCTGACTGCGTAGACCGGCCCGAGCCCCCAAGCGCCGATGGCGGCGGCGGCCAACGGCATGCTCAGCGGGGTGAGGCCGAGGCTGATCAGGCCGGCGACGGCGGTGACGCGGCCGAGGCAGGCGGGGTCGGAGTGGGTCTGCAGCAGAGCCCCGCACAGGGCGCCGCTGAGCCCGGTGAGCAGGCCGACGAGGAGGGCCGTCGTGACGGCCGCGGCCAGGGTGGGCACGAAGGCGAGGGCGCCGACGGCGACGGAGCCCGCGGCGCACGCGCACCCGGTGGCCAGTCCGGCGCGCGGCAGCCGCCCGCGGACGGTCAGCACCAGTGAGGCGGCCGCGGCGCCGGTCCCGAACCCGGCGAGCACCCCTCCCATGCCGGAGGCGCCCCAGCCCCGGTGGTCGGCGAGCAGGGTCAGACCGACGTTCAGCGGGCCGACGAAGCCGAGGTCGCCAAGGGCGATGGCCAGCATCAGCGGGGCGAGGACACGGTGCCGGCGGATGTGGCGCAGTCCGGCGCGCAGGTCGCTCCAGGCGGTCCCGGCGGGCCCGGGCGTGCCGTCCTGGGGCAGGTCCCGTACGCGCACGCGGAGCAGCAGCGGGACCGAGGCGGCGATGAGCACTCCGGCGAGCGCGAAGGCGGCGGCCGCTCCCCCCACGGCCACGCCCAGCCCGCCGAGCGGGGCGCCGGCCACGCTCGCGAAGCGGATGGCGAGGCCCCGCATGCCCTGGACCCGGGCGAGCTGGCCCCCCTCGGTGAGGCGGGCCGGGAGGGCGCCCACGGCGGGCATGAAGACGGCGTCGACGGTGCCGAAGACCATTGCCAGCAGGGCGAGCGGCCACAGCCCGGGCCGGGTGAGGAACAGCAGGGCGGCCACGGCGAGGACGGCCGCGCAGCGCACGGCGTCGCTGCCGATGACGACCCGGCGTGGCCCGATGCGGTCCGCGACGACTCCTCCGCCGAGCATCAGCACGGCCCGGGGCAGCGCGCCGGCGGACATCACGAGACCGGCCTGGGCGGGGGTTCCCTCCTGGACCGCGGCCCAGGACAGGGCGAGGTAGAAGATGTTGTCGCCCAGCATCGAGGAGGTGTAGGCGGCGAGCCAGCGCCGGACGTGGGGGTCGCGGTGGGCCTGCGCCGCGGTCGCAGGGGGTGTCAGCGCGGTGGCGGTCACGGGGACGTCCTCTCAGACGCGGAACTCAGACGCGGAACGGGAAGCCGTACACGTGCAGCGCGACGTGTTCGCGCCCCTCGGTGTCGCCGACGGCCTCACGGCCGCGCCCCAGCTCGTCGTAGCGCTTGAGCACGTCGTGCACGTCCTTCTTGAGCTGGGCCAGTTCCCCGGCGGTCAGCCTGAGCAGCGACTCGGAGTCGTGGGCGGCCTCGTGCCAGTCGGTGCCCCAGTGGGCGCGCTCGTCGAGGTACCTCAGGTACATCCCGGCGCGCTGCTCCAGGAACAGCCGCGAGGCCGCCAGGTGGGCCGCGACCTTCTCGGGGGCGTCCTGGAAGTCCTCGTCGCGGATGGAGACGCCGTCGGAGGCCGGCTGCCACCAGCGCTCACGCGCGTCCCCGCTGCGCGGCTCGGCCGCCTCGACCAAGCCGTGCTCGGCGAGCTTGCGCAGGTGGTAGCTGACCAGGGAGACGGCCTCGTCGACCTGTTCGGCGAGCTGGGAGGCGGTGGCCGCCTCGGCGACGAACAGCAGCCGGTACAGCTGCATGCGCAGGGGATGCGCGAGCGCCTTCAGGGTGCCCACGTCCGTGATCCGGCGTTCCTCGTTGCGAGCCATGCCCCGAACCTAGATACGAAAGAAAAATTGCACAATAGATTTTGCGCAACTTCTCTTTCGCATCTCTTCGACTCTCCGGGAGGTGCGTCAGCGCACCGGGTGGCCCGCCTCGCGCAGGGTCTGCTTGACCTCGCCGATGCGCAGGTCGCCGAAGTGGAAGACCGAGGCGGCCAGGACCGCGTCCGCGCCGGCGGCGATCGCCGGGGGGAAGTCGGGCAGCTTGCCCGCGCCGCCCGAGGCGATCACGGGGACCGTCACGTGCTTGCGGACGGCGGCGATCATCTCCAGGTCGTAGCCGTCCTTGGTGCCGTCCGCGTCCATGGAGTTCAGCAGGATCTCGCCCGCGCCCAGCTCGGCCGCCCGGTGCGCCCACTCCACGGCGTCGATGCCGGTGCCGCGCCGGCCGCCGTGCGTGGTCACCTCGAAGGAGCCCGACCCGGTGCGGCGGGCGTCCACCGACAGGACCAGCACCTGGCGCCCGAAGCGCTCGGCGATCTCGCGGATCAGCTCGGGGCGGGCGATCGCCGCGGTGTTCACCCCCACCTTGTCGGCGCCCGCCCGCAGCAGCTTGTCCACGTCCTCGGCCGTACGGACGCCGCCGCCGACCGTCAGCGGGATGAACACCTGCTCGGCGGTGCGGCGCACCACGTCGTACGTCGTCTCCCGGTTGCCCGAGGACGCGGTGATGTCCAGGAACGTCAGCTCGTCGGCGCCCTCGGCGTCGTACACCTTCGCCATCTCGACGGGGTCGCCCGCGTCGCGCAGGTTCTGGAAGTTGACGCCCTTGACGACCCGGCCGTTGTCCACGTCCAGGCAGGGGATGACTCGGACCGCCAGGGTCATGACTGCTCAGGCTCCTCTGAATGCTTCAAGTTCTACTTCGACCAGGATGCGCGGATCGACGAACCCCTCCACGACCAGCAGGGTCGAGACCGGGCGCACAGAGTCGAAGATCTCCTTGTGGGCCCGGCCCACCGCGTCCACGTCCCGCACATGGGTCAGATACATCCGGGTACGGATCACGGCCCCGATGCCGAGCCCGAACTCGCCGATCGCCTCGACGGCGCCGGTGAAGGCCACCTTGGCCTGCTCGTACGGGTCGCCCTCGCCGTAGAGCACATCGCCACGGAAGGCCGTCGTCCCCGCCACCAGCACACGGTCGCCCGCCGCGACGGCGCGCGCGAAACCGAAACTCTCCTCCCAGGGACTTTCGCTCTGCACGCGCCGCACGGCATCGGACGTCATGACACTGTGTCCGTGTTCAAGATGTAGCCTCCAAGGCCTCTTCCAGGGTGAACGCCTTCGCGTACAGGGCCTTCCCGACGATGGAGCCCTCGACACCGAGGGGTACCAGCTCGGCGATGGCACGGAGGTCGTCCAGGGACGACACGCCGCCGGAGGCCACGACCGGGCGGTCGGTGGCCGCGCACACGTTCCGCAGCAGCTCCAGGTTCGGACCCTGCAGGGTGCCGTCCTTGGCGATGTCGGTGACGACGTAGCGGGCGCAGCCCTCCTTGTCGAGGCGCGCCAGCGTCTCGTAGAGGTCGCCGCCGTCGCGGGTCCAGCCGCGCCCGCGCAGGGTGGTGCCGCGCACGTCCAGACCGACGGCGATCTTGTCGCCGTGCTCGGCGATGACCTTGGCGACCCACTCGGGGGTCTCCAGCGCGGCGGTGCCGAGGTTGACCCGGGTGCAGCCGGTGGCGAGGGCCGCGGCGAGGGTGTCGTCGTCGCGGATGCCGCCGGACAGCTCCACCTTGATGTCCATCGCCTGGGCGACCTCGGCGATCAGCTCCCGGTTGTCGCCCGTGCCGAAGGCGGCGTCCAGGTCGACCAGGTGCAGCCACTCGGCACCGGAACGCTGCCAGGCGAGGGCCGCCTCCAGCGGGGAGCCGTAGGACGTCTCGGTCCCGGACTCGCCGTGCACGAGGCGTACGGCCTGGCCGTCGCGGACGTCGACGGCGGGGAGGAGTTCGAGCTTGGCCATGGTCTACAGGCTTCCGATCCAGTTGGTGAGGAGCTGGGCGCCGGCGTCGCCGGACTTCTCGGGGTGGAACTGGGTGGCCCACAGGGCGCCGTTCTCCACGGCGGCCACGAAGGGCTCGCCGTGCGTCGACCAGGTCACCCTGGGGGCGGCGATCAACGGGTTGTGGCTCTCCAGGGTCCAGTCGTGGACGGCGTAGGAGTGCACGAAGTAGAAGCGGGCGTCGGCGTCGAGGCCGGCGAACAGCTCCGAGTCGGCGGGGGCCTCGACGGTGTTCCAGCCCATGTGCGGCACGACGTCGGCCTGGAGCGGCGCCACCGTGCCGGGCCACTCGTCGAGGCCCTCGGCCTCCACGCCGTGCTCGATGCCGCGCGCGAACAGGATCTGCATGCCGACGCAGATGCCCATCACCGGGCGTCCGCCGGACAGCCGGCGGTCGACGACCCAGTCACCACGGGCGTCGCGCAGGCCCCGCATGCAGGCGGCGAAGGCGCCGACGCCCGGCACGAGCAGGCCGTCGGCGTTCATCGCCTTGTCGAAGTCGCGCGTGATCTCGACATCGGCACCCACGCGCGCGAGGGCACGCTCGGCGGAGCGGACGTTGCCGAAGCCGTAGTCGAAGACGACGACCTTCTTCGCGGCAGGGCTCAATTCCACACCTCCAGCCGCATGACGCCCGCGACGAGGCACAGGCCCGCGCCGATCGAGAGCAGCACGATGAGGCTCGCGGGCATCTTCTGCTTCACGAAGGAGACGATGCCGCCGACCAGGAACAGACCGACGACGATCAGCAGGGTGGAGAGGCTGGTCACAGGGCGCCCTTCGTGGAGGGAAGAATGCCGGCCGCGCGCGGGTCGCGCTCGGAGGCGTAACGGAGCGCCCGGGCCAGCGCCTTGAACTGGCACTCCACGATGTGGTGCGCGTTGCGCCCGTACGGCACGTGCACGTGCAGCGCGATCTGCGCCTGGGCGACGAAGGACTCCAGGATGTGCCGGGTCATCGTCGTGTCGTACTCGCCGATCATCGGCGCCATGTTCTCGGGCTCGGTGTGCACGAGGTAGGGGCGGCCGGAGAGGTCGACGGTGACCTGGGCGAGGGACTCGTCCAGCGGGACCGTGCAGTTGCCGAAGCGGTAGATGCCCACCTTGTCGCCGAGCGCCTGCTTGAAGGCGGCGCCGAGCGCGAGGGCGGTGTCCTCGATGGTGTGGTGGGAGTCGATGTGCAGGTCGCCGTCGGTCTTCACGGTCAGGTCGAACAGACCGTGCCGGCCGAGCTGGTCGAGCATGTGGTCGTAGAAGCCGACACCGGTGGCGATGTCGGTCCGCCCGGTGCCGTCGAGATCGATCTCGACCAGTACCGAGGTCTCCTTCGTGGTGCGCTCTGTGCGTCCTACGCGGCTCATGCCTCAAGCTCCTTCTTCACTTCACGGACCGCGTCGAGGAACGCGTCGTTCTCCTCCGGGGTGCCGGCGGACACCCGCAGCCACCCCGGAACGCCGTTGTCCCGGACCAGGACGCCCCGGTCGAGGATCTTCTGCCAGGCGGTGTGGGCGTCCGCGAACCGGCCGAACTGCACGAAGTTCGCGTCGGACTCGGTGACGTCGTAGCCGGTCGCGCGCAGTTCGGCGACCAGCCGGTCCCGTTCGGCCTTCAGCTGCTCGACGTACCCGAGCAGCGTGTCGGTGTGCTCCAGGGCGGCCAGCGCGGTCGCCTGGGTGATCGCCGACAGGTGGTACGGCAGCCGGACGAGCTGGACGGCGTCCACGACCGCCGGGTCGGCGGCGAGGTAGCCGAGGCGCAGGCCCGCCGCGCCGAACGCCTTCGACATCGTGCGGGAGATCACCAGGTGCGGGCGGCCCGCCAGCAGCGGCAGCAGCGAGTCGCCGTGGCTGAACTCGACGTAGGCCTCGTCCACGACCACCATGGACGGCTTCGCCGCCTGCGCGGCCTCGTACAGGGCGAGGACCGTCTCCGGCGGGACCGCGTTGCCGGTGGGGTTGTTGGGGGTGGTGATGAAGACGACGTCCGGCCGGTGCTCGGCGATGGCCCGCTCGGCCGCCGCGAGGTCGATGGTGAAGTCCTCGCCGCGCGGACCGGAGATCCACCCCGTGCCCGTGCCGCGCGCGATGAGCGCGTGCATCGAGTACGACGGCTCGAAGCCGATCGCGGTACGGCCCGGTCCGCCGAAGGTCTGCAGCAGCTGCTGGATGACCTCGTTGGAGCCGTTGGCGGCCCACACGTTCTCGATGCCGAGCGGGTACTTGCCGGTCTTCGTCAGGTACGCGGCCAGCTCGGTGCGCAGCTGGACCGCGTCCCGGTCGGGGTAGCGGTTCAGGTCGCGGGCGGCCTCCCGCACGCGCTCCGTGATCCGCTCGACCAGCGGCTCGGGCAGCGGGTAGGGGTTCTCGTTCGTGTTCAGCCGTACGGGCACGTCCAGCTGGGGCGCGCCGTAGGGGGACTTGCCGCGCAGCTCGTCCCGTACGGGGAGATCGTCGATGCCGGTCACTTGCTCGTCGGAACCTTCCACCCGAAACGTGCCTTGATCGCCGCGCCGTGCGCCGGCAGGTCCTCCGCCTCCGCCAGCGTCACCACGTGGTGCGCGACCTCGGCCAGCGCGTCCTTCGTGTAGTCGACGATGTGGATCCCGCGCAGGAAGGACTGCACGGACAGGCCCGAGGAGTGGCAGGCGCAGCCGCCGGTGGGCAGGACGTGGTTGGACCCGGCCGCGTAGTCGCCGAGCGAGACGGGGGCCCAGGGGCCGATGAAGATGGCGCCCGCGTTCCTCACCCGGTCCGCCACGGCCGCCGCGTCGGCGGTCTGGATCTCCAGGTGCTCGGCGCCGTACGCGTCGACGACCCGCAGGCCCTCCTCGACGCCGTCGACCAGCACGATCGCGGACTGCCGGCCCTTGAGCGCGGGCACGATCCGGTCCTCGATGTGCTTGGTGGCCGTGACCTGCGGCTCCAGCTCCTTCTCCACCGCTTCCGCGAGCTCGACCGAGTCGGTGACGAGGACGGCCGCCGCGAGCGGGTCGTGCTCGGCCTGGCTGATCAGGTCCGAGGCCACGTGCACCGGGTCGGCGGTGGAGTCCGCGAGGATCGCGATCTCGGTCGGGCCGGCCTCGGCGTCGATGCCGATCCTGCCGGTGAAGAAGCGCTTGGCGGCGGCGACCCAGATGTTGCCGGGGCCGGTGACCATGTTGGCGGGCGGGCAGGACTCGGTGCCGTAGGCGAACATCGCGACGGCGGTGGCGCCGCCGGCCGCGTAGACCTCGTCGACGCCGAGCAGCGCGCAGGCGGCGAGGATCGTCGGGTGCGGGAGCCCGCCGAACTCGGCCTGCGGCGGGGAGGCGAGCGCGATCGACTCGACCCCGGCCTCCTGGGCCGGCACCGCGTTCATGATCACGGACGAGGGGTAGACGGACCTGCCGCCCGGCGCGTACAGCCCGACGCGGTCGACCGGAACCCACTTCTCGGTCACCGAGCCGCCGGGCACCACCTGGGTGGTGTGCGTGCCGCGGCGCTGCTCGCGGTGGACCAGGCGGGCGCGGCGGATGGACTCCTCCAGCGCGGCGCGCACGGCCGGGTCGAGGGCCTCCAGCGCGTCGGTGAGCGCCCGGGCCGGGACACGGACGGATTCCAGCCGTACTCCGTCGAATTTCTCCGCGAAGTCGATCAGTGCCGCGTCGCCACGATGATGCACGGCCTCGCAGATCGGACGCACCTTCTCCAGGGCGGCCGAGACGTCGAAGTCGGCTCGGGGCAGCAGGTCGCGCAGGGCGAGTCCCTCGGGAAGGGCGTCGCCGCGCAGATCGATTCGGGAAATCACAGTCCCAATTCTCTCAGACCTCCCACGGGAGCCGTCCGCGCGTATCAATGGCTGATACAGAACGTGGCCGGAACCCGGAAGATCGCGTTCACCTCTAGTGTTCCAGCAGTCACTCAGCGGGCATGAACGGCTGTACGAAATGTCCTGAGCAGCGGAGGAAGAAGGAACAGCGGTGACCGAGGGGACCGGCATCCTCACGGGGGACCTGCCGGACGACCTGACCGCGGCCGAGGCGGGCATGTGGCAGGCCTTCCGCAACGGCAGCGTGTACGACCTGAGCAGCGGGGACGCGGCCGTGGACGATCCGCACGGCGGGCACCCCTGGGGTCCGGAGCGGACCGTGCGGGCCCGCATCGTGTGCTGGCTGCTGCTGGACGGGCCGCCCGCGCTCGCCGGCCGGGTGTCCTCGCTGAAGCTCACCGGCGTCCGGATCGCCGGGACGCTGGACCTCGCGGGGGGCACGGTGACGCCGTACGTCGAGCTGCGCGGCTGCCGCTTCGACGAGGAGGTCCGGCTGCCGGAGGCCCGGTTCACCACGGTGCGCCTGGTGGACTGCGCGCTCCCCCGCCTGGAGGCGGCCCGGGTGCACACCGAGGGCGACCTGCATCTGCCGCGCTGCCGCGTCCAGAACGGCGTCCGGCTGACCGACGCGCACATCGGCACCGATCTGCTGCTCAACCAGGCGATCGTGTACCGCGACCGCAGCGGGCGGTCCATCGCGGCGGACGGCATGACCGTGGGCCAGGACCTGCAGGCGGAGATGCTGGAGTCGCACGGCGAGCTGAGCCTGCGCGGCGCGCAGATCGGGGTCTCGCTCAGCCTGCGCGGCGCGCGGCTCGCCAACCCCTACTCCCGTTACGCGCTGAACGCCCCGCAGCTGACGGTCGAACGCACCCTGTACCTGACCCCGGCCGGCGTCGGCAGCCCGCTGCTGAGCGGCACGACGCCCGCGCGCGGCACGCGCATCCAGCGCTTCGCGTCCCGGGGCGGGGTGCGGCTGGACGACGGGCGGTTCGGGGACGCCGTGGACCTGGAGCGGGCCCGGTTCGACCTCACCGACGACCAGGAGCTGTCCCTGCGCCGGGTGCAGACGCCCGAGCTGCGCTTCCTCGGCGACAAGCCGCAGCGCGGCCGGGTGGTGCTGTCCGGCGCGCGGATCGTCAACCTGGTGGACCGGGCGACCAGTTGGCCGGACGCGGGCCGGCTGCACATGGCCGGGTTCGCCTACGAGAACCTGGTGCCGCAGGGCCCCTTCCCGCTCACCCGGCGCTTGGACTGGGTGGCGGCGGCCACCGCCGAGTACGCCCCGGAGCCGTACGAGCGGCTGGCGGCGGTGCTGCGCTCGGCCGGGGAGGACGAGGACGCGCGCGAGACGCTGCTGGCCAAGCAGCGCCGGCGCCGCGAGACGCTGCCGCCGGCCGCCAAGGTGTGGGGGTTCGTGCAGGACTGGACCGTGGCCTACGGCTACCGTCCGGGACGGGCGGCGGTGTGGATGGCGGTGCTGTGGGCGGCGGGCACGCTCGCGTTCGCGCACGCCGCCCACCCTCCGGAGAACCACGACGGGCATCCGTACTGGAGTCCGGCCCTGTTCACCCTGGACGTGCTGCTGCCGGTGATCGACCTGGGCCAGGTGGGCGAGTGGCAGCTGCGCGGCGGCTGGCAGTGGCTGGAGGCGGTGATGGTCCTGCTGGGCTGGATACTGGCGACGACGGTGGCGGCGGGGGCGACGCGCCTGCTGCGGCGGAACTGACCGCCGCCACAGCCGTCAAACTGGCCCCATCGGCCACAAAGGCCACACCCGTGCCTTTACCGGTCCTTGACCGTCCGCCGTACAACTTTCCATGACTTGGCCGAACCCTCTGGCGCAGTCCCGACCAGCGGACTTTCAATGGTCGACACCATGGCTCTGCTGCCCTCGTTCATCCGCCCCACTCGGATGACCAGACGCTCCGCACGCCTCGCCGGCCGGCCGCCGGCCGGGGACGAGGTCGTGCTCGACGCGCCCGACGACCGTCTCTCCCCCGCGCTGGTCGCGGCCGGCCGGGGCGAGTACGACACCGCGGCCGGCCTGCTGGCCGGCACCCGCGCCGCCGCCGCGTGGGAGAACCACGACCGGTACGTCCGGCGCCTGGCCGGCTTCGCCCGCTCACGCCCCGAGTGGTTCGAGGCGTGGCGCGCCGCCGCCCCGGACGATCCCGGCGCCCTGCTGGTCGGGGCGCAGCTGGCGGTGGACCGCGCCTGGCCGTCGCCGGGCCGCACCGAGCTGCTGCGCGAGGCGAGCCCGCTCGTCACCGCCGCCGCCCGCGCCGACGACCGCGACCCGGTGCCCTGGCGGATCGCGCTCGACCACGCGCGCGGCTCCCGGGCCGGGCACCGGTACTTCGAGGAGCTGTGGGAGGCGGCCGTGCGCCGCGCCCCGCACCACTACGGCTGCCATGTGGCCGCCCTGCGCTACCTGGCCGCCTTCTGCTGTGTCGTGTCGGGGGACACCCCGCACACCTCCGACGGCTCGCACCGCGAGTGCTTCGACTTCGCCGAGCGGGCCGCGCAGGACGCCCCGGCCGACTCTCTCGTCCAGGCGCTGCCGGCCCGGGCGGCCTTCGGCTATCTGACCGACGGCTGCGGTCCCGAGGTGCCCCGCGAGCGGCTGCACGCGGCGGCCGACCGGGCGATCGCGCTGTCCGCGCGGTTCCCGGCGGCGGACCCCTGGACCGCCGAGGTCCGCAACAAGCTGCTCTACGTCCTCATGCGGCTGGACCGCTGGGAGGAGGCCCGCACCCAGCTGCGCCTGATCGGCCCGTACGCCACCTCCTTCCCCTGGGACCGGTTCTCGGACGACCCGCTCGGCCACTTCCTCGGTCTGCGCGAGCACCTGCTGGCGGCGGGCCCGCGGCCGGTGCCGGCGGGGCTGGTCCTGGCCCCCGCGGACCCTGTCGGCGAGCACCGCGGACACGTCCGCGCCGGTGACCACTAGGCTGGGGCGTCGTGACCACCGCCCGTCTCCCGCTCTTCCCGCTGAACACGGTGCTGTTCCCGGGACTCGTGCTGCCGCTGAACGTCTTCGAGGAGCGGTATCGCGCCATGATGCGCGAGCTGTTGAAGACCCCGGAGGACGAACCGCGCCGGTTCGCCGTCGTCGCCGTCCGCGACGGCCACGAGGTGGCGCCGAGCGCCCCGGGCATGCCCGATACCACGGCGGAGCCCGAGCGCGGCCCGGCCGCGGGCTTCGGCCCGGATCCCCTCAAGGCCTTCCACCAGGTGGCCTGTGTGGCGGACGCGGCGACGATCCGCGAGCGTGCCGACGGCACGTTCGAGGTACTGGCGACGGGCACGACGCGGGTCCGTCTGGTGTCGGTCGACTCCTCCGGTCCCTTTCTGACGGCGGAGCTGGAGGAGCTGCCGGAGGAGCCCGGCGACGAGGCCGGAGCGCTGGCCGAGGGGGTGCTGCGGTCGTTCCGCCAGTACCAGAAGCGCTTGGCGGGCGCCCGCGAGCGCTCGCTGTCCACGGGCGCGGAGCTGCCGGACGACCCGAGCGTGGTGTCGTACCTGGTGGCCGCGGCGATGGTGCACGACACGCCGACCAAGCAGCGGCTGCTGCAGGCTCCCGACACCGCCTCCCGCCTGCGGGACGAGCTGAAACTGCTTCGCTCCGAGACGGCCATCATCCGTAGTCTGCCGTCGTTGCCCGCGTTCGAGCTGACGCGGACGCCGACGAGTCTGAACTGAGGAACGGGCACCCCTGATGGCGAAGAAGTCGAAGAAGCAGCAGCAGTCCGGGGGCACTCCCGCGACGGTGGCCCTGACCGCCGCGGACGTGGAGTTCACCGTCCACGCCTACGACCACGACCCGAACCACCCCTCCTACGGCGAGGAGGCGGCGGAGGCGATGGGCGTCTCTCCCGACCGCGTGTTCAAGACCCTGGTGGCCGACGTCGACGGCTCCCTGGTGGTCGGCGTGGTCCCGGTGGCGGGCTCGCTGGACCTGAAGGCGCTGGCGGCGGCGGTCGGCGGCAAGCGGGCGGCCATGGCCGACCCGGCCCTCGCCGAGCGCACCACGGGCTACGTCCGGGGCGGGATCTCCCCGCTCGGCCAGCGCAAGAAGCTCCCGACGGTCCTGGACGACTCGGCCGAGGGCCACGCGACGATCTGCGTCTCGGCGGGCCGGCGAGGACTGGAGGTGGAACTGCCCCCGACGGACCTGGCGAAGCTGACGGACGCGGTACTGGCCCCGATCGGCAGAGGCTGAGCCGCCGGCCGGTTTCCCGGTCCATCGGCCTCTCGGTTCCAAGGCTCGTCGGTCTCCCGGATTTCCCGGCCTCCCGGATTTCCCGGCCTCCCGGTTTCGCGGCTTCCCGGATCCCCGGACTGCCGGGCCACCCGGGCTGCCGGTTCCCGGGCCTCCCGGCGGACCTCACAGGCCAGCCGGCCCACCGGTTCCCGGAGCTCCTGGTTTCCCCGACCTCCCGGCTTCACGGCCCCCGGCTTTGCGCCCTCTCGATCTACCGGCTTCGCGGCCTCCCGGTTCCCGGCTTCCCCGGTCCATCGGCCTCTCCGTTCTGCGGGCTCCCCAGCCCGGGGCAGGCGGCTACGGCTGTTGTGGGTATGCCGTTTCGGGGTCTCGGGGGCCGAACAGTGCCGTGAGTCCCAGGTGCACCAGCAACCCGGCGAGCGGCCAGGCCAGCAGGGCGCCCTTCGCCGAGAGCTTCAGGGGTGCCGGGAACGTGACGCCCTTGCCCACGGCCTTCGCGTGCGCCAGCACATCGGACTCCGGTCCGAGCCACACCCCGAGCCGCCACGCCAGCAGGGACCCGAGCAGTCCGCCGACGCCGAGTGCCACCACCAGCGGCACGCCTCCGCGCCGGCGCAACAGGAAGACGGCGACCGCGCTGACGAGACCGAAGGCCAGCGCCAGCAGAGTGAACGTTCCGTCCACCCCGATGGCCTGTTCGCCCTCGCTGTCCTTCAGATAGACGACCCAGCTCTTGTCGACCTCGTCGCCGACCAGCGGCACGTGCGGCGCCAGCCACCACCACAGCAGCCCCAGCAGCACCCCGCTCAGCGCCACGGCCACCGTGATCACGGCGGCCTCTCGCAGTTCGGTCTTCATGCCGGGGCCGTCCTGTTCGTCTGCACCCCCGGCCGGCCCCTGGGCGGGCGGCGGAGCCTGCCAGACCTGGTGCGAGGAGTCGTCGTGCGGTGGCGTCGGTGGCGTCAGCGGTGCGGTCACCCTGCCATCGTGCCAGGTCGCACCGTGCGGCGCGTCACCGGACGGCGGCCCTGCGGTACGCCCAGGTCGCCACGGCCAGCGAGATGACTCCGACACCGGCACACACCCCCAGGTCAACGAGAACGACGGCCCAGTCCGGGTGTGCCCCGAACGTCCGGGCGTACGCCTCCACGCCGTAGGTCGAGGGCAGCAGGTCCCGGGCCAGCCGGACGATCTCCGGCATCCGGTCGGCCGGCAGCACACCGAGCAGCAGCGCCGCCGACATGCCCAGCTGCCCGAGCAGCGTGGCCAGTTCCTGCCGCGGCGCGAGCAGACCGAAGGCGGCGCCGAGCCCGGACAGCGCGGCCCCGGCGAGCGGGATGACGGCCAGCAGGACCCACAGGTTGGACAGCGGCAGCCCGAACAGCACGCATCCGAAGACGGCGGTCACCAGGGTGCCCGGCACGGTGAAGGAGGCGTACGCCGCCGCCGCGCCCAGCACCACCGCGGCCGGCGGCACCGGCAGCGTGGCGTAGTGGTCGAGCCCGCCGCTGGCCCGCAGCTGCCCGAAGTACTGCGAGAGCAGGTTCAGCGCCACGTACGCCACGACCAGCACCGAGGAGCCCGCCACCACCGACTGGGCCTCGGAGCCGCTGTCGACGACACCGCGCATCATCACGGCGATGCCGACGGACTGGAAGGTGGCCACGAACAGCAGCGGGATACGGGCCACCCGGGCCCGGGACAGCTGCGCCCGGTACACGGCCGTCAGCGACGGCCACAGCCGCGCGGGCGGACCGAGTTCGGCCGCGCCCCGTGCCGGCTCCGGCACGGCCGGGGCACCGCCCGGCAGAACCTCCGCGGGTACGACACTCACGTCGAGCTGCTCCTCTTCCCTGCGGCGGTCATGTGGACCGGCACACCCACCCATACGCATCGCCCGGCCGCCGCGCTCACGTCTTCACCAGCCCCTGCCGGGCCGCGCCGCCGAGCGCGAGGTAGACGTCCTCCAGACTGGGCGTGGCGAGCGTGAAGTCGTCGAGGGCGGCGAAGGCGGCCCCGCCGGTCACGGTGGCGACGGCGGCGCGGGCCTCCTCGGGGGCGAGCCGCAGGGTCCAGCGCCGGCCGGACTCCACGGCGCGCTCGCGCAGGCCGGCGACCTCGGGCACCTCCAGCGGCGCCCGCTCCCGCCACACCAGCTCCACCCGCACCTCGCCGGCGACCTGTTCCTTCAGCCCGGCCGGGGTGTCGCAGGCGATGACCCGGCCCTGGTCGAGGACGGCGACCCGGTCCAGCACGGTCTCCGCCTCGATGACGTTGTGGGTGACCAGCAGCACCGTCGTACCGCGCTCGGCCCGCCGCCGGTCCACGGCGGCCCACACCGCGCGCCGGGCCACCGGGTCCATGCCGGTGGTCGGCTCGTCCAGCACGAGCAGCGGGCGCTCGCCGACGAGCGCGGCGGCGAAGCAGGCGAGCCTGCGCTGCCCGCCGGACAGCTTCTTCAGCGCCCGCCCCGCGATCGGGGTGAGGCCCAGCTCCTCGAGCACGGCGTCCCGCTCGGCCCGCGCGCGCGTCACGTCCAGGCCGCGCAGGCGTCCGGTGGTCTCGGCGGCGAGGGAGACGGTCAGCTCGTCCAGGGCGGAGGACTCCTGGCCCAGGTAGGCGAGGATCCGCGCGGCCCGCTCGGGGTGCCGCACGATGTCGTGGCCGAGGATCTCGACGCTGCCCGTGTCCGGCCGCAGCAGCCCGGTCAGCTGCCGTACGAGGGTGGACTTGCCGGCGCCGTTCGGGCCGAGCAGCCCGAAGATCTCGCCGCGCCGCACGTCCAGCTCGACCGCGTCGGTGGCCCGTACCTCGGGGGTGCCGGGCGCCCCGCGCCTGCTCCGGACGGCCGGGTAGGTCTTGCCGAGCCCGCGCACGCGTACGACCGCGTCATGCCGAAGTGCCTGTGCCGCGCGCGTACTCACAAGGGACGAGGGTACGGGGTCGGGGCCCTTTACTCGCCTTTGGGGCCACTTCCGTACGGGACCGGTGAAGGGATCACTCTCCGGTACTCGCGTGCTCGGCGGCGGCCGGAACGTCGACCTCCCGCCAGAACCCCGCCCGGATGGCGTAACGGTCGTGCTCGTCGATCTGGTCGTCCTTGTGGGCCAGCAGTCCGAACCGGGCCGCGTAGCGCAGCAGCTCCCCGTCGATCCGGTGCGGGATGCGCGGGTACAGCTGGGACAGCTTCTGCAGATTGTTCTGCTCGCCGAGCCGGGACATCCAGCGGCGGGCGAAGACCTGCCCGACCTCGTACGGGTCGCCGCCGACGGTGGTGATGTCCTCCTCGCGGTCGGCCCACCGCTGCTCGGCCGTGGTGAGCTGGGCCAGCGTCGGCATGGCGGCCACGTCGGGCGGCTCGGTGACCACGCCCGGCCGGTCCACCCAGCCCTTGTCGGAGGACCAGCGCAGGGTCGCGGTGGCGGGGTGCTGGGCGGACTGGGTGCCGGGTGCGCGCAGTGCGGCGAGGTCCTTGGGGGTGGGGACGCCCTTGGGGGCGGGGACCCGCTCCTGGGCACCGTTCTCGGCGGCGCCGGCCGTCGGCGCGACCGGTTCGGCGGGCCGCTCCGACGCCGAGCCGAGCGAGGACTCGGGCAGCGGCGCGGAGAGGATCGCGGCGATCTCGGGGCGGGGCGCGGGCGGCGGCGCGCAGACGCCGGTCAGCTCCTTGGCGCGGACGGCCTGGGTGATCCAGGCGCGGTCGAGGACGCGCCGCTCGTCGGCCTCGGCGACCAGGTCCTCGGACTGGTTGTAGTCGCCGTCGGCGGCCTGGACGGCCCAGAGGTGGACGGCGACGCCGTGCTCCTTGGCGGCCATCATGCCGGGCAGCAGATCGCCGTCGCCGGTGACCAGGACGATGTCGGAGCAGGCGCGGTTGCGGGCCAGCTCGGTCAGCTCGGCGTGCATGGCGGCGTCCACGCCCTTCTGCGCCCAGCGTCCGTCGCTGCGGGTGAGGGCGCCGAGCCGGACGGTGACCCGGGGCATCACGCGCAGCCGACGATGCTCCGGCTGGGGGACCCGGTCGGGGGCGCCGTCGAACCAGTAGATGCGCAGCAGGGGGCGCTCGGTCTCCGACTCCGCGCGGTCGCGCAGCGCCTGGATCAGCGCGGTGTGATCGACGGTGATCCGGGACCGCGAGGGCTCGCCGGCGAGGAGGCTGGCGGCGGCACCCAGCAGATACCCGGCGTCCACCAGGACGATGCAGCGGTCCACGCGACTCACCCTCTTCCCGGGAGGCTTTGCTTCGGACTTCCTTCGAGTCTGCCCGACCGCGCGGGGGTTAACGGCCCGAACTCGATCTTCGGCGTGGCGTTTGCGGGTCCCGCTCGCCCACCACCCCTGTCACACACGGTAATTGTCCGACATGCGCCTGATGTCAGCATATGTGAATCTGGTCGCGGCCCTGGCCCCTAGATCCCCCTCAGGAGGCAGATCACCATGGCCAAGAACAAGAACCGCAAGCAGGGTGGCCCGCAGAACCGCGCTTCGCAGGCCGAGCAGGCACACGAGCGCGCCCCGCGTCCGTCGGAGGAGCACGAGCCTTCGATGCACGCTCCGGGCAACCCCTCGGATGTTGCTCGTAAGAAGCAGAAGAGCTTCGGCCACAACTAAAGGGCATGTGAAGCCCGTCAAGGGCAGTTGAAGCCCAGGCACACAGGAGGGGCGCACCCGTCACGGGTGCGCCCCTTCGCGCACGGCCGGCTCAGCCGGCCAGGCAGGACGGGCCGAGCAGCACCTTCAGGTCGCCGAAGAGCGCCGGATCGGGCTTGACCCGGTGCCGGTCCAGGCGCAGCACGGTGGTCTTGCGCGGGCCCTGGAGCTTGATCCGGACCTCGCTGTCGCCCTTGTGGTGGCTGAGGATCTCGCCGAGCCGGCTGACCATGGGCGGAGTGACCCTGGTGGCCGGGATGGTGAGGATCACGGGCGCGTTGGTGCCCGCGTTGGACAGGTCCGGGACCATCAGCTCCATGGCGACGAGCCGGGGCACGTCCTCGCGCTTGTCGAGCCGCCCCTTGACGAACACCACGGCGTCCTCGACGAGTTGGGTCGACACCAGCTGGTAGGTCGCCGGGAAGAACATGCACTCGATGGAGCCCGCGAGGTCCTCGACGGTGGCGATCGCCCAGGCGTTGCCCTGCTTGGTCATCTTGCGCTGCAGGCCCGAGATGATGCCGCCGATGGTGACGACCGCGCCGTCCGCGTGCTCACCGCCGGTGAGCTGGGCGATGCCCGCGTCGGCCTTGTCGGACAGCACGTGCTCCAGGCCGAAGAGCGGGTGGTCGGAGACGTACAGACCGAGCATCTCCCGCTCCTGGGCGAGCAGATAGGTCTTGTCCCACTCCTCGTCGGTGAACTGCACGTCGAGCCCGAAGCCCGGCTCGCTGCTGGTCTCCTCGCCCATGCCGCCGAACAGGTCGAACTGGCCCTCGGCCTCCTTGCGCTTGACCGCGACCACGTTGTCGATCATCGGCTCGTACTGCGCCGTGAGCCCCTTGCGGGTGTGGCCCATGGTGTCGAAGGCGCCGGCCTTGATCAGCGACTCCGTGGTGCGCTTGTTGCAGGCGACCGCGTCGACCTTGTCGAGGTAGTCGGGGAAGGAGGCGTACTTGCCCTTCGCCTTGCGGCTCTTGATGATCGACTCGACCACGTTGGTGCCGACGTTGCGCACGGCTTCGAGGCCGAAGAGGATCACGTCGTCGCCCTGGGCGGCGAAGTTGTGCACCGACTCGTTGACGTTCGGCGGGAGCACCTTGATGCCCATGCGGCGGCACTCGTTGAGGTAGATCGCCGACTTGTCCTTGTCGTCCTTCACGGAGGTCAGGAGCGCGGCCATGTACTCGGCGGGGTAGTTCGCCTTGAGGTACGCCGTCCAGTACGAGACCAGGCCGTACGCGGCGGAGTGCGCCTTGTTGAAGGCGTAGCCGGCGAACGGGACCAGCACGTCCCACAGTGCCTGGATGGCCTCGTCGCTGTACCCCTTCTTGCGCGCGCCCTCCTGGAAGAGCACGAAGTTCTTCGCCAGTTCCTCGGGCTTCTTCTTGCCCATCACACGGCGCAGGATGTCGGCCTCGCCGAGCGAGTAGCCCGCGATGATCTGGGCGGCCTTCTGCACCTGCTCCTGGTAGACGATCAGGCCGTAGGTGACGGCGAGGACCTCTTCCAGGGGCTCTTCCAGCTCCTTGTGGATCGGGGTGATCTCCTGGAGCTTGTTCTTGCGCAGCGCGTAGTTGGTGTGCGAGTCCATGCCCATCGGGCCGGGACGGTAGAGCGCGGAGACGGCGGAGATGTCCTCGAAGTTGTCCGGCTTCATCAGCCGCAGCAGGGACCGCATGGGGCCGCCGTCGAACTGGAAGACGCCGAGGGTGTCGCCGCGCTGGAGCAGCTCGAAGGTCGTGGGGTCGTCGAGCGGCAGGGACAGCAGGTCGATGTCGAGGCCCTTGTTGGCCTTCACCATCTTGACCGCGTCGTCCATGATCGTGAGGTTGCGCAGGCCCAGGAAGTCCATCTTCAGCAGGCCGAGCGACTCACAGCTCGGGTAGTCCCACTGGGTGATGGTCACGCCGTCGGTGTGCCGGACCCAGACCGGGACGTGCTCGGTGATGGTCTCGCTGGACATGATCACGCCGGCGGCGTGCACGCCCATCTGCCGGACCAGGCCCTCGACGCCCTTGGCGGTGTCGATGACCTTCTTCACGTCCGGCTCGTTCTCGTACATCCCGCGGATCTCGCCCGCCTCGCCGTAGCGCGGGTGCGAGGGGTCGGTGATGCCGTTCAGGTCGATGCCCTTGCCGAGGACGTCGGCGGGCATCGCCTTGGTGAGCCGGTCGCCCATGGCGTACGGATAGCCCAGCACGCGCGCGGAGTCCTTGATCGCGTTCTTGGCCTTGATCTTGCCGTAGGTGCCGATCATGGCGACCTTGTCGGCGCCGTACTTCTCGGTCACGTACCGGATCACCTCGACGCGCCGGCGCTCGTCGAAGTCGATGTCGACATCGGGCATGGAGACGCGCTCGGGGTTGAGGAACCGCTCGAAGATCAGGCCGTGCGGGATCGGGTCGAGGTCGGTGATGCCCATGGCGTAGGCGACGATCGAGCCGGCCGCGGAGCCTCGGCCGGGGCCGACCGCGATGCCGTTGTTCTTGGCCCACATGATGAAGTCGGCGACCACGAGGAAGTAGCCCGGGAACCCCATCTGGATGATGACGTCCATCTCGTAGTCGGCCTGCTTCTGGCGGTCCTCGGGGACGCCGCCGGGGAAGCGGCGCTCCATGCCGCGGCGGACCTCCTCCTTGAACCAGGTCACCTCGGTGTAGCCGTCGGGGATGTCGAACTTCGGCATGAGGTTCTTCGCCTCGAACATGCCGGTGGTGTCGACCATCTCGGCGACCAGGAGCGTGTTGGCGCAGCCCTCCTGCCAGGCGTCCGAGGAGTCGATGGCGTACATCTCGTCCGTGGACTTCAGGTAGTAGCCGGTGCCGTCGAACTTGAAGCGGTCCGGGTCGGAGAGGTTCTTGCCGGTCTGGATGCACAGCAGGGCGTCGTGCGCCCCCGCCTCGTGCGCGTACGTGTAGTGCGAGTCGTTGGTGACCAGCGGCGGGATGCCGAGCTTCTTGCCGATCTCCAGCAGGCCGTCACGGACCCGGCGCTCGATCTCGATGCCGTGGTCCATCAGCTCCAGGAAGTACCGGTCCTTGCCGAAGATGTCCTGGTAGTCGGCGGCGGCCTTCAGGGCCTCGTCGAAGTGGCCGAGGCGCAGCCGGGTCTGGACCTCGCCGGAGGGGCAGCCGGTGGAGGCGACGATGCCCTCGGACCACTGGGAGATGGTCTCCTTGTCCATCCGGGGCCACTTCTGCAGCCAGCCCTCGGCGTAGGCGTCGGACGAGAGCCGGAAGAGGTTGTGCAGGCCGGTCCTGTTCACGGCCCACATCGTCTTGTGGGTGTAACCGCCCGAACCGGAGACGTCGTCCCGCTTCTGGTGCGGCTGGCCCCAGAGGATCTTGCGCTTGTTGCGCCGCGACTCGGGGGCGACATACGCCTCGATCCCGATGATCGGGGTGACTCCGGCCTTCTTCGCGGAATGGAAGAAGTCGTACGCCCCGTGGAGGTTGCCGTGGTCGGACATGGCGATGTGCGTCATGCCCATCTCGTTGCAGGCTTCGAACATGTCCTTGAGCCGCGCGGCACCGTCCAGCAGCGAGTACTGGGTGTGGACGTGCAGGTGCGTGAAGGGCGGCTTTGACACGGTATGGCCTCCAACGGAAACACTGGGCGACGGGGCGGCGGACAGTTCTGGGGTCAGCGTCGAAGTCTATGCCTCGGGACTGACACCCGACGGGCACTCCCACGTACCTTCGTGCGTTGGGTACGGCAGAAACGCTGTCGTACACGAAAAGCACCAGGAGGCACCCCGCGATGCCGGTCCCCCAGCTCAACGACGAGCAGCGCGGCGAGGAGATCCTCGCCGTCTTCGACACCGCCTTCGGCCGGCTCCTGGCCGCCGACCCGGCCGCGTTCCGGGTCAAGTTCCGGAAGATGGCGGCCTCGGCCTTCGCGTTCTACCGGGGTACGGCGTGCCTCTTCTACCACGACCTCGACGCCGAGAAGCGGGGCGGCCCGTACCTGGACGACCGAACCTCGCGCGTGTGGATCCACGGCGACCTGCACGCGGAGAACTTCGGCACGTACATGGACTCCAACGGCCGGCTGGTCTTCAACGTCAACGACTTCGACGAGGCCTACGTCGGCCCGTTCACCTGGGACCTCAAGCGCTTCTCGGCCTCCGTCGCGCTGATCGGGTACGCGAAGGCGCTCAGCGACGAGCAGATCACCGAGCTGGTGACGGTCTACGCGGCCGCCTACCGCGAGCGCGTCCACGCGCTGGCCACGGGCGCCAAGAGCGACGAGGTGCCGCCGTTCACGCTGGACACCGCCGAGGGCCCGCTGCTGGGCGCCCTGCGGGCCGCCCGTTCGCTGACCCGTTTCGAGCTGCTGGAGTCGATGACCGAGATCCGCGACTTCGAGCGCCGCTTCGCGCCGGGCGGCGGCTCCATCGAGCTGGACGCGGCGACCCGCTACAAGGTGCTGGCGGCCTTCGACGGCTATCTGGAGACGCTGCCGGACTCGTCCCTGGCCCGTCCGGACTCCTACCGGGTGAAGGACGTCGTCGGCCGCCGGGGCATCGGCATCGGCTCGGCCGGCCTGCCCTCGTACAACATCCTCCTGGAGGGGCACAGCGACGCCCTGGAGAACGACGTCGTGATCTACATCAAGCAGGCCCAGACCCCGGCCGTCTCCCGGCACATCACGGACCCGGCGATCGCGGGCTACTTCCAGCACGAGGGCCACCGCACGGTGATCTCCCAGCGCGCCCTGCAGGCGCACGCCGACCCGTGGCTGGGCTGGACCGAGCTGGACGGCTCCGGCCAGCTGGTCGCCGAGGTCTCGCCGTACGCGGTCGACCTGGACTGGGGCGACATCGACGACCCGGAGGAGATCGCGGCCGTCGTCGCCGATCTGGGCCGGGCCACCGCCACCATGCACGCGGCTGCGGACGACACCTCCGGGGAGTCCCTGGTGCCGTTCTCCACCGAGCGGGCCATCGACGCGGCCCTCGCGGCCGACGAGGAGGGCTTCGCGCCCCTCCTGGTGGACTTCGCGCACCGCTACGGCGCACGCGCGCGTGCGGACCACCAGATCTTCGTCGACCTGTTCCGCAACGGCCGGATCCCGGGGCTGTGACCTTCACGTCTCACAGGCACCCTTTAGGGGTCTCTTAACCGCCTACGTGACAGACTCTCCCTTCACCATGGACATATCCGGGACTCAGCTCAGAACCGTGCGCGCGGTGCTGTTCACGGCCTTCGTCGTGACGCTCAGCACCGCGTCGCACGTGCTGCTGTCCCGGGCCCCGCTGCCGCCGGCGACCGTGGGCGCGGTCGCCGCCGGAGTCTTCGCCACGGCGTACGCGCTGGCGGGCCGCGAGCGCGGCTTCGGCCGGATCGCGGCCCTGCTCGTCCCGCTGGAGCTGGCCGCCGACACGGTGTTCACCACGGGCCAGCACGCCTGCTACGGCCGCGCGGGCGGCCCGGTCGCCGGGCCGCTGCACGCCTTCGGCTTCAAGGTGCTGTGCGAGGGCGGTGCGGTCGGCACACCCCTGGCCCAGGTGACCGGGGCCCACGGCCGGCCCGAGGCGCTGCTCTCGCACGCCAGCCCGGCGGCGGCCTGGGTGCTGCTCGCCGCGCACGTGGGCGTGGGCCTGCTCGCCGCCGCCTGGCTGGGCCGGGGCGAGCGGGCGCTGACCCAGCTGCTGCGCGCGGTCGCCGCCACCACCTTCCGGCCGCTGCAGCTCGCGGCGGCCGTGGTCGCCGGGACGCCGGCCCCGGCCCGCCGGCTGCCGCGCCCGGCCCCGCGCCGCGCCGCCGCCCGCGACCGGCTTCTCGCGCACTCCCTGGGACGGCGTGGACCGCCGTGCTCGCCCGCTCTCGCCGCCGGCTGAGCGGCGAGGCCTGAGCACCTCCGGTCCCCCTCACGTATTCCGCGTACGGCATGTGCGCGTCCCCCATGGAGATCACCCCTATGAGCAAGCGGAACAGTCAGACGGCGAAGACGGCGGCCCGGGAGCGGCTGCGCCAGGAGCGCGAGCGGCAGGCCAAACGCGACAAGACCAAGCGGACAGTCATCGTGGCGGCCTCGGCGGCGGCCGTCCTGGCCGCCGTCTTCGGCATCAGCTACGCGGTCATCCAAATGAACAAGCCCACCGGTTGGGACGCCGCGAAGACCAAGCCTCTGGTCAAGCCGGCCAACACCACCGGGGCGGACGGCACGATCGTCGTCATCGGCAAGAGCACCGCCAAGAAGACCCTCACCATCTACGAGGACCCGCGCTGCCCGGTCTGCGCCGCGTTCGAGCAGAGCGTCGGCCCGACGGTGAAGAAGGACATCGACAACGGCACGTTCAAGCTCCAGTACGTCGGCGCCACCTTCCTCGACAGGAACCTGCCCGGCGTGGGTTCCAAGAACGCGCTCAGCGCGCTCGGCGCCGCGCTCAACGTCAGCCCGGAGGCGTTCCTCGAGTACAAGACGGCGATGTACTCGACGAAGTGGCACCCCGAGGAGACCGACGACAAGTTCAAGGACGACGCCTACCTGCTCAAGATCGCCGACATGGTCCCCGCGCTGAAGGGCAACGCGGCGTTCCAGAAGGCCGTGAAGGACGGCACCTACGACCGGTGGGCGCTGGAGGAGTCGAAGATCTTCGACAAGGACAAGATCCAGGGCACCCCGACCCTGAAGATGGACGGCAAGACGCTGACGGGCGCCGACGGCAAGAACGCGCCGTCGAACCCGGCCGAGTTCAACAAGGCCCTCGACGCGGTCCTCAAGGGCTGACGGCCCCGCACAAGCCGGACCCGGAGTGAAGAGCGGGCGAACTTTCGGAGTTCGCCCGCTCTCGCGCATACCGATCAGTAACCTGATCGGTCGTGACCAGTCGATACAGATCATCCGAGGCACCCAAGGGCCTCGGCGCCCTCTCCCCCCGCCGCCGTTCGGTCGTCAAGGCCGCGGCGGCGACCGCTGTCCTGGCCGGCCCGCTGGCCGCCGCGCTGCCGGCCCGCGCCGCCACGGACGCCCCCGCCTTCCTGCACGGAGTCGCCTCCGGCGACCCGCTGCCCGACGGTGTCCTGCTGTGGACCCGGGTGACCCCGACCCCGGCGGCGATACCCGGCTCCGGGGTCGGCCCGGACACCGAGGTGAGCTGGGTCGTCGCCCGGGACAAGGCGTTCACCAGCATCGTCGCCAAGGGCTCCACCACCGCGACGGCCGCCTCCGACCACACCGTGAAGGCCGACATCCGCGGCCTGGAGCCGGCGACCGACTACTGGTTCCGCTTCTCGGCCGGCGGCACCGACTCCCCGGCGGCGCGCACCCGCACCGCGCCGGCGCAGAACGCGGACGTCAGCGGTCTCCGCTTCGGCGTGGTCTCCTGCGCCAACTGGGAGGGCGGCTACTTCTCCGCCTACCGTCACCTCGCGGCGCGGGGCGACCTGGACGCCTGGCTGCACCTCGGCGACTACATCTACGAGTACAAGTCCGGCGAGTACGCGGCCCGCGGCACGGTCGTACGGCCGCACGCGCCCGCGAACGAGATCATCACGCTCGCCGACTACCGGATCCGGCACGCCAAGTACAAGACCGACCCCGACCTGCAGGCGCTGCACCTGAAGGCACCGGTCATCGCGATCTGGGACGACCACGAGTTCGCCGACAACGCCTGGTCGGGCGGCGCGGTCAACCACACCGAGGGCGCCGAGGGCACCTGGACGGCCCGCAAGGCCGCGGCCAAGCAGGCCTACTTCGAGTGGATGCCGGTGCGCCCGGCCGTCGAGGGCACCACCTACCGGCGGCTGCGCTTCGGCAAGCTGGCCGACCTGTCCCTGCTGGACCTGCGCTCCTTCCGCTCCCAGCAGGCCACCACGGCCAGCGGCTCGGTGGACGACGCGAACCGGACCATCACCGGGCGTGCCCAACTCGACTGGCTGAAGGCCGGGTTGAAGGCCTCCGACACCAAGTGGCGGCTGGTCGGGAACTCGGTGATGATCGCGCCGTTCGTCATCGGCTCCCTCACCGCCGACCTGCTCAAGCCGCTCGCCAAGCTGCTCGGCCTGCCGCAGGACGGCATCGGCATCAACACCGACCAGTGGGACGGCTACACGCACGACCGCCGCGAAGTCCTGGACCACCTGCGCTCGAACGCCATCGGCAACACCGTCTTCCTGACCGGTGACATCCACATGGCGTGGGCCAACGACGTGCCGGTGGACGCGGGCACCTACCCGCTGTCGGCGTCGGCCGCCACCGAGTTCGTGGTGACCTCGGTGACCTCCGACAACCTCGACGACATCGTGAAGGTCCCCGAGGGCACCGTCTCCGCGGTCACCGCGCCCGTCATCGAGGCCGCCAACCGGCACGTCCACTGGGTGGACACCGACCGGCACGGCTACGGCGTCCTGGACATCACCACCGCCCGGGCGCAGATGGACTACTACGTCCTGTCCGACCGCACCGACCCGAACGCGACGTCCAAGTGGGTGCGTTCCTACCGCACCCGCAGCGGCACGCAGAAGGTCGAGCGGACCTACGACCCGGTGTAGCCGCGGTCTCCGGCGCCGGTCGAGGCAACCCGCACCAGGTTTCCTACGTCAGACGGTGTAGGTGACGGTTCGTCACCATGATCCCGATAGGAGACACATGGCCACCCCCCAAGGTGCCTTGAAGAAAACCGCGACGGTCGCGGCCGCGATGGCCTTCGCCGGGCTCGCCTCCGTCGTGCAGGCGCCGGAGGCTTCGGCGGCGCCGGCCTTCGTCAACCTGACCGTGTGGGACGTCCACGGCGCCCCCATCTACAGCGAGCCCAGGGACTCGTCCCACAGAAGCCACGTGGAGCCGTACAAGGCGACCCTGCGGATCGCGTGCTCGACCAGCAAGACCCCCTCGGGGGCCCTGTGGTTCAGGATCTACGACTCCCAGCCTCCGGCCTGGGTCTGGTCCGGCCACTTCCAGTCGCTGGTCCACCCGCCCAAGGAGTGCTACCCGGGCTGACATGCCCCTGACCGTCGGCTAGGCGGTCTGCAGCCCTTCGAGGAAGCCGAGCGCCACTCTCCAGGTGGCCTCGGCGGCCTCGCGGTCGTAGTCCGGCAGGCCGGGGTCGGTGTAGAGGTGGCCGGCCCCGGCGTACCGGTAGACCTCCACGTCGGCGCCGGCCCGGCCCATCTGCAGATACCAGGCGGTCAGCCAGTCGTCCGTCTCGAACGGGTCCGGCTCCGCCACATGCAGCTGTACCGGCAGCTCGTCCACCTGCGCCGTCGGCGCGATGTCCGAGGTGCCGTGCAGGAGCAGCAGTCCGCGCGCCTTGTCGTCACCGAGCGCCAGGGTCTGGGCGACGGAGGCGCCGAGCGAGAACCCGGCGTACACCAGCCCGCGGTCGGAGTACGGCGCCGCCGCGAGCACGGCCCGCTTCAGCAGCTCCTCCTTGCCGATGTGCTCCTTGAACTCCATGCCCTCCTCGACGGTGTCGAACGTGCGCCCCTCGAAGAGATCCGGCGTCCACACCTCGTGGCCCGCCGCGCGCAGCCGGTCCGCCGCGTCGCGCACCGCGGGCCTGAGCCCGTAGGTCGAGTGAAAGAGCATGATGTTCATGAGGCCATGGTGCCAGCCGGGTACGACAGTGCCGGTGCCGCCTTACCCAGGATCGCGCCGAACTCACATGTTCATGCCCGCCGCGCGCCGGTTAGGAGCGGAGGCATGGATGCCGTACTCCGCCCCCTGATCGTGCTCGGCGGCTCGGTGCTGCTGACCCTGGCCATCGGCTGGGGCACCGACCGACTGCTGTGCAAGGCCGACGAACGGAATCACGACAGCCCCCTGTGGGGGCTGCTGCGCCGTGCCCGCATCCCCTACCAGCTCGTGCTCTGGGCCGCCCTGCTGCGCGGCTCGTACGACCAGGCGAAGCTGCTGGAGCGGCACCAGGTCGGCATCGGCCGGACGCTGACCCTGACGCTGATCGGATCGGCCGCCTGGCTGGTGATCCGGATCGCCGCGGCGATCGTCGAGACCACCTACACCCGCTACGCGCGCGCCCACCGCGACGCGGCCCGGGTGCGCCGGGTGCGCACCCAGGTGGAACTGATCATGCGGGTGGTGTCCGCGATCGTCATCGTCGTGGCCGCCGCCTCGATGCTGCTGACGTTCCCGGCGATGCGCGCGGCGGGCGCCTCCCTGCTGGCCTCGGCGGGCATCATCGCCGCCATCGCCGGTGTCGCCGCCCAGTCGACGCTGTCGAACATGTTCGCGGGGCTGCAGATCGCCTTCGGCGACATGGTGCGCATAGGCGACACCGTCGTGGTCGACGGCGAGTGGGGCACCGTCGAGGAGATCACCCTCACCTTCCTGACGGTACGGACCTGGGACGAGCGGCGGATCACCATGCCGGTGTCGTACTTCACCTCCAAGCCGTTCGAGAACTGGTCCCGCGGCACCCCGCAGATGACGGGCATCGTCTACTGGCACCTGGACCACAGCGCGCCGGTCGAGGCGATGCGCGAGAAGCTGCGCGACATCCTGCGCCAGTGCCCGGCCTGGGACGGCCGCGCCTACGGCCTGGTGGTGACGGACACCACACCGAACACCCTCCAGGTGCGCGCCCTGGTGACCGCGAAGGACGCCGACGACATCTGGACGGTACGGGTCACGGTCCGCGAGCAGATGATCACCTGGCTGTCGACGGAGCACCCCTACGCCCTCCCCCGCGTGAACACCTCGGAGGCCGTGCACCCCCCGACCCGCATCCCGCCGCCCGACGGCACCTCCCTGCGCAAGGCCTACGACTTCCCCCGCACGGGCCGCGGCTGACGGCACGCGCCCCGTGCGGATCACCGCAGGCTGCGCACGTCGAGATGGCGGAGCACCCGGTCCACGATCTCCGGGTCCGCACCCGGCTCGCTGCGCGCGGCCAGCACCGCGTGCCGGGCGGCGCTCAGCATCTCCGCCTGGATGCGCCGCACCCGCTTCAGCCGCCGGACCCGCTGGTGCTGCGCCTCCCGGCGCTCCTCCTCCCCCATGTCCGGGCTGATCCTGATCCCGATCTCGAAGGCGCGCCGCAGCATCTGCTCGGACAGTTCGTCGGGCAGCTCCTCGACCTGTTCGATCTCCCGCAGCCGCCGCTTCGCGGCCTTCGCCGCCCGCACCGCCAGCTCCTTCTCGAACTCCTTCTCCCGCTCGGAGTCGGCCCGCACCCCCAGCCGCCGCACCAGCCAGGGCAGCGTCAGCCCCTGCAGCACGAGGGTGACGATGATCACCCCGAAGGCGATGAAGACGAGGACGTCCCGCTGCGGGAACGGCGCCCCGGTGTCGGTCTTCAGCGGAATCGCGAGCACCAGCGCCACCGAGGCCACCCCGCGCATCCCGGACCACCACATCACCACGGTCTCCCGCCAGCTCACCGGGATCTCCTCGTCGTAGTCCCGGCGGGCGTGCAGCCGCTTGGTCAGCCAGGTCGCGGGCAGCAGCCACAGCAGCCGTACGACGATCACCACGCCCACCACGGCGGCGGCCCAGCCGAGGAGCTGGCCCCAGCGTCCCTGCGCCGTGCGGATGGCGTTGTGCAGTTCGAGGCCGATGAGGCCGAAAGCGACACCCGTGACGAGCGTGTCGATGATGTCCCAGAAGGTGTGCCCGGCCAGCCGGGTCATCACGTCGTCGGCGTCGGTGGCGTACTCGGCGAGGAACAGCGCCGTGGTGAGCACCGCGAGCACCCCGGAGCCGTGCAGCTTCTCGGCGAGCACGTAGGAGGCGTACGGCACCAGCAGGGTCATGCCGATCTGCAGAGTCGGGTCGCCCAGCAGATCCATGAGCTTGTTGGCGCCCCAGCCCAGCACCAGGCCGACGGCCACCGCGACGACGGCGGACAGCACGAGGTCGAGGCCCGCCTGCCAGGGCGAGAACGTGCCGCTGAGGGCGGCGGCGATCGCGACGTGGTAGAGCACGATGGCCGTGACGTCGTTGAACAGCCCCTCGCCCTCCAGGATCGACACCAGCCGGCGCGGCAGCCCCAGCTGCCCGGCGACGCTGGTCGCGGCGACCGGGTCGGGCGGGGCGATCAGCGCGCCGAGCGCGACGGCGGCGGCGACCGGCAGTCCGGGCACGATCGCCTGGGCGACGGCGGCCACGCACACCGTCGTCACGAAGACCAGGGCGACGGCCAGCAGGAAGATCGGGCGGACGTTGGCGGCGAACTGCCGCCAGGAGGTGCGCCGTACGGCGGCGTAGAGCAGCGGCGGCAGCAGCCCGGGCAGGATCAGCTCGGGCGGGATGTTCACGTTGGGCACGAAGTCGGCCACCGCCAGCGCCCCGCCGAACAGCGTCATCAGCACCGGCGCCGGCACCCCGAACCGGTCACCCACCGGGACGCTCACCAGGGCCCCGAGCAGCAGGGCGAACAACAGAGCCAACTGGTCCACGGCCGGCGCTCCGGGGGTCGACGATCACACGGCGGACCTCAAGCCTGCCACGGCCTCCACCGGGGAAGCGCGCTGCTAGAGGGCGCGGCGCATCGCCCGGTGCGGCAGGCCCGCGTCCCGGAACTCCGGGCCGTAGGCCACGTAGCCCAGGCGCTCGTAGAAGCCCAGGGCCTGGGTCTGCGCGTGCAGGTCCACCGCCGTGAGGCCACGCGCGTGTGCCGCGTCCTCGATGGCCCGCACCAGGGCCGCGCCGACCCCGAGGCCGCGCGCCTCCCGGGAGACGGCGAGCCGTCCCAGGGAACCCACCGACGGGTCCCCGCCGGTCTTCCCGGCCGCCGCCTCGCCGTGCAGCAGCCGCCCGGTGCCGAGCGGTACGCCGTCCTCGCGGACCGCCAGCACATGGACGGCGACGGCGTCGTAGGCGTCGTACTCGATGTCCTCGGCGACACCCTGCTCGACGACGAAGACCTCCTTGCGGACCGCGAAGCAGGCCTCGCGGTCGGCCGGGTCCTCGGCGACCCGGACGGTGTACGGCCCGCTCACGCCCATGTCTCCTCGCGGACCTGGTCGAGGGCCTGCTGCAGGTCCTCGGGGTAGACGCTCTCGAACTCCACCCACCGGCCGTCCCCCGGGTGCTCGAAGCCGAGCCGGACGGCGTGCAGCCACTGGCGGGTCAGGCGCAGCCGCTTGGCCAGGGTGGGGTCGGCGCCGTAGGTGAGGTCGCCGACGCAGGGGTGGCGGTGAGCGGCCATGTGGACGCGGATCTGGTGGGTGCGGCCGGTCTCCAGCTTCACGTCCAGCAGGGACGCGGCGCGGAACGCCTCGACGAGGTCGTAGTGCGTCACGGAGGGCTTGCCCTCGGCCGTGACCGCCCACTTGTAGTCGTGGTTCGGGTGGCGGCCGATGGGCGCGTCGATGGTCCCGCTCGTCGGGTCCGGGTGGCCCTGGACCAGGGTGTGGTAACGCTTGTCGACCGTGCGCTCCTTGAACTGGCGCTTGAGCGAGGTGTACGCGCGCTCCGACTTGGCGACCACCATCAGGCCCGAGGTGCCGACGTCGAGGCGGTGCACGATGCCCTGGCGCTCGGCGGCGCCGGAGGTGGAGATCCGGTAGCCGGCGGCGGCGAGACCGCCGATGACGGTGGGACCGCTCCAGCCCGGCGACGGGTGCGCGGCCACGCCGACCGGCTTGACGATCACGACCACGTCCTCGTCGTCGTGCACGATCTCCATGCCCTCGACCGGCTCGGCGACCACCTGCACCGGCGCGGGCGCCTGCGGCATCTCGACCTCGAGCCAGGCGCCGCCGCGCACCCGCTCGGACTTGCCGACCACCGTGCCGTCGACCTGGACCTTGCCGGCCGCGGCCAGCTCCGCCGCCTTCGTGCGGGAGAAGCCGAACATGCGGGAGATGGCGGCGTCGACGCGCTCGCCCTCCAGGCCGTCGGGCACGGGCAGGGTACGGATCTCGGGAATCGTGCTCACCCGTCGAGTATGCCGGACGGTTCCGGCACCCCCGCACGAGCCTGTGGACAAGTGCCCCGGATCCGGCGCCCCGCCACTCGGCGTCCCGGTGCTTCAGTCCTTGTGGACCGTGCCGTCCGGGTCCAGGCCGCGGAAGGACAGCAGCACGATCAGGATGCCGCCGCACACGATCGCCGAGTCGGCGAGGTTGAACACCGCGAAGCCCTTGGGCGCGATGAAGTCCACGACCTCGCCCTCGAAGACGCCGGGCGCCCGGAAGACACGGTCGGTGAGGTTGCCGAGCGCGCCGCCGAGGAGCAGCCCGAGCGCGATCGCCCAGGGGAAGCTGTAGAGCTTGCGGGCCAGCCGGATGATCACCACGATCACCGCCGCGGCGATCAGCGTGAAGATCACCGTGAAGGCGGCGCCGAAGCCGAAGGCCGCGCCCGGGTTGCGGATGGCGTGCAGCTCCAGCCACTCGCCGACCAGCTTGATCGGAGCGTGGCCCTCCAGCCTGGCGACCACGAGCGTCTTGCTGATCAGGTCGAGGGCGTACGCGAACGCGGCCACCGCGAACAGCACGGCGATCCGGCGCCCGCGGCCGCTCCGCCGCTGCGCCGGAACCCCCTGCTCGCCGCCGTCGTCCGGGGTGTCCGGCGTACCGATGATGCGCTCCGCCTCTGCCACGTGAGTCCCTCAACCTAGGTGCCTGACTGAGGACGAGAGTACGGCACGCCCCGGCGGGCCCTCACGCTCAGGAGCGGCGTTCCTGCTTCTGTTTGCACTCCACGCACAGGGTGGCCCGCGAGAAGGCCTGCATCCGGGCCTTGCCGATGGGGTTGCCGCAGTTCTCGCACAGGCCGTAGGTACCCGCGTCCAGCCGCTCCAGGGCGCGCTCGGTCTGGGTCAGCATCTCGCGTGCGTTGGCGGCCAGCGCCAGCTCGTGCTCGCGCGTGATGTTCTTGGTGCCGGTGTCGGCCTGGTCGTCGCCGGCGCCGTCCCCGGAGTCCCGCATGAGGCCGACCAGCGACGCCTCGGACGAGCTGATCTCCTCCCGCAGCCGCTCCGTCTCGGACTGCAGCTCCGCGCGGGCCTCGCCGACCTCTTCCGCGGTCCACGGATCCTCGCCGGGGCGGACCGCGAGTTCGCCCGGGTCCGCCGCGCCGATCCGTGCCTTGGGGACGGCGGTCTTGGCCGTGGCCGTGCCAGGAGTCTTCTTCGCAACCACTGTCGTGGCTCCCGTCTGCTTCGCGGCCCGAGCCGCGCCCGCTTTCTTGGCCGTGCTCTTGTCGGCCGCCGCCGAGGCGGCGGCCCCACCGGCCGGCGTCTCACCGCCGGCCTTCTTCGCGACCGCCTTCCTGGCCTGTGCCTTCCTGGCCGGTTTCGCGGCGACCGCCTTCCCGGCGGCCGTCGTCCCCGTGGCCGCCGTCCTGCCCGTGGCCGCCTTCCTCCCCGTGACCGCGTGCCGCGCTGCCGCCTCCTCGACGGCCGTCTCCTCGGCCACCGCCTTCTTCGCGGGACCCTTCTTCGCCGGAACCTTCTTCGCCGGGATCTTCTTCCCCGCTCCGTCGTCGGCCACGTGCTTCTCCGCGGGCGCCTTCCCGGCCGGCACCTTCCGCGCGGCCGTCTCCTGCGCGGCGGCCTCCCCGGCGGCCGTGTCCGGCGACGTGGTCCGCCCGGCGGCCGTCTTCCGGGCGTCGGCGTTCCGGGCGCCGGTGTTCCGGGCGTCGGTGTTCCGGGGGACCGTGGTGGCGGTCCTCTTGGCGGCCGTCTTCCGCACGGCCGTCTCGTGCGCCGCGGCCTCCTTCGCGGCCGTCTTCTTCCCGGTCCCCGCGCGCGTGCTCTTCCTCCCGGCCACTCCCTCGGCCCCACCACCGGAGGCGGTCGCGCCACTGGGCCGACCGGTCGCCGGCTGCTGTACGGCGGTCCTTTTCGCCACCATGGCCGCGACCCCTTCACATATTGTGATCTTGCTCGCGCATCGCGTGCTGGGACGATAAATCGACTTGAGTCCCGCGGCAACGGGGCACACCGCCCGATTCGCCCGCCCGCACCCCCCGCGCAGCGGGCCTGCATCCGTTGTGCCCAGCTCCCCGCCGGGTAATCCGACGGGCGGCGCCTCC